>DCUI01000033.1 GCA_002327785.1 Phycisphaerales bacterium UBA2218
CGCAGTCGGCCCTTGAGATCGATACTGGCGAAGAACTTCTGGAAGAGGACCAGCCCGGCGAAGGACGTCAGGGTCTGATCCTCGAATCGCAATTCGGGCAGAGCGTGGGCTTTACTTTGGACCTGGGATCGGGGATACTTCATGGAGACCTCCTTGTTCTGTGCCTTGGACGGTAGTACGCACGAAGTATAGCCAAAGAGGTCCATTATATCCAGAACAAAATCCCGGAATCTCGTAGAATAATTCCGGCTGCGATACAGGTTGGCTGAGCGATCAGGACTTCACCTGTGGTGAGATCGACGAATCGCCTCCTCGTGTGCGAATCCACGCATTTTCCTCGGTGAAAACCGCGCATTTATAAGATTTGAGGGAGTGCCGTATGCAACTGGAGGGTCTATGCACTTCACCACTGCCCCAGTATACACCTGACACCGGAGCGACACAAGTTGCGTTATGGAGCGTGCTTGACGGTGCAATCGCGTCTCCATTGGGCAAGGAGCCCGTCTTCGCGGTCGTCCCGCTGGCCAAATCGGTGAAACCCGTTCTTCTCCAGGACCCGCTGCGATGCGGGATTGTGCACGGAGGTCTCCGCGATCACCGCGTCCACGCCGCCGTGGGTGAATGCTTCCTCAACGAGGCGGGCCACGCCTGCGGATGCATAACCCTTGCCTTCATAGGCGCCCGCCACACCGTACCCAATCTCCACTATGCCGCAGACGGGCGAGCCTTTGAAGCAACCCGATCCCACGATCAATCGCTGGGAGGTATGGCAGAAGAGTCGCGGCGCACACCAGAACCAGTCCTGCCCGGCGTGGTATCCTTCCATCGCACAGCACGCAACAACGCCCGGAACCAGATTGCCCGCGGCACAGGGATACCCCCGGCATTCGCGCATGGGGATCCCCGACAGGATGTCCTGGACTTCCCTGGGCGTCAGCCGGATCAGAACTATGTCTCCCTGTTCCATCTGATCTTGACCCCATCGAGTGATCGGCTCACGATGGACCGAGCAGGTGCTGCCGGACGAACAGCACCGTGGCGTAGAACTGGAAATCGACATTCTCCTTCTTGCGGAAGCCGTGGCCTTCGTCCTTGGCCATGAGATACCACACGGGCGTGCCGTTCTTCGCGACCCGCTCGACCATCTGTTCGGCCTCCGAACGGGGGACGCGAGGGTCATTGCCGCCCTGGACGACGAAGAGAGGTTTGGCAATCTTCGCCGCATTGCTCAGCGGGGCGATCCGCTCGAAGAATTCCTGCATGGCAGGGTCTCGCTCATCGCCGTACTCGGCGCGGCGAAGGTCGCGCCGGTAGCTCTCCGTGTTCTTGAGAAACGTGTTGAAGTTGGAGATCCCGACGATATCAATCGCACAGCGGATGCGGTCGCTGTAGCGCGTCGCACAGGCCAGCGTCATGTAGCCGCCGTAGCTGCCGCCCATGACCATGATCCGCGAGGCGTCGAGGTTCGGCTGCTTCGCGATCCAATCGAGCAAAACGCCGATGTCCTTCACCGAATCCTCGCGTTTCATCCCGTTGTCCAGCGTAACGAACGTCTTGCCGTACCCGGTCGAGCCTCGGACGTTCGGCAGCAGCAAGGCAACACCCAGTTCGTTCAGAAAGTAGTTGCTTCGTCCGAGGAAGCCGGGCCGGGACTGACCTTCCGGCCCGCCGTGGATGACGACCATCACCGGCCGTCTGCCGGAGAAGCACGAGGAGGGCTCATAGAGAAACCCGGTGATCTCCCGCCTGTCGAAGCTGGTCCAGCTCACGAGCCTGGGTTCCGGCAGTTCCGTCGCGACGAGCCCGCCGAGCTCACTCTCCGTCCAGCGGGACAGCTCGCCCGTCTCAACGTCGATGGAGTAGACATCCGAGGGCGATCTGGCTGAAGAGATGGTGAACGCCAGCTCCGTTCCCGTCGGGCGCCACCTGAGGCCACCAGCAGCGCCCGTTGGGACAGCGTCGACCCGCTGCAATTCGCGGCTTGCGATGTCGAACAGATACAGCATCGAGATGCCCGCCTCGTTTGTCCCGAGGGCGATCTTCCGACCATCCGGGGAGAGGTCCAGCGCCTCGACATCCCATGGGATCGAGTCCACAAACACAGCGATCTTCCTGGTCGCCAGGTCCATATAGGCCAGCCGTTGAAACTCGCTGTCCTTGTCCGTAGTCAGGTACAGGCCCTTGCCGTCTTTGCTGAATTGAGCGTTGCGGTAGGAAACGCTTTCCGAGTCGGGCTCGGTGAGCAGGGTTTGGACGCGGGTCTGGAGGTCCAGGAGCCACAGGCGACTATCGCTGATGGAGATCGTCTCGCCGATGAGCAACTCGCGGTCGCTCGGCGACCAGTCAAGGACCTGCCAGCCACCGCCGGGAACCTGCAGGACGAGCCGGTCGGTCGTGGGATCAAGAGGGTCCATAACATAGATATCGCGGTCGGCTCCGTTGCGGCGGGTCGATCCATAGGCGATCCTGTCGCCGCCGGTGCTCCACTCGATGCCGCCGTTCTGCGAGCGCCCGCCGTCGGTAAGCAGCGTCACTCGCCCGTCCGCCGCGTCGTAGCGGTAGATCTGGCGGAACTCGTTGCCGCCCACGTCTTTGGCGAACAGGAAGTATCGGCCGGCCTTGGGTTCGTAGGTAGCCCCGTTGATCGGCTCATCGAAGAATGTAAGCTGGGTCCTGGCTCCGCCGGGCTGTCGGACACGATGAATCTGGGCCGTATTGGCGAACCGCGTGGAGATCAGGATCGACCGCTCCGTCGGATGCCAGTCCGCCAGCGACGCCGAACGCGACTCCGTGTACCGCCGGACCTCGCCGGCCAGCGACGTCGGGATCGGAGGCAGACCCTGGGCAACCAAGTTTTCCCCCGGATGAATCTGGCCGCCCTGCCCCAAGACGCTCTGCGAGGACTCGCAAACACAAGCCATAATCAACACCACAACGAGAGAAATCACGCGTTGTTCTTTCTTCATGGTCCATCTCCAAGCCGGCCACAGCCACCTCCAATCTGCCCGACAATGCATCACGGCCCAACCTGGAAGACGGTGGCTGTGGGCACTTGGGCCTCGACTCGACCGGTCCTAGGATTCAGCAGGATCTCGTCAACGAGGACGCCATTCAAATAACACGGACGCACCGCATCACCTCGGATGGTCATGAGGGACCTGGCGTGATCGTAGACCATCTCCGAGCCCGCGAAATGGTGGTGATCGGCCTCGCTGTCATACTCGATCCCCTTGGAGGCAACGAGCGAGACGAGGTCCATCCGACCCGGTGCTATCTCCCGCAACGTCGCCTCGACATGGCCGGCGACGACTTGTGTCTCCGGGCCGGGCTTTTCCTCGACCAGGGGGAAATAATTGACCCGGAGTTGCTGCTCGTCATCCCCGGCTACGATCCGCTTCGACAGCGACCAGTATGTCAGGGTGTCGAAGTTGCTCAGGCGGACATAACACGGCTCGAGGATCACGTTCGGGTCGTCCTTGGATTGGACCGTGGCATTGTTGTGAAGCCAGATCATGCCGGGCCCGGAGGCCATGAACCGGCCGGGATCCGCGTCATACTGCAGCTCGCGGGCATCGAGAGCGCCCCAGCCCAGGAGTTTGTCCGAGACCCGCCGCCACATACGCACGGCCACAGGAGGACTCGCAACGGAATCGATCGAATCGGCCGGTTTCTCCCCCTCGTCGGCCACGAACTTGCGGACATCCACCTTAACATCGCCCGGCATATTGGAGTCGATCACAAGATCCAGGGTCAGGCGAGGGGCCGCGAGGCGATATTCATCATTGGCGTTCGGCTCGGATTTGCGCAGCATGGCTGTGCAGTCCCCCTCCAGCACGGCCTGCTTGGACGCCGCCAGGAACCGGACCGCCTTCTGCGCCGTCACCACAGCCGGCATGGGCTCGCCGCCCGCTCTCTCGCCGAGACGGTTGGGGTCGATGGCAAAACTCATCGCGACCGGGCCAAGCATTATTGCATCGTTCGTGCAGAAATCGTAGTCGATACGTCGCGCCACCACCTGCTGGCGGTCGGAGGAGGCAATCTCTTCGGGAGCAATCTCGGAAGGCGGATTCTCGCCCGTGCCGGCCATGACGCGCCCGCCAATCCCATCCGGGCTATTCGTCAGTGTGATGTCGGCGCCGCCGTCGCACGTGACTACGACATCAAAAAGCTCCTCCGGGATGGAACTCATGGCCACATGCGATGAGGCCGTGGTGTTCAAGGCGTTGGCCACCGGCGGCGCGACGGGCTCAGGCTCATTCGGATCGACGGCAGGGAGAGGCGCGGGAGCAGGTTCATCTCGTCGAGACCACTGAATGTTGTTGATGGCGAGCACGTCCTTTGCGAGGACCGCGCCGTCGGGGCTCTCCAAGCGGACATTCTTGCGAAAAACGCACTGGTACACATCCACCGGCGGCGCATTCGAGTCGGTCGAAGCTGCCCCGCGCCCGCGGCTGTCAGCAGAGGAGAGCTCGCTGGAATCCTTCTCCGTCGCAGGAAGATCCGCGACGCGTCCCTCCGAACCGGGGGAACCCACGCCGGTCGCCCTCCTCACCTCGCTGCTCCTCAAACGTAGACTGTCGAGATCGAAAATGCGGAACAACTCGACCCGGCTGCGGGACGCGTTGTATACCAACTCCATGCCCGCGCCGTCGAGCCGCACGTCGCGGGAAAGAAACCGAACAGCCCCTGTAGACGAGAACAACGACTTCTCGGCCAGGAAACCCACATCGTCGAGGTGAATGAAACACTCCCAGGGGTTATTCGAGTCCGTCGGAGTCAAGTGGATGACGACGTTTCCGGTGAACATGGCGTCGGAGGTCATCGGGCGCCCCAACACGTCATCGATCTGGACCCGGCCGCAGTCGGCAGTCACCCGGCAACTGGCCGCAGGCAGAAACAGGTCCATATACGGCTTGGTGATCTCCCACTGATCGCCTTGCTCGTGCAAGAGCTCGTGGAAGCCGAACCTCCTGTCGATCCGGCCGGTCTCATCCCTGTGCAGAAACTCCGTCTCCCGAACGCTTCCGACGCGGACGCCAACGATCGTGCCGACGGTCTCCTGCGTTTGCGGCCTGTTCGCATCGGCGGCGGCCACAGACGCCGGCCGGGCAACGTCGAGGACGATCGGCGGCGTGCGGTCATAGCGCACGTAGAGCAGAAAGATCCCCGCGAGCACGATCAGTGCGGCGAAGCCCACAGCGAATTTGCGTATGCTCAAGCCCATTTTGTCTGCGCCGCTCACGACTGCGACAGGTACCGTTCCATCAGCCCCGCCCACCGGCCGGACGCCTTGAGAATATGCTCGATCACCTCGCGCACCGCCCCTTCGCCCCCCCGGCGGGCGGTGACGTAGTCCGCATGCTCCTTGATCTCCTCCACGGCGTTGGCCACCGCCACCCCGAAACCCACATGGCGAATGATCGGCAGATCCATCAGGTCGTCGCCCACATAGGCGACTCTCTCGGGCGGCAGCCCAAGCTCCGCGAGGAGGTGGGTCAGGGCAGGCAGTTTGGCGTGGCAGTCCTGAATCACGTGCGGAATCTCCAATTCCCATGCCCGGCGGGTGGTTGCCTGGGAGACCCGCCCGCTGAGCAGCGCGACCCTGAGCCCGGCCCGCTGCCACATCCGGATGCCGTGCCCGTCCAGGATATGGAAGCATTTGCTTTCGCCGCCGTTGCTGTGGATGATGACGCGCCCGTCGGTCAACACGCCATCGACATCCAGCACGAGCAGCTCAATGGCAGCAAGATCGGGCTTCGGTTTCTCGTTCATAGCACGACTCATCATCGAAGCACTGGAACAATGAAATGATGGAATGTTGGAATAATGGGGAACGATCCGCAAGTTCCCAGTATTCCATTGTCCCAGCATTCCATTCTTATCCCACCACCTTGATCATCACGATGTCCTGCACGTCGATCAGTCCAACGGGCCTGTCGTCCGCATCCACAACGGGCAATTCGTCGATCCGGTATTTGTGGAAGACGGCGGTGGCCTCCGCCGCCAGCGCATCGGCCCGGATTCTTTTGCAGCCGGCGGTCATCACATCGCCTGCCACAAGATCGAAAGCGGCCTCCCCCTCGCGGGTGAGAAGCCTCCTCAGGTCCGCATCCGTGATGATCCCGGCGAGCCGTCCGCCCGCGTCCACGATCATCACCGCGCCGTGGCGTTTCACGTCGTTGGTCTTCTCCAGCACCCGGCGAATCAAGTCCTCGACGCCCGCGATGGGGAGCTTCTCGCCCGGCCGGAACATCATCGATTGCTCCACGGTCATCAGCTTCGTGCCGAGTGAGCCGCCGGGATGGAAACGAACGTAGTCTTCAACGCTGAAATTGCGGGCCTTCATCACGGTGAACGCCAGCGCGTCGCCGATGGTGAGCATGCAGGTCGTCGAGACGCTTGGGGCCACCCCCAGCGGACATGCCTCGCACACCTTGCCCATGCACAGGACCACGTCGCTGCATCGGCTGAGCGTCGAGTCGCTGTCCCCGGTAATGGAGATCAGCGTGATCTGAAGCTGCTTGACGAGATTGATCAGTCGGATGATCTCATCGGTTTCGCCGCCGTAGCTCAGAATCATCACGATATCCTCCCGGCGAAGTCGGCCGAGGTCCCCGTGTACGGCCTCGGCGGGGTGCAGGAAATGGCTGGGCGTGCCCGTGGAAGCCAGCGTGGCGCTGATCTTTCGGCCGATGATCCCGGCTTTTCCGATCCCGCTGACGATACACGACCCGCGGCAGTGATAGATCATCTCCGCCGCCCTGGCGAAACGGCCGTTGACGATCGGCGTCATCGACGCGATCGCCTCGGCCTCGGCCCGAATCACATTCCGAGCATAGTCAAGATCGAATTCCACGGTCTTCGGCCTCCCTGCCGGTCACAGTTTCACTTCCCCGCCGCGGTCGTTGAAACACAGCAACATTCGCTGCTCGCCCGTGTAGTCGGGGGAGGAGTGGATAATGATCCGCTTCTCGGCCGCCTGTTCGATCTGGGCGATGGCGGTTCGTTTCTCATTCTGGAGGAATTCCCCCACTTCCTTCGGGACCGTCAACTCGATGCGGCGGATATGCTCCCTGGACACCGCCAGGTTCAACAGGCGGATGATCTCGAGCGCCAGGGATTCGTGGCTCTTGACAAAGCCCGTGCCCGCGCAGTGGGGGCAGGCCAGGAACGTGCTGAACTGCAATGACGGCCTCATCCGCTGGCGCGTCATCTCGATCACGCCAAACCGGCTGATGTGAAGCAGCTTGGATCGGGCCCGATCCGTCTTCACGGCGTCGCGAAACGCGCGTTCCACCTCTTTGCGATGCTTGGCGTTTCGCATATCGATGAAATCACAAACGATCAACCCGCCCAGGTCGCGGAGCCGCAATTGCCGGGCGATCTCGGTGGCCGCCTCGAGGTTGTTCTCGTAGGCCGTCTGCTCGGCGTTCTTCTGCTTGCGGAACCGACCGCTGTTGACGTCGATGGCAACAAGCGCCTCGGTCTGCTCGATCACGATCGAGCCGCCGCTCTTGAGCTCCACCTCGCGAGACTGGATTTTGGCGATCTCCTCCTCGATCCCGTACTTGTGGAACACCGGGATCTTCTCGTCGTAGTGGACGATCTTGGGCTTCAACCGCGGCGCCGCGATGGAGAGAAAGTCCTTGATCTTGCGGACCGTAACATCCGAATCGCAGACGATCTTGGTGATCTCGGGGCCGAAGGTATCTCTCAGGGCTCGAATCACCAGGTCCGACTCCAAGTAGATCTCGCCTGGAGCCTTCTCGCTCTCCATCCGCTTCTGGATCGCCCGCCAGAGCCGGTCGAGGTACTTCAGATCGGCCTGAATATCACGTTTCGAGGCCCCCTCGCCCGCCGTGCGAATGATGAATCCATGCCCTTTCGGGGCCTTGCATTCATCGAACACTCCCGCCAGCCGCTTTCGTTCCTCCTCATCCTCGATCTTGTGTGAGATCCCATAGTTCTTCATCCAGGGCATCATGACGAGGTGTTTGCCCGCGAGAGCCAGATAGGTGCTGAGCGTCGGCCCTTTCGTCTTGAGACCCTCCTTCGTGACCTGCACGACGATCTCCTGGCCGCGCCGGAGACAGTTCTGCATCGGCGGGCGGTCTTTCAACGCCTGCCGGCGGCCGATGACTTCCAGCACATCCTTCTTTCCCCCCGGAAAGTAACGGGGATGCAGATCGCTGATGTGGAGAAAGCCGTTCTTCTCGGTACCGATGTCGATGAAGGCGGCCTGAATTCCCGACTCAATATTGACGATCCTCCCCTTGTAGATACTGCCGACATGCGTGCCGGCGCTGGACCGCTCCACGTAGAGTTCCTCCAGCCTGCCGTCCTCGACGACGGCAACGCGGCACTCCTCGCGTTCGGCGACATTAATCAACATCTCTCTTGCCATCTTCCATATCCTCTGCCCCGCTATCCGAGCGGGGTTGCTGTGATGCATTCTGAAGTTTTGTTGTCTCCCATACGACATTGACCCTCCGGATCGGCCCGGCCAGATCCTCCATCCGCAGCCCGAAAAGCCGCAAGATCTCATCGACCCGGATCGAGCCGGCCTCGCCGGTCGTGTACTCCACGATCAGCCTGCCTCCTTCCAGCCGGATGGACCGGAGAAAAGGCCGGACATCGATGCTTCGCGCCGCCTTGCGATCTCCCGCAGCCCTCTCCACCCTGCAGTGTTCACTTGTCATCACCCTGGCGATTTCGTCCGCGAGCCTGGGCGCCAGGCCGGGGTCCTTGTCGGCCCGGATTGGCACAACATACTCAGCAGACTGCGGCTGAAACGAGGCGCTCGAGGCCGCCAAGGTCACCCCGAGCACTTCAATCCCTTCCGGCAACTGTCCGGCCAGGGCCCGCATCATGGCCGCCTCCTGCTCGGCGTGGTCCGAGGCCGACTGAGCGGCCGGGTCCTCATAAAGCCTTGCGACGAGCAACTCCTCCTCCGCTTCCACCCCCACCGGCCTGGGCAGCGGCAGGGACAGCCGAGGATGAGGGTTGAAGCCCTCGCTGTACCGCACCGGGATACCCGCCCTGACGCAGGCCCGCTGGAACACTCGGGACATCTCCGCGTGGGAGAGCATCGCCACCATTCCGGTGACCTGAAACCGGACGGCAGCAGTCGCCCGTGCAGGCCAAGAAACCCTGGGCCCATCCTCCGAAAAACGATGCGGATTGTCACTTGGCGTCTCGATGCCCGTTCCTTAAATCATCAGTCGCAAATAGTCAATACTCAATTCAGAAAGCCTCCGGAAGGACCTTTCTGGCGGCGTTGCGCAGATAACCCGAGATCTGCCGCTCGGAGTTCATCGCCAGGACCTCCCTCGCCAGGTGGTTGCAGCCTTCGATGGTGACGGATCGGATGACCTGCTTGATCTCGGGGATCATCGGCGGCGTCATGGACAGCGTTCGGACTCCCAGCCCCAGCAGGAGCATGACATACTCGGGCTCGGAGGCCGTCTCCCCGCAGATCGAGACATCGATCCGGGCCTTGTAGGCATCCTGAATGACGGTTCGGATCAACCGCAACACTGCCGGGTCGGCGGCCGAGTACAGCGTCGAGACCAGTTCATTGCCCCGGTCAACCGCCAGCGTGTACTGGGTCAGATCGTTGGTGCCGATGCTAAAGAAGTCGGCATCACGCGCCAGCGTCGAAGCCGTCAAGGCAGCCGACGGCGTCTCGACCATGATGCCCACGTCCAGGTCCCGATTGTACGCGATCCCCTCCTCGTCCAGGTCTTCCATCACGTCGTGCAGAATCATCTTGGCCTGCATCAATTCCTGGATGTTCGTGATCAGGGGGAACATGATCTTGACCTGCCCGAGAACAGAGGCCCGCAGGATGGCCCGAAGCTGCGTTTTGAACATCGAGAGGTTCTGCAGGCAAAACCGGATGGATCGCAGCCCCAGGAACGGGTTCGGCTCCGGCGCCACGCGGCGGCTCTGGGTATACTTGTCCGCACCAAGATCGAACGTGCGAATGACCACCGGCCTGTCCTTGAAAACCCGCACCGTCTCGGCGTAGGCCTCGTACTGCTCCTGCTCGACGGGCTCGGTGGGCCGGTTGAGGTAGAGAAACTCGGTACGGTACAAGCCGACGCCTTCGCCGCCCTTTTGCAGCACGACTTCGGCCTCATCCGGGAACTCGATGTTGCCCAGCAGCCGGACCCGCACGCCGTCGCGAGTGACCGCGGGCTTGGCGCGGATACCGTCGAGCTTGTGCTCGAGAGCAACGAACTCGCGGGAATAGGCCTCGTATTGGCGGATCGTCTCCTCATCCGGGTTGACGATGACGATGCCGCGGTTGCCGTCGATAATCACGGGGTCGCCCCCGCGAACGATCTCCGTCAGGTCCTCCAGCGCCACGACGGCCGGGATACCCAAGGAACGGGCGACAATGGCCGTGTGACTGGTTCGCCCGCCGGCGTCGGTGGCCATGCCCTTGACGAAGTCCCGGTTGAAGCCCGCCGTCTGCATGGGGCTCAGCTCCCGCGCGACGACCACCACCTCCTCTCTCAGGTGCAGAATGTCCTCCCGCTTGGTCCCGAGCAACTGCCGGAGCAGACGCCGCTCAATGTCGTAGATGTCCGCCGCACGCTCGCTGATGTAGGCATCCTTGACATTGGTGAAGTGCGACGCGATCTCCCGCAGGACGGTCGAGACGGCGTACTCGGCCGTCACGGATTCGGTGTGGATCAGATCGGTGATCTTGCGCCGCAGGCTGCGGTCCCGCAGGAACCGCATGTGGACCGCGAAGATGTCCCGGATGCGCCCGCTGCTGGCCTGGCCCTGGCCGGTATCGAGCTGGGTCAATTCCTCGATAGCGTCGCGGAAGGCATTGCGAACGCGCTGGATCTCCAGGATCCTCTGCGAGGAGTCGATTTCCCGACGGGGGATGCGATAATCCTCGGAGTCGATAATCAGCGACTTGCCGATCGACACGCCCGGCGAGACGGCTATTCCCTTTTTTATCTCCATGACCGGATCTACTGAGTTTCGTTATCCTTTGCCTTCGGGCGGCGGCTCGCCGAACAGACGCGTCTCGACAAGATTACGCAGGGCATCGATGGCCTTGTCGGCGCCAGGCCCCTCCGCTCGCACCTGCAGGCGGGTCCCATAGGTGGCCGCCAGCATGCTCATCTGCATGATGCTCTTGCCATCGACGGAGGTCTGACCGTTGCTGACGGAGATCTCACAGTCAAACTGGCTCGCCAAGTCCACGAACTGCATCGCGGGGCGCATGTGGAGACCGTCGGCGTTCTTGATCTCCATCGTTGTCTGAGACACCAGTTTTTCCAAGACCTCTTCTCCCATCAGCACCCGGAATCCGCCTGATGTTGGATGCACCCCGGCTTACCAGGACGGGTTCTCATCCGCCTCTCTGAGCAGGTCTTCGAGAGCATTCGAATCCCGGCACTGCCTGAGAAACTTGCGGAACCGCTCCTTCTGGAGATGGCGGAAGATGTTTTCCATGGCCTGCAGGTGCTTATCGGGATTGCCAACCGGGCTGACCAGCAGAATCACCGAATAGACGGGCTGCTCATCCAGCGAGGCGAAATCGATGCCGGTGGCGCTGTGGCCGACGGCAGCCACGACCGTCTGGACCGCCGGGTGCTTGACGTGAGGCACGGCAACCCCCTTGCCCATCCCGGTACTCGCCTCGTTTTCCCGTTTGATCACAGCCTTGGCGACCTCCTTGCCCGATTCGGCCGGGATCTTGCCCGCATGGAGCAGGGCCGCCACCAGTTCGGTAATGGCCCCGTCGCGATCCCTTGCCTGCAACTGGGGGATCGTTGCCTCAAAACACACAAACTCTTCAAACTTCATTCTTCGCGTCCAGCCTTAACCTTAACCGCAACCACCCAACGACACGAAAACCAAACCGATCCCTGCAAGGGCTCCCGCCAAAGGTTGCATGGAGAAGCCCGCCCCAAACACCCAGCGCAACATCAACGTTCAGCCCGTCAGTCCGTGGCCGGGAGAATCATGCAACGTGGGGCGTCCAGGAACCCTACCTATGAAAGGGTCGGCTTGATAAAACCATCCCCCCCACTCACATGCTTGTCATCCCGTTCCCTCGTCTTCTTCTTGCGGAGTTGCTGCTCGAGCTTGTGCAAAGCCCCATCGATACACGGGTAGGCATCGCTGCCGGCCTCGGTCGCCACGAAGAGGTTCCCGTGTTCTCCCCTGGCGATGATTTCCACACTGACCTTGTTCGCCCCGTGCGTGCTGTCAATAATCACCTCCACCTGGTTGATGCCGTCGTAATACCGCGGGAGCTTCGACGTCTTCTCTTCGGCATACGCCCTGATCGAGTCCGTAATGGCAACGTGCTTGCCCGAGATCGTGAACTGCAATGCCTGTCTCCTTAATCAATCAAGATCTACGATTTTCGTGTGGCTGCTCCGCCGCCCCTTTCAGGCCTTCGGCAGCAGAGCCACGTGTTCGCTGTCCGGCGAGATCACACCCGCGCTGACGATGAACCGCAGCGCCTCCTCGATCGTCATGTCCAGCGCGACCGTCTCGTCCTTCGGGACAGTCACCACCCATCCGGTCACCGGCGTCGGCGCATTGGGCACCATCACCGTCAGAAACTCCCGGTCTGCACGCTCGGTGACGGACCGCAGCCCCTCCCCCGTGACGAAGCCGACAGACCAAACGCCCTTCCGCGGGTACTCCAGCGCGACCACGCGGGAAAACCTCTGCGTCTGCTCTTCCGGCGGCAGTACGAAGTCGGTCACCTGCTTGACGTATGGATACACCCGCCGCATCACCGGCGTATTCATGATAAATGCTTCGACGATCCGCCACAGGGCCCTGCCCACAACGCTGGCCAACAACGCTCCGACGACAAAAACCGCCGACACGGCGATCAACACGCCGACAATCGACCCGGCCCACCCCTCAACGAACCTTTGATGCTGAGCCTGCCCGTACTTCTCCAGGAGATCCGCAGAGAGATGGTCCTTCTGGGACCAGACCATCACCTTGACCACACCCTTGTTTATGTAAACCCCGACGTTCTTCTGAATTACGTCATAACTCCATCCCAGAATCCAAAGAGTCAGGATCGTCGGCAGCAATACCGCCAGGCCACGGATGAAATATCTCTTAAAACGCCTTGTTATGGTCATTGCGCAACAACAACCTCACTGCCGCGGGCCAATAGGGAACCCGACCTCGGTCCGGCCTGCGGCAAATCGTGGTCTATACGACGCCGATAGCCTAATTTCCGCCTTCTTCACAGTCAATAGAAATCTCTTCCCGTGGCAGGTGGGCGCCGAGCAGGTGGATGAGCCCACCCGGCAGCGAGGCCAGCACCCAGACAAATCGCTGGCAGAACACCAGCGCCACCACCAAGCCTTTCTTCTCGTCCGGCACCCCCGTCAAGTAACAGAAGAGCCCGACGGTCCCCGCTTCCACAATGCCCAGCCCGGCGATGCTGATCGGCACAGCACCCACGACCCACATGACTGGGAAGATAAACAGATAGTACTCCAGACCCGCTTCGATTCCCAGGTCCCGCCCCAGGAGCCAGAAAGCCACGATCACAATGCTCTGTCCGACAAATGTCAGGACCATCGTCCACAGCAACACCCAGGGCCTCGAGCAGTATGCCACGATGGCGTCCCTGACTCGTCGCAGCAAGAAGGCCCCCCGAAGACGGACGATCCCTGCCAGGCGGGCGGATGCCGCGCGACCCGCCGGATGGGCCAGTACAACCGCCAGGAACACGCCCAGGATCGCGACCGTGCCAGGAATCGCCCAGGGATGCGGCGAGAACCACCCCGCTCCCCCCTCCTTTGCCTTGAAGAACGCAGGGACGCGGCCCTGGAGAGATAGCACATACGTGAGGATCGCCATCAGGACTAGGCCGATCAACCCAATGACCCGATCTACGAAGACGCTCAACGCCCCTTCGATGCGTTTGTTCGTATGTTTCGTGACGTACCAGGCCTTGACGAGATCGCCGCCGACCGATCCCGGCATGACATTGCTGTAGAAAAGTCCGAGAAAGAACAGCCTTACGGCCGCCAGGACACCGATATGGATCGACTGCGCCCGCAGCAGGAGCCACCATCGAACCGCGATGACCACCTGTGCAAACGCATAGACCACCAGACTGAGCGAGAAATACTCCAGACTCAGACTGTGGAATACCGCCGCCAGCTTGCCCCAGTCCTGGCCATGCAGAAGCCAGAGAATCGCTCCCGTCGCAACCGCGATCCGAGCGATCCACGATACATATCCCTTCTTTCCTGCGTTCTGGGCGTTCGGCAAAGCCTGTCTCCCGGAAATCCTTTCTCATACTAAAGCATAGGGGCTAAAACGTGTCTTGGCAAGAGGTTATCATCCAGGTCATCATTCCCCGCCGGGAACGCTCGCGACGAGAGACTGAGCGAAGAATGAAAAAAACTGTCGCCTTTCAGGAAATTCTATCAACATTTGGCCATCGCGAAACGCCTTCTTATACAAGAGCGGGATAGAACGACAGGCAATACGTGACGCCCGCGTGAGCAAGGCTTGCGCGGTTCTGTCGGGCGCCGTACGAGGCATCCATATGATAAGAGGGCCCCTTAGCCCGCATTTCTCACAGGTA
>DCUI01000175.1 GCA_002327785.1 Phycisphaerales bacterium UBA2218
ATGTAATTTATTGACGGTCACTTACTTCATTCGGGTGATCGACGAGAGCGGTGAGGACTATCTCTATCATCGCAGCCAATTCATCCTGGTCGAGTTCCAGGCGGAGGTCGAGCGGGCGTTGACTGCGGTCTGATGGCCTGTTCATGCCAGGATGGGGCTCAGTCGCGTCGGATCGGCTTCAGCCCGTGCCGTTTCTGAAGAGAAGACGCGTTGTTCCGCTTTGCGGGCTGCCAGCAGGTATTTGGCGTCGATCACCCGCCTCTGCAGAAGCATCGTCTCATGCTTGTTTCAATGCCAGATCCCGGGTTCCGTTCGAATGGGTCACCTGCCTTGGTACCGAGGATCCTTGCAGTTATTGCTCTCTCGGAATTGAGGCACAACTCGTTCTTTTCCCCATATTTTGTCACCGGCACGCTTGGGGTGTCTTCTGAAGTACCGGTTTCTCTCGGCGAAGTGCAAATCTACGGCTTCCATGCACTTATCAACTGAGGCGTAGTCACTGTTATGGATTATGGCTCTCGCCATGCCGCTGAACACAGATTCGATGACATTCAAGAACTGGGCCGAGGCTGGCAGAGGCACGAGTTTCACGTGCGGTCCGGACCTCTTGGTCATATTGATCTTCTCCACGTGGTCGTACAGTACCTTTGATACGTGCCAGGACCCTGCATCCCAAGACAAATAGATCGTCTCCTCATTCCGATACTTCCGTAACAGCACATGAACCAGTCTGATCATCTCCTGTGTGTTCTTGGCCCCGGAATAGAAATGCGTGACTTGGTTTGTTGCCAACTCTAACGCTGCTGTAATGATGAGACTCCCCTTACTCTTCTGGTATTGAGGGACTGTTGTTGTATGTCCTCGCTTAACCAGCGTCCTGCCTCCCTGCATCTTGACTGCAAATGGGCCAAATTCGTCGATTGAGAAGAACTTCTCTTTGGGGCCCAGATTGGCGAGAATCTCGGTTATCTGTTGCAGCTTGCTTCGGTAGTCTGGGTCAGTGCTGGTGAGTACTCTCTTTGCTTTACGGTAGTGGTATCCGGCATCTTTTATGATCTTCGCGATGCATGAGCGACCAATAAGAAGACCCTGCTTCCTCAGAACATCCTGGATGTCTTTCTGACGCCAATTTGTGCGGTTAATTCCATACGATGTAGGGGGACAATGTATTATGGAGAATACAACATCGACGAGGGCTTTGTTCTGAGACTTTCTATTGGCGCTTCGCCGGGGCACGAGGAGTACATCACATCCGCGCCTGCGATATATGCTTGTCCAGTTGTATAGGGTGCTCCGTGGTTTGGAAAGAAATAGGGCAATGGTCCGCACCGGAATCCCCTTCAGATAAGAAAGCAGAAACACCGCCCGATTTCGATAACATAACGGTCGCTTCGTCGCGCAATCGAGAAGGAGACACACTTCCTGTTCCTCGAGCGTCCCTGACAATTCGCGACTGATGTCTTTCTTCTGCATCCTACCGTGGAGAACAGCGAGCATCCAAATACGATGTGTCTCATCACGCTGCGCCTTCATCTTTGCGTCTTTGTGGCGCGACGGCTTAGCATGTCCTGTTGCATGAGCTGGCAGCCTCCACTCAAATACATGCGTTCCAGGGTTGAACAACTCTTTTCGCCATCGGTAGAACACCCCTGGGTTCAGGTTATACTGACTGCAGATTGCTAATGCAGGCGTCTTGTCAAGGAAGTGGAGTCTAAGCATTGTGAGCTTTTCACTTGCGGAGAACTGCCGTCGTGCCACCATTCGAAGGCCCATTCAATGATATGTCGTCACGGATTTCGAGTGTGGGAGGCATCCGTGACGACTCCTTGATCTCTGGTTGTTGTATGAACGTGCGAATGTCCGACCTTTTGTTCGAGTCCTCCACGCAACGTGATCATAGTCGGACACGATGGATAAGTCAACCAAGCGTGGCCACCTACTTTTGGTGGATTCAGTGCTGGTTTGGGTCTATGATTCCGTGTGCAAGGCGATGGGGGTGGCGTCGCGGGCTGTGGGTTCTTCAACGTGGTTGGGAAGGAGTTACGCCGATGAAGAGGTGGATTTGCGTGGTGGCGGTGGTTTGTTTGGTTTCGCTGTTTGTGCGGCCTGCGGTTTGTGGGGCGGCGGAGAAGTATGAGCCAAAGTGGGAGTCGCTGGACTCGCGGCCCACGCCTTCCTGGTGGGTCGATGCGAAGTTTGGCATCTTCATTCATTGGGGCGTGTACGCCGTGCCCGCCTGGTCCGTGCGGGGGCAGTACTCCGAATGGTACTGGAACAACATCACCAACGACAGGGCCAAGAACGGACCCTGGTGGCAGTACCACAAGAAGACCTATGGCGAGGACTTCCCCTATGGCGAGTTTGCACCGAGCTTCAAGGCCGAGCTCTATGACCCGAACCAATGGGCGGAGGTGTTTCTTCGGTCCGGGGCCAAGTATGTTGTCGCGACCTCCAAGCACCATGACGGCTACTGCATGTGGCCCAGCCAGGAAGCGAATCGCAGTTGGGGTCGGCCCTGGAACTCGGTGGACATCGGGCCCGGCCGGGACCTGCTGGGCGAGCTGACCACCGCGGTCCGCGCCAAGGGCCTTCGCATGGGCATCTACTATTCGCTCTACGAGTGGTACAACCCGCTCTGGCTGGCGGATCGGGCCCTGTTCGTCGAGAAGCACACGTTCCCCCAGTTCAAGGACGTGGTGACGCGGTACAAGCCGGAGGTGATCTTCTCCGACGGCGAGTGGGACATGCCCAGCAAGGATTGGCGAAGCGAGGAGCTGCTCGCGTGGCTGGTCAACGAATCGCCGGTCAAGGACAGCGTGGTCATCAATGACCGATGGGGCCAGGACTGCCGGCACAAGCACGGCGGATACTTCACGACGGAGTACGGGGCGGGCCTGGCCAGTGGGGCGCATCCCTGGGAGGAGAATCGCGGCATGGGGTTCTCGTACGGGTACAGCCGGACCGAGCCGCTCGCGGACTACAGGTCCGCACGGGAGCTGATCCTGATGCTGATCGACATCGTCAGTCGAGGCGGCAACCTGTTGCTCGACATCGGTCCGGCGGCCGACGGCACGATCCCGGTCATCATGGAAGAGCGACTGGTCCAGATCGGCGACTGGCTCAAGGTCAACGGCGAGGCCATCTACGGCACTCGCAACTGGAAGCGGACGACGCAGTGGACCGAGGGCAAGCGGCCGGAAGTCGGCTATGGCAAGGAGTTCATGGCCAAGTATGATATTGCCGAGCTGACGGGCAAGCCCACCGCCGACAAGGCCGTTATCGAGGCGTTTTTCACAACAAAGGACGACACGCTGTACGTTATCACGCCCCGCTGGCCGGGCGAGAAGCTCGTCGTGAAAGATATTGCGGTCTCGTCGAACACCACTGTAACGATGCTCGGCGCGGCGCAATCCATCCGCTGGGACCGGTTGGGGTCTGACCTCACGATCCAGGTGCCGGCGTTGTCGGTGGATGATGTGCCTTGCCAGTATGCGTATGTCTTTAAGATTACAGGAGTTAAATAGTCCCATCGCGTTTGTAGGGACGCCGGGAGGCGTTTAGTAACACGGCCGCGAGCGGTCGTGAGTACCACGGGCATCTTGCCCGTGGCAATGCAGGGGCAGGATGCCCCTGATACTTATACTTATGGGCGGGACGCCCATGCTACTCACGGGCAGGAAGCCCGTGCTACTGGCCACGTTGCGAATTGGTTGGAAATAGAATTGCTTGCGTTCCCTGGGCCTGTATAATTGGACATCCTTGATGGTTCCGGTGCGGCTGGCCGCGTCGGGGGAGCCCCGGCACGCCCGGAGGGTGGGTGGCCGTTTGTCTGGATACGGATTTGGAGAAGACGATCATACAGCCAAGCTGCACGCCGCAACGGCGAACTCGCAATAAAGAGGGGATCGTAAGCGTTCTTTCCGTGAGAAGAGACGCTTTGCAGGAATGGTGTGCACAGCACATCCTACGTGTCTTCGAGTCTTGATAAGGAGGTTACGAGATGGCTAGACCTGTAACGCTTTTCACCGGTCAATGGGCGGACCTGCCGCTGGAGACGTTGGCGCAGAAAGCGAAGAGCTGGGGCTATGACGGGCTGGAGCTCGCCTGCTGGGGCGACCACTTCGAGATCGACAAGGCCCTCAAGGACGACAACTACTGTAAGGCCAAGCGGGCGATGCTCGACAAGTACGGTCTGAAGGTGTTTGCCATCTCGAATCACCTCGTCGGCCAGTGCATCTGCGACAACATCGACGGCCGTCACAAGGCCATCATTTCGCCCGAGATCTGGGGCGACGGCAAGCCCGAGGGCGTCCGGCAGCGGGCGGCCCAGAACATGATCGACGCGGCCAAGGCGGCCAAGAAGCTCGGCATCGGCGTCGTCAACGGTTTCACCGGCAGCTCGATCTGGCACATGCTGTACTCCTTCCCGCCTGCTTCGAAGGAAATGATCGACGCCGGCTATGCGGACTTCGCCAAGCGGTTCACCCCGATTCTCGACGCCTTCAAGAAGGAAGGGATCAAGTTCGGCCTGGAAGTGCACCCGACGGAGATTGCGTTCGATATCGCCTCGGCCCAGCGGGCGGTTGACGCCGTCAAAGGGCACGAGTGCTTCGGCTTCAACTACGACCCGAGCCACTTCGGGTACCAGCACGTGGACTATGTGAAGTTCATCCGCACCTTCCCCAAGCGGATCTTCCACTGCCATATGAAGGACGTGTGGTGGGGCCACGGGGACGGCACCGTCGGCGTGTTCGGCGGCCATACCGAGTTCACCGATCCCCGTCGGTACTGGGATTTCCGCTCCATCAGCCACGGCGACATCAACTTCGAGGAGATTATCGTGGCCCTCAACGACATCGGTTACCAGGGTCCGCTCTCGATCGAGTGGGAAGACGGCCGAATGGATCGCGAGCACGGGGCGGCCGAGGCCGTCCAGGCGATCAAGAAGGCCGACTTCAAGCCCTCTCAGATCGCCTTCGACTCGGCGTTCGAGAAGAAATGACAATAACCAGGGTGAGGCCCGGGCGCGCGAAAACGTCCGGGCCTCTCCGGTTCTTTGGGCACATGAAAGCCGCAGGAATGAGCATCAAGCAGAACCTGGATCGGCGTCAATCCCGCGGGAGGGTGGCCGACGCCGCAACGGAGGCGGGCGGACTTTGTAGCATCCATTTCTCATCTCTCGGGGAAAGAGGGTAGTTCAATGACACACAAGCACATCAATCGTCGTGATTTCCTCAAAACGGCGGCAGGCGCCGCGGCGGCGGTGGGATTGCCCGGCATTGTCCCGTCCTCGGTCTTTGGGGTAGCCGCGCCCAGCGAGCGGATCACGATCGGATTCATCGCCTGCGGCAAGCAGAGTCAGCACCTGATGCGGTCGTTCCTGGGCTCGCCGGGCACGCACGTGGTGGCGGCCTGCGACGTGGACAGGCTCAAGCTCGAGCGCAGCAGCAAGGGGATCGTCGATAAGCACTACGCCGACAGGAAGGATGGGTCCTATAAGGGCTGTGCGGCCTACCGTGATTTCCGCGATTTGCTGGCCCGGCCGGACATCGACGCGGTCGTGATCTCCACGCCGGACCACTGGCACACGGCTATCTCGATTGCCGCCTGTCGGGCGGATAAGGACATCTACTGTGAAAAACCCCTGACACAGACGATTGCCGAGGCCCGCGCGATAGTCAACGCGGTCCGGCAGTACAATCGCGTCTTCCAGACGGGCAGCATGCAGCGTTCCTCGCGGGAGTTTCGCTTTGCCTGCGAGCTGGTCCAAAACGGCTACATCGGCGATATCAAGCACGTGACTGTCGGGGTGGGCGGACCGCCCGAGGACAAATCCCTGCCGCCGGAGCCGGTGCCGGACTATCTTGATTGGGATATGTGGGTAGGGCCGGCCATGTGGCGACCGTACAACAACGACTTGGCCCCGCACATCAGTTTCGACGGCTTCCCGAACTGGCGTTATCATAGCTACTACGGCGGGGGCGGCATGACCGACTGGGGCGCGCATCACTTCGACATTGCCCAGTGGGGCCTCGGCATGGACGGCTCCGGACCGGTCGAGATCATCCCGCCCGACGGCAAGGAGTACAAGGTCCTGACCTACAAGTACGCTAATGGCATCCCCATGACGCGGGACAACGCCAACGGCGTGCTCTTCGAGGGCGCGACGGGCAAGGTCGAGGTCAATCGCGGCTATCTGAAGACCTGGCCGGACAATCTCAAGGACCAGGTCATCGGGCCCGATAAGATTCACCTCTATGACAGCAAGAATCACTACACCGACTGGCTCGACGCGATTCGCAGTCGCACCAAACCCATTTGCGATATCGAAATCGGCGCCAGTTCGGTGACTGTGTGCCACCTCGGCAATATCGCCTACGCACTGCAACGGCCGTTGAAGTGGGACCCGAAACGCGAGGTCTTCCCCGGCGACGATGAGGCCAATCGCCTCCTGTCCCGGCCGTACCGCAGCCCGTGGTCCATCTGAGAATGAGGAGAACGGTATATGAGTAAGATGAATCAGTCGCGCCGGCAGTTTCTGCGGAATGCCGCAGGGGTCCCCATGGGCGTCGTGGGGTTGCCGTACATCATCCGCTCGACGGCGCTCGGGGCCGCCGGGGCCGTCGCTGCGAGCGAGCGAATCACTCTTGGCTGCATCGGTGTCGGGAGCCAGGGTTCCGGCAACATGAACGGCTTTCTGAGCAAGAAGGACGCCCAGGTCATCGCGGTCTGCGATGTGGACAAGGGAAGGTTGAACGGCGCCAAAGCCACTGTGGACAAGAAGTACGGCAACTCAGGTTGTGCGACCTACTCCGACTTCCGCGAGCTGATCGCCCGGGCGGACATCGACGCGCTGTCGTTGGCTGTGCCGGATCATTGGCATTCGATCCCGGTGGTCCTGGGAGCGCAGGCGGGCAAGGACATGTACGGCGAGAAGCCCCTGGCCCGCACGATCCACGAAGGCATGGTGATGCGGGACACGATGAACAAGTATGGGCGGATCTGGCAGACCGGGAGCTGGCAGCGCTCGCAGGAGAACTTCCACCATGCCTGCGAGCTGGTCCGCAACGGGCGAATTGGCAAGATCACGCGGGTGGAAGTAGGCCTGCCGACCGGCGGAGGCGGGGATGTCAAGCCGGTTGTACCGGTCCCGGCGGACCTGGACTGGGATTTCTGGCTGGGACCGGCCCC
The DNA here is from genome assembly GCA_002327785.1 of Phycisphaerales bacterium UBA2218. Classification (GTDB taxonomy): domain Bacteria; phylum Planctomycetota; class Phycisphaerae; order Sedimentisphaerales; family Anaerobacaceae; genus PLanc-01. The sequence continues at coordinate 7,192 of DCUI01000175.1, forward strand.
CTGGGTGCCGTTCCGGGGCGTGTCTCATTGGGACTGGCGATGGATCATGGATTACTCCGGCGGCCAGCTCACCGACTGGGCGGGCCACCATATCGACATCGCTCACTGGGGCCTGGGCCTCGAAGAGACCGGCCCGGTGGAGATCGAGGGCAAGGGCGTCTACCCCAAGGACGGCATCTACAACGTCCCGACGGAGTACAAGTTCACGTGCAAGTACGCCAACGGCGTCGAGATGGTCGTGGCCAGCGACCGGCAGGTGCCGAAGGGCATGGGCGCGGTCTGGTACGGCGAGAAGGGCTGGGTCCACGTGGATCGCGGCCGGCAGGCAACCGAGCCGGCAAGCCTCTGGAACGAGACGATCGGCCCCAACGAGATCCGGCTGTATGAGAGCCGTGACCACCAGCAGAATTTCCTGGATTGCGTGAAGTCCCGCAGGAAGACGATCACCCCCATCGAGGTGGCGCATCGCTCGATCAGCGTGGGACTGCTGGGCGAGATCGCCATGCTGCTGGAGCGCAAGCTGCGGTGGAATCCCGACAAAGAGGAATTCGTCAACGACTCCGAGGCCAATCGGCTGCTGTCGCGGCCGATGCGGGCCCCGTGGCACCTGTAATGAAAAGTGTGAAGTGAGAGGTTTGAAGTGTGAAGTCGGAGGCTTGAAACATCAAACTTCAAACGTGTCTTGAATGAGGAGAAAGGAGCCAACATGATCAGGTCGAAGGGTATTGTCGCAGTGCTGCTTGCCGGCTTTTGCCTATCCAGTGCGTTGTGGGCGCAATCGCCGAAGGAATTGCGACAGTTGAAGGATGAAGAGATTGCCAGGATCAAGGAGGCGATGCCGGCCAAAGCAGTGGTCGCTCCGGAGAAACCCCGCAAGATGCTCGTGTTCTGGAAGTGCGAGACGTTCTATCACGATGTGATTCCCGTGGCGAACAAGGCCCTGGAGATCATGGGCGCCAAGACGGGGGCCTTCCAGGTGACGGCGGTCACGGACGACTACGCCGTGTTCAACGCCGAGACGCTCAAGCAGTTCGACGCGATCTGCCTGAACAATACGACGAGCCTGAAGTTCGACCCGGAAAAAACGCCGGAGCGATGCCAGGCCCTCATGGACTTCGTCAAGAACGGCAAGGGCTTGATCGGCGTCCACGCCGCAGCGGATAATTTTTACCAGTGGCCCGAAGGCATGCAGATGATGGGCAACAAGTTCACCGGGCATCCCTGGGGCGCCGGCGGGACCTGGGCCTTCAAGATCGATGAGCCCGATCATCCGCTCATGGCGCCGTTCAAAGGCCAGGGCTTCAAGATCAGCGACGAGATCTACCGGACCGATCCGCCGTTGTATACTCGCGACAAGCAGTACGTGCTGATGAGCCTGGACACGAGCGACCCGACGACCCGCAACGTGCGGGACTGGAAGGACACCGACGCGGATACGGGCATTACGTGGATCAAGGACTGGGGCAAGGGGCGCGTATTCTATTGCTCGTTCGGACACAACCACGCGATCTTCATGAACCCCACGCTGCTCGAGCACTATCTTCGTGGGATTCAATTCGCGATGGGCGATTTCAAGGTACCGACGAAACCGACTGGATCAGTGAAGGGACAAAATATGGAACAAGTACAGATCGCAGCCGCACTACTGGAGAAGGTCAAGGCGTACGACTTCGGGCAGAGCCGCCAGGCGCTGACCGAGATCAGCGATGAAATCCGCAAGGCCTACGGCAAGCCGGAGGAGTTGAAGAAGTTCGAGGCGTCGTTGATCGAGGTCCTCAAGTCGGATGCCAAGTACGCCGGCAAGCAATATGCCTGCCGCGAGCTGAGCATCATCGGGACCGAGCAGTCGGTGCCCGTGCTGGCGGGGATGCTGACGAGCGCGGAGTACTCGGATATGGCCCGCTACGCCGTAGAGCGAATCCCGGGCGAGGCTGCGAGCAAGGCGCTGCTCGATGCGATGCCCAAGGCTCAGGGCAATGCCAAGGTCGGGATCGTAAACAGCCTGGGAGAGCGCGGCTGCACGGCGGCGGCTCCGGCGATTGCACAGCTCGTGAACAACTCGGACAAGGTGTTGGCCGGCGCTGCGATCAGTGCGCTGGGCAAGATCGGTGGGCCGGAAGCCCTCAAAGGACTGGACAAGGCCCTCCACAGTGCGCCGGAGGCCCAGAAGATGCTGGTCTACGATGCCTATCTGAAAGTTGCGGAAAAGATGCTGGCGGCTGGGGACAAGATCGGAGCCCAGAAGATTTACGCCGGCCTGAACAAGGAGGGGGTGCCCCAACTGGTTCGCTCGGCGGCCATGAAGGGCATGGTGAAGTCTACCCAGAGCAACAGATGATCGCGGTTTGACTGTGGCTATGGGGTCCCATTGCCGGGTGCCGTGCCTACGCCTTGGTGCAGGCATGTCTTCGCCGTTGGAGGAAGAACAGGTCTTCGCAGGCGTGGATATGGCGTCCTGTGCTCGTGGGTCGCGCATCTGTGCAGGGATTTGAGTATTGGATAGGACTGTGGAAATGATTTGGCAATCAAGAGGATTCCGACTATTGCTGACTGCGGCGATTGCTATCGTTCTGCTGGGGGCGCCCGTGCCGACCGCCGTGGCGGACGAGGCCAACCAGGAGATCATCAAGATGATGATCGACGCGCTGAAGAGCCCCGATGCCGAGATGCAGACGGGGGCCATCGCCATTGTGCGGGAGATCGCCGGTCCGGAGGTCACCAAGGCGCTGGCGCAAGAGCTGCCGAACCTGGGACCGACCGCCCAGGTGCAGTTGCTCTCGGCCCTGGCGGATCGTGGCGACGCCCTGGCGCTGCCGGCCGTCGTCGAGGCGACCAGGTCGCAGGATGAATCCGTTCGCATCGCGGCACTGAAGGCCGTCGGCCAGATCGGGAACGTATCGAGCGTCCCCCTGCTGGCCGAGCGGGCGGCGACGAGCAAAGGCGTCGAGCAGAAGGCCGCTCGGGAGAGCCTGTACCGGTTGCGAGGCCCCGAGATCGATGCCGCGATTTTGCAGGGTCTGGGCTCGGCCGGACCGGATGTGAAGGTCGAGCTGGTCGGTGCCATCGGCGAGCGCAACATCGGCGGTGCCGTCGAGACACTGCTCAAGACCGCCCGAGATGAGGATCGCAAGGTCCGCGTTGAGTCGCTCAAGGTCCTGCGGGTGGTCGGCAAACCCGAGGACATGCCCGCGCTGGTGAACCTGCTGCTGGAGATCAAGGGCGACTCGGATCGTACGGAGGCGGAGAAAACGGTCGCCGCCGTGGCGCACAAGATCGAGGACAAGACCCGCCAGGCCGCCGCAGTGTTGGCCATGCTGCCCAACGTCAAGGACAATCCGAACCGGGCCTCGCTGCTGCGCGTGCTCGGTCGGATCGGCGACAGCAGCGCGCTGCCGACGTTGCGGACGGCGCTGAGCACCCGAGAGGCGGAGATCCAGGACGCGGCGATCCGCGCCCTGTCCGATTGGCCGACGACGGAACCCGTGCCGGATCTGCTCAAGGTGGCGCAGACGGCGGAGAACGCCCGATACAAGGTCCTGGCGCTCCGCGGTTTCGTGCGGTTGCTCGGTCTGGAGAGCGAACGATCGGCCGCTGAGACGATCGACCTGTACAAGAAGGCGATGGAGCTTGCCGGCGACGCCCAGGAGAAGAAGCGAGTGCTTTCCGGCCTGGCCTCCGCCAAATCGCTGGCCGCCCTCAACATGGCGGCGCAGTATCTCGACGACCTGCCGCTGCACCTGGAGGCCGAATCAGCGGTGGTTCAAATTGCCCAGGGGGTCTACGGCAGCGACCCGCAGCGCACGAAGGAGGTGCTCGCGAAGGTGATCCAGGTCACCAAGCAGGACGCGATTCGCCGACAGGCCCAGGAGATCGTCAACCTGATCGAGCGGTTCGATGACTATCTCATTGTCTGGCAGGTCAGCGGCCCCTATACGAAGGACGTGCAGGCCCGCGAGCTGTTCGACGCGCTGTTCGCTCCCGAGCAGGAAGGGCAGGAGGCTCGGTGGCAGGCCATGCCCGCCGGGACCACGCCGGAGCGGCCCTGGCTCATCGAGCCGGACAAGGTCCAGGCCCTGGCCGGCGACAACCGCGTCGTCTATCTGCGAACGCAGGTCTGGTCGCCGAAGGAGCAGAAGGCGAAGCTCGAGCTTGGCAGCGACGACGGCGTCAAGGTCTGGCTCAATGGCCAGCTCGTGCACGCAAACAACGCGGTCCGTCCGGCGGAACCCGGACAGGACAAGGCCGATGTGACGCTGAAGGAAGGCGCCAACACGGTGTTGGTGAAGCTGACGCAGGAGGCCGGCCAGTGGGCCCTGTGCGTGCGCCTTCGCACTCCCGACGGCGGCAAACTGGAAGGCCTGAAGGTTGAACCCTGATTGAATCAAATCGGAGAGGCGGTCATGAGAAGCACTTGCTCTGTTCGAGATCATATACGAACCCTGGTCGCATTGGCTGTCTGCGGTGTCGCGCTGCGGTCTGCGGCGGGTGTTCGAGCGGCCGAGGTCGATCCCTTCATGGGGGATTGGGAGGGTCGCTGGGAGATCACGGATGGCTACGATTCCGGGTCCGCAGCGGCCCAGGTGATCGCCCTCGGCGGCGGGCAGTATCAGGTGAAGCTGCTGGAGGGCCTGGCCGTTACGACGGCGCCATACGCCGTGCTCGATGGGCAAGTGCAAGATGGCAAGCTCAAGCTTTCCGGCCGGTTGAATCCGGACAGCACACCCATCGAGGGAACCGTTGAGGCGACCATCGAGCAGGGCAAGTTCGCCGGGCGCTTCCAGGGCCGGACCGCCGGCGGCGAGCAAATGAAGGGTACGTTCTCGTTGGAGAAAACCGTCCGGCGTTCGCCCACGCTTGGGGTCAGGCCGCCCGCCGGCGCGGTCGTGCTCTTCGACGGCACGAACTTCGACAAGTGGGTGAGCTTCGGTGCTCGCAAGGGCCAGATCAATATCATCGAGGCCATCGGCGACGCGCAGGATGCAGTTGCGTATCTGAGGGCGGGTGTCTGGTCGCCGCAGGCACGGAAGGCGACGTTGCAGCTCGGCACCGACGACGGCGTGAAGGTCTGGCTCAACGGCAAAATGGTCCACGCAAACAACGCTGCCCGGGGCGTTACGCCGGATGAGGACAAGGTCGAGGTCTTGCTCCAGCAGGGCGTCAACGAGCTGCTGTTGAAAGTGACCAACGGCGTGGGAGACTGGGGGGCAATGGCCCGGTTCGTGGGCGAGGGCGGCAGACCACTGCAGAATCTCAACGAGGTTTCACCGCAATTCTCAGGCGAGAGAGGCTCCAGCAAGTACCTGCGGCAAAACAGCGGCTTCCTCACGCAGTGGCAGATTGCCGGACCGTACCAGGAGGTGGGCAAGAGCGCCGAGGCGCTCTTTGATGTAACCTTCGCTCCTGAGAACGCCCCCGGTTCCAAGGTGAGCTGGAAGTGGATCAATGCCAACGATCCGGATAGTGACCGCGTCAAGTGGCCCATCGTGGATGGCGCGATGGAGATCAAGGCCGGCTCCGGCAACGTCGTGACGAAAGGCAAGTTCAAGGATTTCAGGCTGCACATCGAGTTCCGCACGCCGTTCATGCCTGAGGCCCGGGGTCAAGGCCGCGGCAACAGCGGCGTGTACCTCCAGGGCCGATACGAGATCCAGGTGCTGGACAGCTATGGCCTGGAGGGCCTGGACAACGAGTGCGGCGGGATCTACAAGGTCGGGGCCCCCATGGTGAACATGTGCCTGCCGCCGACGCAGTGGCAGACGTATGACATCACGTTCCAGGCCCCGCGATTCGATGCGAGCGGCAATAAGACCGAGGATGCGATCGTCATGGTGGTCCACAACGGCGTGACGATCCACGACCGTCGCAAGCTTCCGGCCCCGACCGGCGGTGCAATGGACAACAATATCTCCGAGCCGGGCGGCATCTACCTGCAGGACCACGGCAATCCCGTGCAGTTCCGCAACATCTGGCTCGTGGAGCAAGAGTGAATACAGACGCGGCGCATAGACAGGCCGCGACGTGAAACGGCGGATTACGTCAACGTCTCTTTTTGAGGATCGACAGACATGGAAAAGGCAAAGAAAAAAGGACGGGAGGGCGAGTTGTCCCGTCGCGATTTCGTGGGCGCTGCCGCTGCGGTCGCCGCGTTTACGGTCGTGCCCCGGCACGTCCTGGGGGGCCAGGGCGATACGCCCCCCAGCGGAAAGCTGAACATCGCCGGCGTCGGCGTCGGCGGCATGGGGCAGAACAACGTCGCCGCCTGCGCCGAGGAAAACATCGTGGCGCTGTGCGACGTGGACACCAAGTATGCTGCCGGCGTCTTCAAGAAGTACCCCAATGCCCGGATGTGGACGGACTTCCGCAAGATGCTCGACGAGCAGAAAGACATTGATGCGGTGATCGTCGCCACGCCGGACCACCTGCACGCCGTTGTTGCGATGGCTGCCATGCAGCGAGGCAAGCATGTGTATGTCCAGAAGCCGCTGACGCGCACCGTGTGGGAGGCCCGCATGCTGACCGAGGCGGCGCGGAAGTACAAGGTGCAGACCCAGATGGGCAACCAGGGTCATTCCAGCGAGGAAGTCCGGCTGGTCTGTGAGTGGATCCAGGACGGCGCGATCGGCAACGTGCGAGAAGTGCATTGCTGGACGAATCGCCCGGTGTGGCCGCAGGGGATCGGCCGGCCGACGGACACGCCTGCTGTGCCGGAAGGTCTGGACTGGGATCTCTGGATAGGCCCATCGCCGATGCGTCCCTATAATCCGGCGTACCTGCCGTTCAACTGGCGCGCGTGGATCGACTTCGGCGCCGGCGCCCTGGGCGACATGGGCTGCCATGTGATGGATGCGGCGTTTTCGGCATTGAAGCTGCAATACCCCGTGAGCGTCCAGGCCAGCCACTCCTGGGAAGTCAAGCAGATGTGGACGCGGTTTGACAACAAGGAGACATACCCCTCAGCCGAGGCGGTGCACTATCAGTTCCCCGCTCGTGGGAGCATGCCGCCTGTGAAGCTGCACTGGTATGACGGCGGCATCCTGCCGGAGCGGCCCGACGATCTCGAAAAGGGCCGGAGCATCCCGGAGAGCGGCACGATCTTCGTGGGGGACAAGGGCAAGCTCATCTGCGACACGTACAGCGAGAATCCGCGTATCTTCCCCGAGAGCAAGATGAAGGCCTACAAAAGGCCGGCGAAGACGCTGCGCCGGGTCAAGGGCGGCGTGGGCGGTCACGAGAAGGACTGGATCAATGCGTGCAAGGGCGGACCGGCCGCCAGCTCCAACTTCGACTATTCCGGCCCGTTCACCGAGACGGTTGTCATGGGCAACCTGGCCGTTCTCAATCCCGACAAGGTCCTGGAGTGGGATGGCGAGAACATGCGCATGACCAATGACGAAACGGCTAATGCCTTTGTCAAGCCGAAGTTCCGCGAGGGCTGGTCGCTGTAGGAATATGTTTTCATTCACCAGAAGTTGAGGAGTCAAGCTCATGTCGAATATCTCACGTCGTCAGTTCATCAAAGGCACCGTCGCCACTGGAACCGCATGCACTATCGGCTTCCCGAGTCTCATCCGGGCCCAGGGACTCAACGAGAAACTCCAGGTGGGATTCATCGGTGCGGGCGGACAGGCGGGGAGCCATACGGCGCAATCCCATAAGGCAGGCCTTCAGTGCATCGCCTTTGCCGAAGTCGACAAAACCCGGTGGAACGGCGTCCACGGCAAGCAAGGCTGGGAGCAAGCCGCCGGGTATACGGACTGGCGGAAGGTCTTCGAAAAACATGGCAAGGAACTGGATGTGGTTTTCGTGGCGACTCCGGATCATACCCATTTCGCCCCGTCGATGACCGCCGTTTCCATGGGCATTCACTGCTACACCGAGAAGCCGCTGACTTGGTCGGTTCGCGAGGCCCAACTGCTGGCGGCCGCCTATGCCAAGAATCCCAAGGTCGTCACCCAGCAGGGGAACCAGGGCCACGCCGGGAATGGATGGCGGCTGGCGTACGAATACGTCAAGGCCGGCGCGGTCGGTGACATCGTGGAGTTTCATACCTGGACGAATCGCCCGATTTGGCCACAGGGCGGCGACCGTCCGGAAGGGTCCGATCCGGTCCCCGAGACCCTGGATTGGGAGGCATGGATCGGCGCGGCCCCGATGCGTCCGTACGTTGGTCCCAAGGACGGTAAGGGAAACGGTCCCTACCATGCATTCAACTGGCGGGGTGTGGTCGATTTCGGCTCCGGGGCGCTCGGCGATATGGCCTGCCACACGACCGACGGGATCTACTCGATCATGAATCCGGGTTACGCGGCCACCGCCGAGCCGATCATCATGACCGGGCCTGTCAAGGATCAGTGGCCGGCCGGAATGGTGGTCAAGAGCACGTACCGTGCCAAAGGCGACCAACCCGGGTTCACGACCTATTGGTATGAGGGCAAGAAACAAGATGGAGCGCCGTTCATGCCGGAGATCCCTGAGGAACTGAAGACCGACAATCGCCAATTGCCGAGAACGGGAAACTTGATCATCGGCACCAAGGGGAAAATGGTGGTCCATGGCGATTACTGGGAGACCCCGCTGATTATCCCGGAGGCGCGGCGCAAGGAGTTCGGCCGCCCGCCGCAACTGCTCGAACGCTCCCCCGGCCATCACGAGGAATTCTTCATGGCCTGCCGGGGCGAGAAGCCGCGGGAGTTCAGCCGGTCCAACTGGAGCTACTCGGGGCCCATGGCCGCCAACATTCAACTCGGCAACCTTTGTGCCCGGGCGGGAAAGAGGCTTGAGCTGGACGAGGCTGGGAAGATCGTCAGCGACCCGAAGATCAACGACCTGGCGTGGCGCGAGCCCCGCGAGGGTTGGGGACCGCTGCAAATGAACGTCTAAGTGAATCGCGAAAAGGGAGCCTTACTATTGAAGTTGTACACGAGAGGTTGTGTCTTATGAAAGAATCAGTTGGTTCGAAGAAGGTCAAACGTAATTCAAATCTGTCGCGCCGGGACTTCGTGGGTGCGGCGGCAGCCGTAGCGGCATTCACAGTCGTGCCCCGCAGCGTTCTGGGCGGCGCGGGCAACACGGCGCCGAGCGACAAGGTGAACGTCGCTGCCATCGGCGCCGGTGGTATGGGAGCCGGCAACACGAACGCTTGTGCCGATGCCGGGGCGAACATCGTGGCCCTGTGCGACGTGGACTGGAACCGCGCCGGGGGGCAGTTCAAGAAGTACCCGAACGCCAAACCGTACAAGAGCTTCGTCGAGATGCTCGATAAGGAAGGCAAGAACATCGACGCCGTGATTGTCGCGACGCCCGACCACATGCACGCCATCGCTTCGATTGCGGCAATGCGACGCGGCAAACATGTCTACTGCCAGAAGCCCTTGACCCGCCTAGTGTCCGAGGCCCGCGCGATGACGGAAGCCGCCCGCAAGTTCAAGGTCGTCACCCAGATGGGCAACCAGGGCCACTCGGGCGGTGGGGTTCGCGACATCTGCGAGTGGATCTGGGCCGGCGTGATCGGCGAGGTGAAAGAGATCCATGCCTGGACGAACCGCCCGGTGTGGCCGCAGGGCATTGGTCGGCCCACGGAAGTCCACGAGATTCCCAGCACGCTGGACTGGAACCTGTGGCTGGGCCCGGCCCCGGAGCGTCCGTACAACAAGATCTATCTGCCGTTCAATTGGCGCGGCTGGTGGGATTTCGGCGGCGGCGCGCTGGCCGACATGGCCTGCCACGTCCTGGACCCTGTGTTCTGGGCCATGAAGCTCAAGTACCCGGTCAGCGTGGAGGCGAGTTGTACGCCGGTGAATGATGAGACGTTCCCGCTGGCGTCGATGGTCCACTATGAGTACCCCGCTCGCGAAGGCATGCCGGCAGTGAAAGTCCACTGGTATGACGGCGGGCTCAAGCCCCAGCGTCCGGATCTGCTGGAGGTCGGTCGGCCGCTGGATCAGGAATCCAGCAATGTGCTGTTCATCGGCAGCAAGGGTGTGCTGCGGTGTGGCGAATACGGCGGCGGCCCGCAACTGCTCCCCTACGAACGGCACCGAGAGTTCATGAAGAACAGACCACCGCAGACGCTCAAGCGGATCACGACCGGCCACGAGGGCAACTGGCTCGAAGCCATCCGCACGGGCGGACAAGCCACGTCGCACTTCGACTACGCCGGGCCGTTCACCGAGATGGTTACGATGGGCAACCTCGCCATCCGACCCGAGAACGTCGGAAAGAAGCTCCTCTGGGACGGCGAGGCCATGCGCGTCACCAACGATGAGAAGGCCAACGATTTCGTGCAGATGCACTACCGCGACGGCTGGTCGCTGGAAATGTGACGGCAAGTGAGAAGTTTGAAGTGTGAAGTGAGAAGACGCAGTCATTCCGACTTCGAACTTCAAACTGATCTTCAATGAGGAGAACGGGAAATGAGCAAGAAGAGGGACATCACGCGGCGGGAGCTTGTCGGAGCGGCGGCGGCCGTGGCGGCGTTCCACTTCGTGCCCGGGCACGTGCTGGGCCTCGCCGGCACGGACTCGGCCAGCAACAAGCTCAACATCGCCGGCATCGGCGTCGGCGGCCGCGGGGCATCGGATATCGAAGGTGTTTCGAGCCAGAACATCGTGGCCCTGTGTGATGCGGACCTCCGAAGCGCCGCAGGGACCATCAAGAAGTATCCGAATGCTAAAGTCTATCGGGACTTCCGCGAGATGCTCGAAAAAGAGCAGAAGAATATCGACGCGGTGGTCATCGGCGCCCCGGACCACATTCACGCGCCGGCGGCCATCACGGCTATGAAGCTGGGCAAGCACGTCTACTGCGAGAAGCCCATGGCGCATACGGTCTATGAGGCTCGTCGCATGACCCAGGTCGCGAAAGAAACCGGTGTCGTGACCCAGATGGGCAACCAGGGCCACGCCGGCGAGGGCCTGCGCCTGTACTGGGAGTTCATCCGCGATGGCGTGATCGGCAAGGTCCGCGAGGTCCACGTATGGAGCGACCGCGCCGGCACGCCGCAACGTCCGTGGTGGCCGCAGGGTATAGACCGACCCAAAGACGGCATACCGGTCCCCGACGGGCTCGACTGGGATCTGTGGCTCGGTCCCGCTCGATGGCGGCCCTACGCCAAGTTCCCGGATGGCCGAGGGGGCGAAGCTACCTATTGTCCGTCCAACTGGCGAGGCTGGTGGGATTTTGGCTGCGGCGCGATTGGCGATATGGCGGTTCACAACGCCGACCCGGCGTTTTTTGCCTTGGATCTCGGGGCCCCGACGGCCGTCGAGGCCGAGACCAGCCTGGTCAACGATGAGACCCTCCCCGTCTGGAACATCATCAAGTTCGACTTCCCGGCCAAGGGCGACCGGCCTGCAGTCAAGATGACTTGGTACGACGGCGCCAAGTTGCCTCCGGCCCCGCCGGAGCTGGAAGGCCGCCAACTCGGCGACAACGGGATTCTCTTCGTCGGCGATAAAGGCAAGTTGTTGGGTCCCAGCCATGCCGGGGCGCCGAGACTGATTCCGGAATCGCGACAGAAGGAATACGGCAAGCCACCGAAGACTCTGCCGAGGTCGCCGGGACACTACGAAGAGTGGATTGCGGCCTGCAAAGCGGGCAAGCCTCAGGACGCCAAGAGTGGATTCTGGTACGCCGGGCCGTTCACTGAGGCCCTGCTGGTCGGCAATCTGGCCGTGCGGCTGCAGAAGCGCGTCGAATGGAATGCGACGACAATGCGATCGCCCAACTGCCCCGAAGCGGACAACTACATCACGAAGTTCTATCGGGCAGGCTTCAATCTTGTGTCGTGAAGCATAAGTGGACTTGACCCCGGGGCCTGCGTCAACCGTCGCAGGCCCCGTGTTACGAGTTGTGGCAGGAAAGAGACCAATGAACAGACGGCAGCTTCTCGGTGGTGCGGCGGGCGCGGCAGCGTTCACGATTGTGCCCCGACGCGTGTTTGCGGGGGCTGGGCAGACGGCCCCGAGCGAAAAGCTGAACATCGCCGGGATCGGCGTGGGTGGGCAGGGGGCCGGCGACATCGCCAATGTCGCCAGCGAGAACATCGTGGCCCTGTGCGACGTCGATCACAGGCAGGCCGCCGAGACATTCAAACGGCACCCGAACGCCAGACAATACGCTGACTTTCGGGTGATGCTTGAGAAGGAGGGCAAAAAGATCGACGCCGTCGTGGTGGCGACGCCGGACCATACCCATGCCGTCGCATCCATGATGGCCATCAAGATGGGCAAGCACGTTTACTGCGAGAAACCCCTGACGTACTCGATGCACGAGGCCCGCGAATTGACGAAGGCCGCCCGCGAGGCCAAAGTCGTGACACAAATGGGCAACCAGGGCCATTCCGGCGAGGGGATTCGCCTGATCTGCGAGTGGATCTGGGATGGTGCGATCGGCCCGGTGCGGGAGGTGCACGGGTGGACGACGCACGCGGTGTGGCCGCAGGGCCTGGAGCGTCCAAAGGAAACGCCGCGCATCCCGGAGGCGCTGGATTGGGACCTCTGGCTCGGCCCGGCCCCTTATCGGCCTTATCATCCCGCATACGCGCCCACCCTGTGGCGCGGCTGGTGGGATTTCGGCACCGGCGGACTGGGCGACATGGGCTGCCACAACCTCGATCCGGTGTTCTGGGCGCTCAAGCTCGGCGCCCCGACGAGCGTGGAGGCGAGTTGCTCGATCTTTGTGCCCACCGTCACCTGGGACAAGCCGTTCAACACGGAGAGCTATCCACAGGCGTCGATCGTGCGGTACGATTTCCCCGAGCGCGAGGGTTTGCCGCCGGTGGAGCTGACGTGGTATGACGGCGGCCTGATGCCTCGAAGGCCGCGGGAGCTTGAGGACGGTCGGCAGCTTGGCGACAAGCTCGGCGGCGTGATCTTCGTCGGCGACGAGGGCAAGCTGATCTGCGGCAGCTACGGCAACAGTCCGCGTCTGATCCCCGAATCGCGGATGAAGGACTACAGACGGCCTGAGCCGAGCATTCCTCGCTCGGTTGGGCATTACAGGGAATGGATCGAGGCCTGCAAGGGCGGCAAACCCGCCGGGTCGAACTTCGATTACGCCGGTCCGCTGACCGAGATGATCCTGCTCGGCAACATCGCGGTGCGAATGGGCTTGAAGACCCAGGAAAAGGGTCTTCGACTGGCCTACGACGGGCCAAGCATGCAGATCACGCATCTGCCCGAGGCCAACAAATACCTCCATCGGCAGTACCGGCAAGGGTGGAGCCTTTGAATTGATGATGGATGATTGGCGGACGCACGCGCCTTCCTGTCATCCTGAACGGAACGAAGTGGAGTGAAGGATCTGGCCAGCGCTTGTGAGGTGCACAGATGAAAGCCAAGAACACAGGAAGAACAGACCGATTGTCGCGACGAACGTTCATGGGTAGTGCGGCGGCTGTGGCGGCGTTCACGGTGGTGCCGCGACACGTCTTGGGTGGCGCGGGGAATGTGCCCCCGAGCGAGAAGCTGAACATCGCCGGCATCGGCCTCGGCGGTCGCGGCGAGGGGGATCTGGACGAGTGCCGCAGCGAGAACATCGTCGCGCTGTGCGACGTGGACGAGGCCTACGCCGGCAGGGTCTTCAAGAAGTACCCGAATGCCAAGAAGTGGACGGACTTCCGCAAGATGCTCGACGAGCAAAAGGACATCGACGCGGTGGTGATCGCCGTGCCGGACCATCTGCACGCCGTCATTGCGATAGCCGCCATCAAGCGAGGCAAGCACGTCTATTGCGAGAAGCCGCTGACGCACTGCATCTGGGAGGCGCGGCAACTCGCCGAGGCGGCGAAGAAGGCCAGGGTGGCGACCCAACTTGGCAACCAGGGCCAGGCGACAGAGGGCAATCGGCTGGTCTCCGAGATCATCTGGGACAACGCGATTGGCCCGGTTCGCGAGGTCCATGCCTGGTGCAATCGGCCCATCTCATCGCGCGGGATCGCCCGGCCGCAGGACACACCCGAAGTGCCCGCGACGCTGAACTGGGATCTCTGGCTTGGACCCGCGAAGTACCGTCCATACCATCCGGTCTACCTGCCTTTCACCTGGCGAAGTTGGTGGGATTTCGGCACAGGGGTGCTCGGCGACATCGGCTGCCACCAGCTCGATCCGGTCTTCCGGGCGCTGAAGCTGGGCTATCCGCTTTCGGTCGAGGCCTGCTCCAGCAACATGGACGAGCCGGCCGCCGTGAAGGAGGAGACCGCTCCCAAGTCATCGATTGTTCGATTCGAGTTCCCTGCCCGTGAGGAGATGCCCCCGCTGAAACTGACCTGGTACGACGGGGGTTTGATGCCGGCACGGCCGCCGGAACTGGAGGAAGGCCGCAAGTTCGGCGAGGCCGACGACAATCTCTTCATCGGCGACAAGGGCAAGATGCTGGGCTACCGGCTGATCCCGGAGGCCCGGATGAAGGAGTACGGCAAGCCGCCGCAGAAGATCGACCGCTCGCCCGGCCACCACAAGGAGTGGATCATCGCCTGCAAAGGCGGTCCGGCGGCGCGGGCCAATTTCGACTGGGCCGGGCCATTGACCGAGATCGTCCTTCTGGGCAATATCGCCCTGAAGATGGAGAAACAGCTTTACGAGAAGGGGCTCAAGCTCCGCTATGACGGCCCGAAGATGCAGGTGACCAACCTGCCCGAGGCCAACAAGTACGTCCGCGACGAGTACCGCGAAGGCTGGAGCCTTTAGTAGCACGGGCATCCTGCCCGGGATCTTCAAGTCATGGGCAAGATGCCCATGCTACGGCATGCACTGTAACGAACAGGTTCTTGGCGCAACAACTGGTATGAGGAGTAGTCTCGTGGAACAGAAGAGAATGACACGACGTGGATTCATGGGTGCGGCTGCCGGCGTGGCGGCGTTTACGGTGGTTCCACGCCATGTGGTTGCCGGTTCGGGGCAGGCGGCCCCCGGCGAGAAAATCAATATCGCGGGGGTCGGCATCGGCGGCCAAGGCGGAGCCGACCTCAGATCGCTCGAAAGCCAGAACATCGTGGCCCTGTGCGACGTGGATTGGCGTCATGCGTCGGGGTGTTTCAAGCGATATCCGAACGCCAAGCAGTACAAAGATTTCCGGGAGATGCTGGACAAAGAGGATAAGAACATCGACGGGGTCGTGGTCGGGACGCCGGACCATATGCACGCGATCGTCTCCATGGCCGCGATCAAGCGGGGCAAGCATGTCTACTGCGAGAAGCCGCTGACGCATACCGTGCGCGAGGCCAAAATACTGGCCGAGGCCGCCCGCGAGGCCAAAGTCGCGACCCAGATGGGCAACCAGGGCCAAGCCGGCGAAGACGTTCGTCTGCTGTGCGAGACCATCTGGGACGGGGCCATCGGGCAAGTTCGCGAAGTTCATGTGTGGACCGACCGGCCGCTCAACGGGATTGACAAATGGTACTGGCCGCAAGGTGTGGACCGGCCGAAAGGCGAGGATCCCATCCCCGATACGCTCGATTGGAACCTCTTGATCGGTCCGGCTCCGATGCGCCCGTATGTCCAACGGGTCTATCATCCGTTTGTGTGGCGGGGCTGGTGGGATTTCGGCACCGGGGCGCTCGGCGATATTGGCTGCCATGCCATGGACCCGGTGTTCCGTGCCTTGAAGCTGGGCTATCCGACCAGTGTTGAGGCCACCTGCACGCTGGTCAACAACGAGACCTATCCCGTGGCGTCACGTGTGACGTATGAATTCCCCGCCCGGGGCGAGATGGCGCCGGTGACTCTGCACTGGTACGACGGCGGGATGAAGCCGCCCCGGCCGGCGGAGCTGGAGAGCGGACGCCGATGGGACACGAACGGCACGCTCTATGTCGGTGAGAAGGGCAAGATGTACGGCAGCCGCTTGTTGCCGGAGTCCCGACAGAAAGAGTACGGCAAGCCGCCGCAAAAATTGGAGCGCTCGCCCGGCCACTACATGGAGTGGGTCATCGCCTGCAAAGGCGGCAAGCCGGCCGGCTCGAATTTCCCCGACCATGCCGGCCTGTTGGCCCAGGTGGTTCTGATGGGCAACGTCGCCCTGCGTCCGGCGCTGAAGGACAAGATGCTCAGCACGAAACTGCTCTGGGACGCCAGCAAGTTCGAGTTCACGAACGTGCCCGAGGCGAACAAGTACCTGACCAAGGAATACCGGGAAGGCTGGGCGATCTGATTGAAGAAGGATTGCGATGAGTAGTTCAATCGACAGACGCAGGTTCCTGGGCGGCACGGCGGGGGCGGTCGTGGCCTTCACGATCGTGCCCAGCCACATGTTGGGCGGGGCAGGGGGCAGCCGCCGAGCGAGAAGCTCAACATGGCGGCCATCGGCATCTGCGGCATGGGCTGCCACATCCTGGACCCGGCGTTCTGGGTGCTCAAGCTCGGCCAGCCGACGCGGGTCGAGGCCCCGACCACGCACTACCAGCCTGAGGTGGCGTCGGAAACCTATCCGCGGGCCGCGATCATCCGGTATGATTTCCCCGCTCGAATGGGACCCGGTGAATCTGAAGGTGACGAATCTGCCTGAGGCGGATAAGTATGTCCGTCCGCCGTTTCGTGACGGGTGGACCCTGTGATGGGTGAAGGATGATTTGCGGGTGTGGACCCGCGTTTGAATGAGAGGGCTATGCAGTGAAGAACGTACGAATGAACAGAAGGCAGTTCCTGGGTAGTGCGGCAACGGTGGCGGCGTTTACGATCGTGCCGCGACATGTGCTCGCCGGGTCGGGGCAGACCCCGCCCAGCGAGAAGCTCAATATCGCCAGCATCGGCGTCGGGGGCATGGGCGCCAGCGATTTGAACGACGTCAGCAGTGAGAACATCGTCGCCCTGTGCGACGTGGATTGGGGCCCGCACACGGCGGGGAGTTTTCAAAAGCACCCGAATGCGAAGAAGTACAAGGACTTCCGCAAGATGCTCGATGCGGAGGACAAGAACATCGACGCGGTGACGGTCTCGACGCCGGATAACCTCCACGCCGTGGCCGCCATGGCGGCGATGAAGCGGGGCAAGCACGTCTACTGCCAGAAGCCCCTGTGCCACGACATCGACGAGGTTCGGCAACTGACTGAAACCGCCCGCAAGATGGGCGTTCAGACACAGATGGGCACCCAGCTCCACGCGACGGGTGAGATGAAGACGTTCGTCGAGTGGGTCAGGGCGGGTGTTATCGGCAAGATCACCAGGGTGGACCTCTGGAGCGGCAAGAACTGGGGCGGCGGCGAGCGGCCCACGGACACGCCTGCGGTCCCTGCGACGCTGGACTGGGACCTGTGGCTCGGACCGGCTCCCTATCGGCCCTATCATCCGAGGTACGCTCCCGGCGAGTGGCGACGATGGTGGGATTTCGGCACCGGCACGCTCGGGGACATGGGGTGCCATATCATCGATCCTGCCTGGTGGGTGCTCGACGTGAAGTATCCGACAAGCGTCGAGGCCAAGGCCGGGCTGTTCAACAAGGAGACGTATCCGGAGAAGACAGCGGTTACCTGGGAGTTCCCCGCTCGGGGAGATCTGCCGGCGGTGACGATGACGTGGTGCGACGGCGAGAACCGTCCGCCTCGGCCCGAAGGGTTGGAGCCGGGACGACAGCTTCCCGACCAGGGTGGCCTCTACTACGGCGAGAAGGGCGTGATCCTGCTGCCGCATGGCGGCAACCCCCGTCTGATCCCGGAGTCCAAGATGAAGGGCTTCAAGCCGCCGGAGCAGTTCCTGCCGCGCGACGTGAATCATTACGAGGAATGGATTCGGGCGTGCAAGGGCGGACCGAAGCCGTCGTCGAATTTCGATTACGCAGGCCCGTTGACCGAGACGATCCTGCTCGGCAACGTCGCCGCCCTGGCGGGTCGCAAGATTGAGTGGGATGGCCCGAACATGAAGGCGACGAACATGCCCGACGCGAATCGGTTCCTGCGGCGCAGGTACCGCGAAGGCTGGAGCCTGTAGGGATTGATGACGGATGATTGTCGATTGATGATTGAGGAGAAAGACAGAATGGACAGACGAATGAGATCAGGAATGGTTTTGCTGCTGGTGGCAGCTTGTCTCAATGTCGGTGGGGCGGCCGGCGCGCAGGCGAAAGAGAAGTGGCGGCTGGGACCTCAGGCGTACAGCTTCAATCGGTTCACGTTTGCTGAGGCTGTCGCCAAGGCGAAGCTGCTGAACCTCAAGTACATCGAGGCCTATCCGGGGCAGAAGTTCAGCGCGGAGATGCCCGACGCGAGGATGGACCACAACATGACGGCCGAGCAGAAACAGGCGGCCAGGAAGATCCTCAAAGACGCCGGGGTCACGCTGACCAACTACGGCGTGGTGGGCCTGCCGAACAACGAGGCCGAATGCCGCAAGGTGTTCGACTTCGCGAAGGAGATGGGCATCGAGACAATCGTGTCGGAGCCGCCCGAGGATGCGTTCGACCTGATCGACAAATTGTGCAACGAGTACAAGATCGGCGTGGCGATCCACAACCACCCCAGGCCATCGCACTACTGGAACTACGAGACCGTGCTGAAGGTCTGCGAGGGTCGCAGCAAATGGATCGGCGCCTGCGCCGACACCGGGCACTGGACGCGGTCGGAGATCGATCCCGTCGTGGCGATCAAGGCTCTGGGCAAGACGGGCCGGATTCGCAGCCTCCACTTCAAAGACCTCAATAAGTGGGGCGGCGGCGCACACGACGTCCCCTGGGGCACCGGCGTGAGCAAGGTCGGCGACGTGCTGGCCGAGTTGTCGCGGCAGGGTTTCGAAGGAATGTTCTCCATCGAGTACGAGCACAATTGGGACAACAGCGTTCCGGAGATCAGGCAGTGCGTCGAGTGGTTCAAGAGGACCGCCGCCGAACTGGACAACACGGTTTACAGCGATGTATTCAAAAGGGATCTGTCCAATGGGATCATGCCGCCGAAGGGGTGGTCGTTTGACGCCGAGGGCGTCCTGGCGCCCGGCGACAGCGGCCATGGCGACATCTGGACCCAGGAGCGGTACGGCAACTTCATCCTGGAACTGGATTTCAAGGTGCCCGAGGGCGGCAACAGCGGCGTCTTCATCCGCACGGGCAGTATCGAGAACTGGATCAACACCGCCATCGAGGTGCAGATCCACGCCACCACCGACGGGACCAAGCATGGCCAGTGCGGGGCGATCTACGATTGCTTGTCGCCCTCCAAGGACGCGACCAAGAAGCCCGGCGAGTGGAACCACTACGTCATCACTTGCCTCGACAACAAGATCTACGTGAACCTCAACGGGCAGGACATCATCGACATGGACTTGGACCAATGGACCGAGAAGGGCAAGAATCCACAAGGCACGCCGAACAAGTTCTCGATGGCCTACAAGGATATGCCTCGCGAGGGGCACCTCGGCTTCCAGTATCACGGCAACCCGATCTGGTTCAAGAATCTCAAAATCAAAACACTTGACTAAGGCACAATGTAATTGAGGGTTATCCATAATGAACACGAAAAATGCAGGTGGCTCGGTCGACTCTCCTGTCATGCTGAACGGAGCGAAGCGGAGTGAAGCATCCGGACTGCGGACAAGAAGTTCCTCCCGCAATGCAGACCGGTCTGTCTCCGTTGCCCGGATCCTTCGTTTTGCTCGGGATGACAGACGAGGACGCGTGGTCGGCGCAGTATTGGCCTTCGGTATGTTTGTGACGTTTGTGGCCGGCTCTCCGCTGACGGCGTTTTCGGGCGGTTCGTCGGCTGACGGGTGGGCCGTGCTGTTCAACGGCAGGGATCTTACCGGCTGGGACGGCGATTCGCGGCTCTGGTCGGTCAAAGACGGCGTCATCCACGGCGAAACGACCCCGGAAAACCCCACGCAAGGCAACACGTTCCTCGTATATCGCGGCGGGAAGTTCGACGACTTCGAGTTGAATCTCAAGTTCCGCATTCAGAACGGCAACTCCGGCGTCCAGTACCGCTCCAAGGAGTTTGACAAGTGGCGGATCGGCGGCTACCAGGCCGAGGTCGAGAACGCCCAGGGCAAGGTCGGCTTCCTCTATCACGAGGCGGGCCGGGCCTCCCTGGTCAACGTCGGTGATTTCGTAGTCATCGACGCCAAGGGCGAGAAGAGAGTCATCGGCAATGTGAACGACCAGAAAGCCCTGATCGACGCCGGCTACTACAAGGAAAAAGACTGGAATGAGTACCTCATCGTCTGCCAGGGCAACCATGTCGTGCAATACCTCAATGGCTTCCAGACGATGGAGCTGATCGACAACGATCGCGTCCTCAACCCCGACGACCCAAAAGACCAGAAGGGCGCCCCACGGACCGGCGTGCTGGCCCTGCAAATTCACGCGGGTCCGCCGATGGTGGTGGAGTTCAAGGACATCCGGGTCAAGAAGATTCCGCCGGTGTACGGCGATGCCGTGCTGGCCTTCAACGGCCAGGACCTGAGCGAATGGCAAGCCAAGGGCGGCTCGGGCAAGGCCAACCTGTGGGCGGCCGGCAAGGCGAAGGTCTCCGCGGGCAATCCCAAGCTGCTGGAGAAGGTCGATGGGGTAGGCGAGCTAATCAACCTGACGCCGGCCCACGGCGAGAGCCAGGATTTCTACTCCAAGGCCCAGTTCGGCGATTGTCGGATCGAGGTTGAGGTCATGGTGCCCCAAGGCTCGAATTCCGGCATCTACGTGATGGGCGAGTACGAGATTCAGGTCCTGGACAGCTATGGCAAATCCCGGGTGGGCAGCGGCGATATGGGCGCCATCTACGGCGGCTTTTCCCCGCCGGTCAACGCCTCGAAAAAGCCGGGCGAGTGGCAGCAGTATGTGATCGAGTGGTGCGCCCCCCAGTTCGATGGGAACGGCAACAAGACGAAGAACGCCATGTTCGTGAAGGTGGAGCTCAACGGCCAGGTCTTGCACAAGAACCTGGAAATGCCCGGCCCGACCCCCGGTGGTGTGACGGGCAAAGAGGCCCCAACGGGACCGTTGATGTTCCAGGGCAACCATGGCCCGGTGGCGTACCGCAATATCGTGGTGAAGCCCCTGTTGAAATGACGCCCCCACGCGCGTGGTGTGACTATATGTGCGTGCCGGTTGTTATCGGACGATCCGAAAAAAGCGGTCAACTTTCCTTGACAGCGGTTTTCGACCCCTCCATAATGGCCGGCTAACTCAAGTACATGGTTCTGAACTGCACGGTTCAATTTTTGGAGCAAGTAGAGGTACAATGAGCGAGTCAAAAACACAGCAAGGTATCGATAGACGCAGCTTCCTGCGTTCCACGGCGGCGGTCGGCGCGGGTTTGGCCTTTGCGCCGCGGATGTTTGCCGCAGCCAGCGGCGGCGAGAAGGATATCAACGTGGCCTTGCTCGGCGCCGGCGCCGAGGGTCAGATCCTGATGGAGGCCTGCCGCAAGATCCCGAACGTCAAGTTCAAGGCCGTCTGCGACATTTGGGAAGTGTACAACCAGAAGCGCGTATCGCGGCTTCTGGACCGCTATGGGCACAAGAATAACTCGTATGTCGACTACAAGGAAATGCTCGACAAGGAGAAGGGCAACATCGATGCGGTGATCATCGCCACGCCCGACTTCTGGCACGCCGAGCACGCCATTGCCTGCATGGAAGCCGGACTCGACGTCTACTGCGAGAAGGAGATGTCCAACGATCTGGCCAAGGCCAGGCAGATGGTCGAGTCTCAGAAGAAGACGGGCAAGCTCCTGCAGATCGGCCATCAGCGCCGCAGCAATCCCCGTTATCTGCACTGCTACAACAAGCTCTTGAAGGAAGCCAAGATCCTCGGTCGAATCACGACGATCAACGGGCAGTGGAACCGCGGCGTCCAAGAGCCGCTCGCGTGGCCGAAGAATGCGGTGATCGATGATGCCACGCTCGCCAAGTTCGGGTTCGCATCCATGGACCAGTTCCGCAACTGGCGATGGTATAAGAAGCTTGGCGGCGGCCCCATCGTGGACCTCGGCTCGCACCAGATCGATATCTACGCATGGTTCCTCGATGCGCTGCCGAAGGGCGTTATCGCCAGCGGCGGCACCGACTACTACGACAAGAAGACCCACGAATGGTACGACACGGTCATGACCATCTTCGACTTCGAAACGAAGGAAGGCGTGGTCCGGGGGTACTACCAGGTTCTGACGACCAACAGCAGCCAGGGATACTATGAAACCTTCCTGGGCGACCAGGGTTCCCTGGTAATCTCGGAATCCGCGGCCCGCGGGTCGGTCTACCGCGAGCAGAGCGCCCAAGTCGAGTGGGACAAGTGGGTCAAGCTCGGCTTTGTGACCGAGCCCAAGAAGGAAGAGAAGAAGGCGGATGCCACGACGGCGGCGCTGGACGTCCGCGAGACGCTCGCGCCTCCGGCCTATGAGCTTGCGGTGAGCATGCCTGCCGGCACGCCGTATCATCAGCCGCACCTGGAGAACTTCTTCAATGCCATGAGAGGCAAAGAGAAGCTCAACTGCCCGGCTGAGGTCGGATACGAGACCGCCGTCATGGTGCTCAAGGTCAATGAGGCCGTCGAGGCGCAGCGCAGGCTTGAGTTCAAGCCGGAAGAGTTCAAGGTCTAAGTCGCGTATCATAAGCCGCCTGTTTGCGTCGGAGGTCAGTTGCCGGCGAGAAGCCGGGAGCGTAGAAAGGAACTGATACAGCCTTGAAACGAAGACTGATTGTCATGCTTGTCGTGTCGTCGGCGCTGTCGGCGCCGGTTCTCGCTGTGGAAGGGGCTGCGAAGCTGCTCGGTGACGAGAGCGACGGGAGCCGGGCGCAGCCGATTCACCTGATTCCGTTGTATGCGGAGAATGACAAGGGGGAAAAAGGCTCGCAGGTCGATCTGAACGATCCGCTTGCGTTGCCGTTTTCCACTCGGTGGACGTGCGGAGAATGTCACAGCTATGGGGTGATCCGCGGGGGCTGGCACTTCAATTCGGTGGACAGCAACGTCCCCGCCGGCCGTCCCGGCGAGCCTTGGCTGTACTTCAATTCGAAGCTTGGCATTCAACTGCCGTTGTCCTATCGGGCTTGGCCCGGGGCGCACCGGCCCGAGCAGTTCGGACTGACCCTCTCGGAGTTCACGAAGATCTTCGCCCGGCATATGCCGGGCGGTGGTCCGGGTGAAGTCACTCCGACCGATACTGAGGCGCTTGCCGAGCAGTACGTCTCGGGGAAGCTGGAGGTCAACTGCCTGGCTTGCCACAATGCGCATCCGGGACAGGACCAGGGCAGTGCCACCGGGTACGCGATCCAGGTGAGCAAGACGAACTTCCGTTGGGCGGCTGCGGCCTCGTGTGAGTTTGCGGATGTGACCGGCTCGGTGACGGACGCGGATCCGACGTATGATCCCTTCATGGCCGATGAGAGCGAGGAGAAGGCGCCCCGGATGACCTATGACAAGAAGGCGTTTGACGCCAAGGGCAACGTCTTCATGGACATCGTGTGGAAAGCGTCCAAAGAACGGTGCTACTTCTGCCACAGCGATCTGTTCTGCGGCGAGAATGGCGAGAAGACGGAAAAGTGGTCCGCCGATGAAGATATCCACCTGACCGCCGGGCTGACCTGTGTGGACTGCCATCGCAACGGCCTGGGCCACAATATCATCAGGGGTTATGACGGAGAGGCCGCAGACTCCGGCAATCCGTTGGCCGCCACGACCTCGTGTCGTGGTTGTCATCTCGGTGACGAGAGCGGCAACCGAGTGACCGGGGGCCGACTGGGGGCGCCCGTACCCGAGCACAAAGGCATCCCGACCGTTCACTTCGAGAGACTGGCCTGCACCGCGTGTCATTCCGGCCCGTGGCCGAGCGATCAACCGGTACTGGCCAAGACGTCGCGAGCACACCGCCTGGGTACGATCAACGTCAACAAGGAAGTACGTGTCCTGCCGCACGTCTACGCTCCGGTCTTCGTCAAGGCGGCTGCGGCTGATGCGAACAGCGTCGCTAAAATCGGGCCACACAAGCTCGTCTGGCCGGCCTTCTGGGGTACGCTGGATGCGAACGATTGCGTCAAGCCCGTCGAATTGGCCGTGGTCACCAAGGTTGTCGGTGCCGTGCTGAAGGATGTCGCCGTCACCGAAACGGGCGATTGGAGCGAGTTGAAAGAAGAGCAGGTGGGCCAGGCGCTCAAGTCGCTGGCGGATTCGGGCCAGGCCAAACCTGTCTACGTCACAGGCGGAACACTCTTTCAGTTGAAAGAGGATGGTTCGCTGACAAGCGAAAGAGACCACCCGGCGGCGGCCGCATATGCGTGGCCCGTCGCGCACAACGTCCGGCCGGCGGCGCAGTCGCTCGGCGTCGGCAAGTGCACGGTCTGCCACTCGACGAAATCGCCGTTCTTCTTCGGCAAGGTGGCCGTCGATTCGCCGATCGTCTCGGTCAGCAATCTGACGAAGACCCAGTATCAGTTCCAGAAGGCGTCGCACGCCCGCACGTGGTTCTTCGCCTTTTCCTTCATCTTCCGCCCGTGGTTCAAGGTGGTGGCGATCGGCGCGACCGCGGTGATCGGCATCGTCCTGCTGCTGTACGGGCTCAAGGCGCTGGGCGCCGTGGCCAGAGTGCTGTCCGAACAGGAATGAGCAGATTGATGATTGACAAAGGATGGTGGATCGGTGGCAATCATCCATCATCCATCATCCATCATCCATAATCAATGAATAGGTAATCAGGATGTTTCAGACGGTTTCCATTGTCGCTCTGTTGGTGACATTCATCGGCATCGGCTTGCACTGGGTTCTGACTCCGGCGGGCGGACCTCGCTGCCCGCTCAGCGGGGCGGTCCACGTCTTCAGTCTGTTGCTCATCGAGCAGAAGTCCAGCCTGCTGGGCGCCCTGAAGAAGCTCTGCTACCTCGTGGCGATGGTCTGCTTCGTGGTCCTGGCGATCACGGGTTTCTATCCGACGCTGGTCAAAGGCGAGCACATCTCCGGATTCCTCATGTACATCCATGCCACGTTCGCCCCGATCTTCGCGTTGTGCCTGGCGATCCTGGCGATCACGTGGGCGGGCAGCTACCGGTTCAGTTTCGCCGATTGTCCCTGGCTCACGCGGCTGCTTCGACGGGTGACGCGGCTTCGCATCCCGGCGGATACTCGGCCCTGGCGATGCTCGCTGGCCGTGTACAAGGTGGCCTTCTGGGCGATCCTGTTCCTGGCGTTGCCTCTGATCCTGTCGATTGTGGTCAGCATGTTCCACCTGCTCGGCACCGATTGGCAGTACTTCACGCTGGCGGCGCATCGATGGATCAGCCTGCTTTTTGCCATTGCGGTGATCATCCATACGTATTTGGCGATACGACTGCGGATGGCTTGCCGGGAGTAGGGCGCGCCGTCGTGTCGTGCGATTGTGGAGTTCAGAGGCCGGGCCTTGAACGTGTGCGGGCCCGGCATCAGTACATCAGGGCGCGGACGCCGGCCTTGCGGAAACGGGCTCAGCGTCCTGCCGAAGTGATGGGGAGAAGTTGGAAGTCGGGATATTTGATTAAGGAGAGCCGATCATGAGTAATGGAACGCTGCCAAGTTATCTCAGTATGGCCAAGCCCAATCCGCCCACGAACCGGGCGCCGTGGTACAAGAACACGGCCCCCACGTATGCCGGAATCTTTCTGTGGTTCGTCTTCTGGAGCCAGGCGCCGAGCGGCGGGTCCGGCGTCCCCGGCGGTGTGCTGTCACAGGGAGTCGGCGTCGCCCTCCTGGGGTTGGTCGTTGCGGCACTGCTGTGCCACTTCCTGTTCTACTACGTGCCCGGCATGCTCGGGCTGAAGACGGGCCTGCCTTTGTACGTCGTCGGCAGTGCCCAATATGGCACGCAGGGCGGGTTTCTGATGCCAGGCTTCCTCATGGGCGCCCTGCAATTCGGCTGGCTCGGCGTCAACGCATACTTCTCGTCGCAGGCGCTGGGGCCGCTGGTCGGGGGCAACGTCGCAGCGATAAAGATCATTGCAGTCCTTTGGGCGGTGTGTGCGGCGTTCGTGGGCCTCAAGGGAATTCAATACGTCGCAAAAATCGCGACATACCTTCCCTTGATTCCACTGCTCATCCTGGTGATCCTGCTGGCCAAAACCCTTGGTGGCCTTGGCGACTTTGACCCCCAGAAGCTTGTGGCGGCTCAAACCGCTGCCGGAAGCGGGGCCAGCGGGCTGGGTTTCATGGGTGTGATCGCGCTGTCCATATCGTTCGTCGTGGGGTTCTTCGCCACGGCGGGGGCCGCCGGTGTTGATTTCGGGACCGGCAGCCGGGATGCGAAGGACGTTCAGATGGGCGGTCTGGTCGGCATCGCGGTGGCCGGGATTGTGTCGGCCGGGGCTGCCATCCTGATTGCGGCCGGCGCATTCGGACAGAGCGGCCAGCCCGTGTTGAATCCTGCGGACACCACCTTCATGGCTCGTGTCATGGGCTCTGATCGGGCAGGTACGGTGATGGGTCTGCTGCTGGCGATCGCGGCGTTTCCCTCCGCGTGTTTCTCGTCGTTCATCGCAGCCAACAGCTTCAAGACCGTGTTGCCGAAAGTGAATCCCTTCATCTCGGTGGGCATCGGCGCCGCCGTCAGCATCCTGCTGGCCGTGACCGGCTGGGCGGGCAAGGCGGGAAGCGTCTTCACGGTCATCGGCGCCTCGTTCGGACCGATCTGCGGCGCCATGCTGGTGGACTATTATCTGTCCGGACAGAAGTGGAGCGGTCCTCGTCAGGGGTGGAATATGGCGGGCTGGATTTCCTGGGCCGTGGGTTTCATCGTTGGCATTGCACCCCTTGTCGGGATCGCCAATGTCCCCGCAGCGCCTCTGATGGCTTTCATCGTGGGTGCGGTGCTGTACTTCGTGCTGGCGAAAGCGGGTATGCAGCCGCCTGCGGTTTCCATGCCGACTGCTGAGTCCAAGTGAGCGAATCCGGTCCGCTGCCGGTGGCACCGGACCACAATTTGTGAGCAAACAGGCAGGGATTCGGGAATGACCGGATCCCTGCCTTTTTTTGACGGATCGTGGGGGCGATGTAACAAAATGACTGCGGGCGCAACTTGACAAGGGATGAAAAGCCCGCTACGATGCCTGCTTCTGCCGACCGGGACGGGACCCGTATCGGCTTTGCGGTCTCGGACGTCAGGGTCGAGTGTTGTATACTGGGTTTCATGTGATTGAGGTTAGTGAGATGACAAAGAAGTGGGATTCCATGATGAAAGTAGTCCTTCTGGCCGCGTTGGCGGCGACGCTGTGCCTGGGCATGTCGTGCAAGAAACAAGAACCTGCTCCGTCGCAGCCTCAGACTCCTGCCAAGGATACGCAAGCGAAGCCGGCCGAGGTGAAGCCGGCGGAAGCCGCCCAGTCTGCGGCGCCCGAAGCCGCGAAGCCTGTGGAGACGACCCCGGCCCCGGTGGCTCCCGCCCCGGCTCCTGCTGCGGGCTATGCGCCCCTCACCATCGAGCTGCCCAAGCCGATGTTCGTCGGTACGCCGCAGGACATGAAGGTGGAGAATCTTGAGAAGCCGCTGGGCAGGGCCAGACCGCCCTTCCTGGCCCCCGAAGGCGCTGTCCTGCTCTCCAAGGGCAAACCCGTCTCGGCCAGCGACGAAGAGCCGATCATCGGCGAGATCGAGATGATTACCGATGGTGACAAGGAAGCCGCCGACGGCAGCTACGTCGAGCTCGGACCCTTCGTTCAGCACGTGACTATTGACCTGGAGAAGAACAGCGAGCTCTATGCCATCGTGGTCTGGCACTATCACAAGCAGCCCCGCGTGTACTTCGATGTGGTCGTGCAGCTCTCGAACGACAAGGACTTCATCACGGACGTCAAGACGGTCTTCAACAACGACATCGACAACTCCGCGGGCCTCGGCATCGGCAAGGATATGCACTATACTGAGACCAACGAGGGCAAGCTGATCGACCTGCTCTCGCAGGGCAGCCCGAAGGCCCGTTACATCCGGCTCTACAGCAATGGAAACACGAGCAACGACCTGAACCACTACATTGAAGTGGATGTTTACGGCAAGCCGGCCGAATGACACGGATTGGGAATAACCTTCGGGCCGTGTGCCTTTGTCATCCTGAGCATTAAGCGAAGGATCTGGCCGGCGAATGGGAGGTTCCTCAAATGCGCAGCCCAGATCCTTCACTTCGCTGCGCTTCGTTCAGGATGACAGACAGTGCACATAAGCCAACCCGAATTCACATGAGGTGGCTGGATGCGGTCTCTTGTGATAAGAGACTCAGGCTATACTGGTTCCTGATCTTCGTCGTGGCGCTTGGGGCGTTTGCGTTCCGAGCGCCACGGCTGCGCATGCGGCCGATGCACACGGATGAGGCCGTGCATGCCGACAAATTCCGCACGCTACTCGAAGAGAGTTCCTACGAGTACGACCCCCACGAATACCACGGCCCCACGCTCAATTACTTCACGCTGATTCCCGCCTGGTTGGGTAGGGAGCACAAGTACACCGATATCACCGAGGTAACGCTGCGCATCGTGCCGGTCGTCTTTGGCACGGCATTAGTCGTTCTGGCGGCGGGTCTGGGGAGCGGCCTGGGATTTGCAGCGGTCGTGGCGGCGGTGCTGGCGGCCCTCTCGCCGGCGATGGTCTTCTACAGCCGTTACTACATCCAGGAGATGCTGCTGGCCTGTTTCACTCTCGGCGTCATCGTCTGCGGGTATCGCTACGTGCGAACCAGATCGCTGGTGTGGGCGCTGGCGGCAGGCGGGTTCGTCGGGCTGATGCACGCCACCAAGGAAACGGCGATCATCGCCTTCGGGTCGATGGGTCTGGCGCTGGTGCTTGTGATCCTGACGCAGTCCGGCAAGGAACGATCCGTGCGACACGTGTTGGCCGGCATCAACTGGCTTCACGTTCTCCTCGGCGTTGCAGCGGCGGTCGTTGTCTCGGCCCTGCTGTTTTCAGTGTTCCTCAGCCGTCCCATTGGCATTCTGGACTCCTATCGGACATACGGTGCTTACCTCGGTCGGGCGGGAGGGCATGACACGGCGCACGTGCATCCCTGGTACTACTACCTTCAGATCCTGCTGTACGTGCGGTACGTTCACGGTCCGGTCTGGACGGAGGTCTGGGTCGTCCTCTTGGCCGCCGTGGGGCTGACCGCCGCCGTAAGAAGTAGCACGGGCATCCTGCCCGTGGATAGGACTCGTGGGCAAGATGCCCATGCCACGAATCTGCGAGGTGCGCAGGGCGGTCCCATCGATCCGCACCTCGTCCGTTTCATCGCGATCTACACGGTGGTGATGACGGTTGTCTACTCGGCGATCCCGTACAAGACCCCCTGGTGCCTGCTGAGCTTCCTGACCGGTCTGATCCTGCTGGCTGGAGTTGGGGTGGTCTCGCTCTGGACGTGGGCGCGAAAGCCTGTCCTTCGCGGTCTCGTGGTGATTCTGGCGGTTGCTGGCGTTGCGCACCTTGCGTTCCTGGCCTACCGGGCGAGCTTCGTGCATTACGCCGACAGCCGCAACCCTTATGTCTATGCTCACCCCACGGAAGAGATCTTCATCGCCGTGGATAGGGTCAGGGAATATGCCGCAGCGACCGGCGTGGGCCGCTCCGCCGACCGGCCGATCCAGGTGGCGGTCCCAGGCTGCGATTACTGGCCGCTCCCCTGGTATCTTCGCGAGTTCCCCTACGTGGGGTGCACGTCTGAAATCCCGGACAACGTTGGGCCGCTGATCCTGATCTCAGACAAGCTGGAAAATGCTCTGTCGCACAGACTCTACGAAGAGACACCCCGCGAGCAGCGGCGGATGTACCTGTATCTGTTCGACGACCCGTATTACGTCTGGTTCCGACCAGGGGTGAAACTGGTGGGATTCGTTCGAAAGGACCTCTGGGATGAGAACGCGTCCCGGCACTCGGATCCTGCTGCATTGATCGAGGCAAGCCATGGCAGACAAGCCCCAGCCACAGGAGGCGCAGTTCGTCCGTAGCGATTGGGCCGCCGTGCCCGATGTGCATCGCTTCTCGCATCAGGCGATGGCGACCACGTTCGAGGTGATGATTCAGTATGAAGATCGGACGTATGCCCAGCAGGCCGCGGAGGCTGCGTTCGGTGAGGTAGACCGTATCGAAGGGGCCCTGAGCCGGTACCTTGAGACCAGCGATGTGACGCAGATCAACCATCTGCCGGCGGGCACGCCCCTGCACGTCACCCTCGATACGCTCGAGTGCCTCCGGATCAGCGCCGCGATACACTCCCAGACGGGCGGCGCGTTCGATGTCACGGTGGGGTTCCTCGTCGATTGTTGGCGAGACAAGGACAAGAAGCCGCGAACGCCGTCGGCGGAGGAACTGCAATTCGCCCGCGACCGCACCGGCACGGACCTGATTCTGCTCGACGAGCCGACGTGTGCGGTGGCCCTGCTGGCAAGCCCCATGCGAATCGACCTGGGAGGCGTGGGCAAGGGCTACGCCGTGGATCGGATGGCGGAATTGCTGAGAGACTGGAGCGTGGACCGCGTGCTGATTCACGGCGGGTTCAGCTCGGTCCTGGCCCTCGATGCCCCGCGAGGCATGAAGGGCTGGCCGGTGACGCTCAGCCACCCGAAAGATCGCAGCCGCACCCTGGCACGGCTCAATTTGGAGCACTTGTCCGTGAGCGGCTCCGGCGTGGAGAAAGGCCGGCACATCGTCGATCCTCGCACCGCCCAGCCCGCCGAGGGCAAGCTGGCGACTTGGTCAATCGCGCCCGACGCCGCTCGTGCGGATGCTCTCTCCACTGCCTTCATAGTGATGACGGCCCAGGAGGTGACGGACTACTGCTGTGAATACGCCGGCGTTCGGGGTTTGCTCATCCTGCCGGCGGATGATGCGGCGGGCCGGGCCGAGCAAATCGTACCCGTCGGCACATGGCCGCCGGGGGAGTTGGCTCAATGATGCTGTAGATTGCTCTTCGTAGGTCGTGCGTCCCCGCACGACTCAGTAGCAGGGGCGTCCCGCCCATGAGTGGCATGGGCTTCCAGCCCATGCAGCATCGACAGGATGCCGATGCCACAAAGAGTCACGGGCAAGATGCCAGTGCTACGCGAGCGGGGGCGCTCGCCCTACGCGGATAGCCGAATAGGTGTCACTTTTTTCGCGGGTCTCTCCCCATCGCTCGCTTGAGCTTGTGCATCTCGACCAGAACGTGCCAGGGCGTGCGCGTGACGGAGAGCCGGCTGTCCGGGTCGCAGACCCATTCCACCGGGAACTCGCCGATGCGATAGCCCTTGCGGGTGGCCCGCAGAATGATCTCGATATCGAACATGAAGCCGTCGGTGGTGCAGTCGGCGTACAGTTCTCGGGCTATGTCGCCCTTGTACATCTTGAATCCGCACTGCGTGTCCGTCAGTTCCCGCGGCACGCCGAGCATTCTGCGGACCATGAATTTGAACGTGCGAGACAGGAACCGGCGATGCCAGGGCTGGTCCTGAAGGATGTCGCTCTGGATGTGGCGTCTCGATCCGTGCGCGAGGTCGCACTGGCCGCTCCGGAGCATCTCCAGTCCCTGGAGTGCGTTGCCATAGGGGATGCACAGGCCGCAGTCGGCGAACATCGTGTACTGTCCGGTCGAAGCCTTCATGCCCATGCGGACGCCGTACCCTTTGCCCCGGTGCGGCTCGTAGCGGATCACGTTCAGCTTCACGGCCGATGGGACAGGAACCTCCCCGGCCGCCTGTGCCGTCTTGTCCTGGCTGCCGTCATCGACGACGATGATCTCGCCTGTTAGGCCGTTGCCTACCAGAAACTCCGCAGCGGCCTTCACATCCCGGGCGATCTTCCTGCTTTCCTCAAAGGCCGGTATGACGATGGACAAATCCATGCCGCTATTATATGGCCGTGACAGCGATGGGCAAAGGGATCATTTCGGGCACAATGAGCGATCCTGTCGATGAAGTGAACGGGGTCGCTGGATTGAAGGACTGGACTTGGTGGTCGTCGCAAGGTAACATGGTCCAGTGCCTGTAGGCGTTGCCATCGAGAACCGTGAGTTGATTCCCGGGGGGCAATGAATGCTGCTGTTCGAATATGAAGAGAATACAAAAAGATCCGGACATGCTTGAAGAATATGATTTCAGCAAAGGTGTTCAGGGGAAGTACGCAAAAAGATACTCGGAAGGAACGAACGTTGTGGTCATCGAGCCGGACGTCGCCGAAGTCTTCCCCGATCACGACTCCGTGAATCAGGCTTTGAGATCGTTGGCAGAAATCGTTAGACGACAAAGAAAGAAGCCTGCATAGCCAGTCATGCTCCTATTGGGAACCATGAATTGATTCGGAGATACTGGAATGAACACTTTGGTGTCTGGTTTTCTCCCGTCTTGTCAACGCCTCGCCTGCGGAACGGATGAAGTACGTGGTGAGCGGCGGGGGAACAGGCATGCATTGGGATGATCTCGACGAAGACATCTCCGTTCCGGCCTTGCTCCTTGGCGCCGGCGACAGAACCCGCAAGTCAGCATCGAAATAGGCAAAATGTCCCCGGAACTACGCGACGGCCGGAGGCAATGAACGTTTTACGAGACTGGATGGTAGAGAACATGCACGCTTTGCTCTCTGCTTGGCAGGAGTTTGAACTTGATCGGCCGCCCTATGTGTTGCCAGGCGATGAGACAATTCTCAGCAAAACGGACGTATTCTGCCGGTTTGCAGGTTGGGATGGCCTTATCGCTGACCCAGAATTCGGCACCCCCGGGAATTCACGGCTTCACGTTGATCTGCTTCCCATCCCGTTCGTAGGCGATCTCCGATCTGCGTCTGTATTCTTGCTCATGCTCAATCCTGGATTTGGTCCGCACGATTACTTCGGCGAATACAGAATCCCTGAGTACGCGCACGTCAGTTCTTCCAATCTCACATTGCAGCGATTGAACTCTCGCCATATCATTCCGTGAACTTCAGGCTTCCTGGACGCGTGTTGAATTCACTGCGCTCAGTCCAGCTCGCACGGACATTTGTCCATGAGGAATTGCTGCCCCGCGCGAAGTCCGGAGATTGCCTGCTGATCGTCACCCGTGCCGTGGGGAACTGGCGACTCCCGGCGCATGACAATGTGGTCGCCTATTCGGCCACCGAAGCCAGAGGCGCTCACCTAAGCGAAAGAAGCCGGGGTGGGGCTGCCATCTTGCAGTTCATTACCAGCACGTATGCGAAGTCCATAGTAGGGAGAGGTGTGAGAGAGTAAGGTCAACGGCCGCTCTTTCTGTTATAGTCGCGAACTGGAAATGCTTCTCCTCACCCCACCCGCGCTGTGGAACAGGAGGCGCAAATGAAAGGGCGGCTGCCTTTGTGGGAGCCGCCCTTGAAAGTCAGGTTTGATGGTTCTTGTGGCTTAGTGGATTTCGTCGTCGATCCAGCCGCACAGCTCCTGCACCTCCTGGAGCGTGATGTCGCCCATGTGGGCGACGCGGAAGGTCTTGTCCTTGAGCTGGCCGTAGCCGGCGCTGAAGATCGTGTTGTGCTTCTTCTTCACGGCCGAGATCACCTCCGCAACATTGATGCCGCGGGTGTTCTTGATCGTCGTCAGGGTGTTCGACGCGTACTGCTCCTCGCAGAACAGCTCGAATCCCTTCTGTTTGGCCCAACCGCGGCAGAAATCGCCCATCTTCTTGTGCCGGGCCCAGACGTTCTCGATCCCCTCGTTGACGAACTTCTGGCACTGGTAGTGCAGGCCCATGATGTGCGGAATGCTCGGGGTCACGAGCGTCTGGTTCTTCTCGGCGGCCTTGGCCCACTGGATGAAGTCGAAGTAGTAGCCCCTGCCCGGGACGCTCTTGGCCTTCTCGACGGCTCGTTTGCTCACGGCGGCGACCGTGAATCCCGGCGGCAGGGCGAACGCCTTCTGCACCGAGGCGAATCCGACGTCCCAGCCAAGCTCGTCGAAGTGGATCGGCTGGCCGATCATGCCGCTGACGGCGTCCACGAAAACCAGCACGTTCGGGTACTTCGCCTTCATCATCTTGCTGATCTCGTAGATCGGGTTCATCAGCCCGGTGCTCGTCTCGTTGTAGATCAGGGTCATTGCCGCGTACTTGCCGCCGGCGAGCTTGGCGTCGATCAGCTCGGGTGTGGTGGCCTTGCCCCATTCGACCTTGAGCAGATCGACGTTGCGGCCGCATTCCTTCACGACGTCCCCCCACTTGTCGCTGAACGCCCCGCAACACGTGGCCAGGACCGTTTCATCGGGGGCGACGCAGTTGCGGATCGAGGCTTCCCAAAGCCCCGAGCCGCTCGATGTGGAGAGGAACACGTATTGATTCGTGAACAGCAGTTTCTTGAGCATGTCCACGACTTCGCCGTGGAGTACGCCGTATTCCTTGTCGCGATGCCCGAGCGTCGGGCGAGCCAGTTGCTTGAGCACATCGTCTTTGACCTGCACGGGGCCGGGAATGAACAATCTCGGCGGGTTCTTCCAGTCTGCCATGAGCAATCTCCAAAAAGGAAAGTCAAAAATCAAAGATCAAAAATCAAAACTACAGATCAAAATTCAAAAAGGCTATCCACCTGTGACGGATTCCACAATTTTGATTTTTTCATTAGTGCCGGATCTCCGGTTAAAAAGGTTATAGCTTCTGAATCGTCAGTCCCGTGTACATCTTCGGGTAGAAATAGGTTGATTTGTGGGGCATCCGCTCTCCGGCGTCGGTGATCCGGGCCAATTGCTTCATCTTCACGGGGTTGGTGAAGAACGCGATCTGCTTGAGGCCGGAGTCGATCCGGGCGATGATCTCGTCGATGGCGTTGGGCATGTCCTTGACGTACTCGACGTGGTCGGAATTGCCCATCTTCTCTTCGGTCAACCCGAGCAGACCCTCCAGAATGAGCTTCTGAAGCACCGAGACGTCCAGCGTGCGCCATGCCTCGCTCTTGTCCGGGGCCGCGGCTTTCATGAGGAACTTGTCCTTGAGCACGGCGACGTAGAAATTGCCGTCGCCCAGGTAGATGCCCAACGGGGTCTCATCCCGCTCCTGTACAGTACGCATCATCTTCAGCATGTATTGCTTGGCGGATTCCTTGGATTTGGGGTCCGGGCTATTGCCGATCTTCATTACGGTGAAGCCAGGAACCAGGCGCAGAATGAACTCCTGCCAGTTGAAACCGTCGATCCCTCCGACGACCCGATGCGTCGCCAGGACCACGAGGCCCTTCTGGGCGGTGTTGGTGAAGGCGAGCATCTGATACTTCGCGGCGGGGTTGCCGCTTTCGCGCATGTAGGTCAGCCCGGTCGTGTAGCGGTGGTGCCCGTCGGCGATGATGACGCTCTTGTCGCCCATCATCCGCATGATGGCCTCGATATCGCCCTCATCGGCGATGGCGGAAAGCTGGTGACGGACGCCGTGATCGTCCACGAAATCCACGAGGGGCTCTTGTGCGGCGGCCTTGGCGATGATCTTGTCCGCGACGCCCTTGGGGTCGTCATAGAGCATGAAAACCAGTCCGAATCGGGCGGCGGTGGCCTTCTTGAGGTTGAGCCGATCCTGCACCGGCCTGGCAAAGACCTGCTCGTGCGGCCGGACGGTCTTGCCGAAATCCTCGAGCTTGCCCAGCGCGATGAAGGTCAGCCGGCGATAAGCCACGCCGTCAAGCTCGAAGTCCTGGATGTACCCGTAGATGGTGTCGCGGTCATCCGGCTTGAGGACCCCCTCGGCGATCCACTTCTGGAGGAATTCAGCCGCACGGGTGTACTGATTCTGCTGACCGTTGTCCGAAGGGGTGGTTTTGCCCTTGGTGATGCGAACGATATTGTGTTCGCTTCGGCGGTAGAGCTCTTCCCGCTGGACATCGTCGATCACGTCGTAAGGCGGCGCAATGCACCGGCCCACATCGCCGACGACGCCGGGATCGAACCGAAACGCTTTGAAGGGCTTTACTTCCATTTTCACAGTCTTTACTGTCCTTACACCATCGGGTCGTCCAAGTCTACGGAACGCCGGATGATAGCAGCAAGAGGTCCCGTTGTCAAGCAGGAACGCCGCACAGCCTGGACCGGCCGGTGGGAAGGCGGCTCCCCGCGGGACCTGCTCACGGCTGCGGGTGGTTTGGTGCGGCCATGAGCAGGCCGTGGAGGCCCTTGCCATAGTAGTTGCGGAGCCTGTGCGCTTTCTGGAAGCCGTGTCCGGCGAAGAAGGCCATGCCGGCCTCGTTGGCGGGCGAGACTTCGAGGGTGACGCCCCTGCAGTCCTGTTGGCGGGCGAGCGTCAGAAAGGATTGGAGCAGCCGGCTGCCGATTCCTTTGTGTTGCAACTCGGGCAGGATGGCGATGCTGTCGATGTGGGCGGTGGGGGGCCGGCGCCAGGTCTCGACGGGGCCCAGGATATAGCCCACGAGCCGGTCATCGAGAACGGCTGCGAGGAAAAGGCTGTCCGGGTCTTCGAAATAGTACTCGAAGTCGCGCCGATCGAGCGTGTAGAAGGCATAGTAGCAGACGTTGAAGCATTGCTGCTCGACGGTTAGCAGGCCGTCCATATCGCCCGCGTGGGCACGTCTGACCTCAACCTTGCTGTGCTCTTCCCCGGCGATCCGTGGACTCTCCTTTACTTTTTGCGTGGCCGTCGCAAAGGCCGACAGGGGGCGCCCTTCATAAATCGGTCCAGGTCGGGCAGTGATTGTTCGGTGAACTTGATGATGTCGTTCATCATGCGCACCGATTCGTGCGGGTACTTTCCGACGGCGCTCTCGGCCGAGAGCATGACGAAGTCCGTGCCGTCGATGATCGCGTTGGCCACGTCGGTGACCTCGGCGCGAGTGGGGCGGCTGCTCTCGGTCATGTGTTCGAGCATTTGTGTGGCTGTGATGACGAATTTCCCGGCAGCGTTGCACTTGCGGATGATCTGCTTCTGGACGATGGGGACCTCGTAAATGGGGATCGCCACGCCCATGTCGCCCCGGGCGATCATGATCCCGTCGGCGGCGTCAATGATCTCGTCGATGTTGCGAATCGCCTGGCGGCTTTCGACCTTGGCCACGATCCGGCAGTCAGGCAAGCGGGGCTTGACGATGGCCGCCGCTTCGAGAACGTCGTCGGCGTTCCTGACGAAGGACAGGCTGACGTAATCGACCTGGTGCTGAATGCCGAACTGGATATCCTCTTTGTCCTTGTCTGTCATGCTCTTGAACGCCAGGCTTGCGCCGGGCATGTTGATGCCTTTTCGCTCTTTGAGAACGCCGCCTTCGATGACGGTGGCCCGGATACTGCCGGCGTGGACGCTCTCGGCCCGCAGGGCGAGCCGGCCGTCGTCGATGTAGATCATCTGGCCGGGCTTGATGCGGGTCAGGTCGCCCGCGTAGTCGAAGGGAATTGTCTTCTCTCCGGCGGCATGCGGGTCGTTCGTCAGCCAGACCGTGGCGCGATCCTTCAGAATGCGGGTCTTCTCGCCGGCGAAGTGCCCGATGCGGATGCGGAAGCCTTCGAGGTCCTGCATGATGCGGATGCATCGCTTGTATTTCTTGTTGATCCGGCGGATGAGATTCACGTTCTCCAGGTGTTGTTTGTGCGTTCCGTGGGAGAAATTCAATCGAACCACGTCCAGGCCGGCGCGGACCATTTTTCGGAGCACGGTGTAGTTGCTGCTGGCGGGCCCCAGCGTTGCCACGATTCTTGTTCTCGGCATCTGACAGACTCCTGCATCGGTAGTTCCGGTTTCACCTGCACGCTCGCAGGATATCATACGGACCGGCGTATGTCCACACGGGCGGACAAGTCGAGATTGTGGTGGCGTGGGGGCATCACCGGGCATATATTGGCGGTCCTGTATACAAATGGCTGGAGCCGCGACAGGCAAGGAGTGAAGAAGATGGCCGCAAAACACATTCGATCGATTGCCGTAATGACGGGCGGCGGCGACTGCCCCGGATTGAACGCCGTGATTCGCGCAGTGGTGAAGACCGCGATCAACAAACACAAGCTGGACGTGTGGGGGATCCAGGACGGCTACCTCGGACTGATCGAGAACCGTCTGGACCGGCTCAGCTACAATGACGTGAGCAATATCCTGACGCTCGGCGGGACCATCCTGGGGACGAGCAACATCGCCAACCCATTTCACTATGCCTACAAGACGGGTCGCGGATTGCAGTACAAAGACGTGTCTGACGACTGCATCAAGGCCCTCCAGGAGCGGCAGATCGACGCGCTGGTCTGCATCGGGGGCGACGGCACGATGGCCACGGCGGCGCAGTTCGCGAAGAAGGGTCTCACGGTCATGGGTGTGCCGAAGACCATCGATAACGATCTGTACGGCACGGATGTCACGTTCGGTTTCAATACGGCCGTGACGACGGCGACCGAGGCCATCGACAAGGTCCACACCACGGCCAGCTCGCACCACCGGGTGATGATCGTGGAGGTGATGGGGCGCTACGCCGGCTGGATCGCCCTGCACGCGGGCGTGGCGGGCGGAGCGGACGTCATCCTCATTCCGGAGATCCCCTACGAGCTGCCCAGGGTTTGCGATTATGTCCTGGCCCGGTCGAGCCGGGGCAAACGATTCAGCATCATTTGCGCCGCAGAGGGAGCGAAACCCAAAGGCGGGTCTATGGTGGTCAGCCATCGTGTTGCGGGCAGCCCCGATCCGATTCGTCTCGGCGGCATCGGCAACAAGCTGGCCTCTGACATCAACGGCAAGACGGGTCTGGATTGCCGGGCCGTCGTTCTCGGGCACGTCCAGCGGGGCGGCACCCCTACGCCGTATGATCGGACCCTGGCCACGAATTTCGGGCATACGGCTATGGATCTGCTTATGAAAGGTGTGAAGAACCACTTGGTCGTCTTCAAGGATGGGCGATTCTCCAGCATCAGCCTGGGCCGGGTGGCCGGCCGGACCAGGACGGTCCCGAAAAACTGCGGACTGATCAGAGCGGCGATGGCCGTAGGGACCAGCTTCGGCGTATAACGGTCGATCGGCCGAACCTTCGTATTTGCGATTGCTTCGAACACGTCGTTTCCCTGTGCAGCGCATGCGGTCTGTGCATCCTTCCTCGAATTTCCGTACGCGCCTGCTTAAGGCCCCCCTTGATTCGGCCGATGAAGCTGCAGTGGCACGAGGTCTTTGGGGCCCCATAATCGTGGAGATGCAGACGATGAAATGCAGCGTAATGGATCAGTTCCGATTCGATCTCACGGACGAGCAACGGCGGCTGTGCGATTGGATCGCCCGGCAGGCCAGGACCGGAGCCCGCCGAATCCGCTATGACGAAGCAAGGGCCGCCCTGGATGTTCACGATGAGCAGCTCACTCGCATGTTGAGAGACGTGCGGGAGCGGCTCGACGAGATCCACGAGATGGTGGAAGCGCCGATCGTGAACACCTGGACACCGTATTTCGAGGTCCCGTCGGAGGCGCGCTATATCTGGGATAGCTACTGCCGCGCCGAGCAAGAGACGGAACAGCCGCCTGTGCGGGATTGGCTGTCCGCGAGGGTCTCTGTTTCGCAGTAATTCAATTGGCCGTGAAGTCCCGCTGGGCGTTCGCCATGTGGAGACGAATCAGCCTGGTTCTATGAAGAGAGGGTACCGATGAATGGCACAAAGACGAAACCCGGCATGCAGGATCAGCAACTGAGCTGTTACCGACTGTGGATGAAGCCCAAGGGCGCAAAGAAGGGCGACAAGCGCAGCCACATGATACTCGGGCAGTATCTGCTGGGGATCAAGAAGTAGAGGAGGACAACGCGGCCACCGGTTAGCTATGTACACGTTCTGAACGGGCTGGTAGCATAGAGTCTATGCCGAGCGTCAGGATGCAGTCGGGTTTCCACAGGAGGTGGTTCGTCGCTTCGCTTGCAGGCATGGCATTGGTGTTGGTGCTGACACATATCCCCCAAGAAGCGATGCCGAGGGTGTTGCAGCAGCACATGCTCGACAAAGTCGAGCATATCGTGGCTTACGGCCTGGTCGCGATTCTCTTTCTCCTATCGCTTCCGAACCCTGTGCGGGCCGTCCGTGCGGCGGCGGGTCTTCTGGTGTTGGCCGGCGTTGGAGTTCTTGACGAAATGACACAGCCGTTCGTCAACCGGATCGCCAGCGTGAGTGATTACGTGTCGGACCTGATCGGCATCGCGTTGGCCTGCATGGTTTTTCTTGTCAGGAAACGGTTGAAAGCCGATACTACTTCTTCGTAGGAGTGGAAGTTGATATGGAGGTGACTGTGGCAAAGCGTAGAGATGCGAATCCAAAGGTGGGTGGTCCCTGTGTAGGAATCATTGGCCTGGGGTACGTGGGTCTGCCGCTGGCGCGGGAATTCAGCCGGGGCGGCGCCCGCGTACTGGGCTTCGACGTCAACTTGAAGATGGTGGCCCTGATCAATCGGGGACGAAGCCCGATCAAGCACATCTCCCATGAGACGATGGCCGAGATGGTCAAGTCGGGGCTGTTCCACGCCACCGAGGACATGACGAAGCTGTCCCGGCCGGACACCCTGATCATCTGCGTGCCCACCCCGTTGACCAAGAACCGCGAGCCGGACCTTCAGTACATTGAATCCACCAGCCGGACCATTGCCAGGTATCTGCGCAAAGGGCAGCTCGTGGTCCTGGAAAGCACGACCTATCCCGGCACCACCCGCGAAGTCGTGCTGCCCATCCTGGAACAGTCCGGATTAAAAGCGGAGAAGGATTTCTTCCTGGCGTTCTCTCCCGAGCGAGAAGACCCCGGCAACCGGCAGTTCCGGACCGCCACCATCCCCAAGGTCGTCGGCGGCTACGGCAAGGAAAGCCTCCAGCGTGCGTTGAACGTGTACAAGGTAGCCATCCAGACGCTGGTGCCCGTCGAGAACTGCGAAGTTGCGGAGGCGGCCAAGATTCTGGAGAATACATACCGTTGCGTCAATATTGCGATGGTCAACGAGTTGAAGATGTTGTTCGACCGGATGGGAATCGACGTTTGGGAGGTCATCCGGGCGGCCAGCACGAAGCCCTTCGGGTTCAGCCCGTTCTATCCCGGTCCCGGACTGGGCGGGCACTGCATCCCGATCGATCCGTTCTATCTGACCTGGAAGGCTCGTCAGTACGGCCTGGCCACGCAGTTCATCGAGCTGGCGGGCCAGATCAACACCGGCATGCCGCACTACGTCGTCGAGAGAGTTGCCGATGCGCTCAACAGCCATCGCAAGAGTCTGCGGGGCTCGCGTGTGCTCGTGCTCGGTCTGGCCTACAAGCCCGACATCGACGACGTGCGGGAGTCTCCTTCCCTGGAGCTGATCGAGCTGCTCCGGCACAAGGGGGCGAAAGTGGACTACAACGATCCCTACATCCCGCAAACGCACAGGCAGCGGGAGTACAACCTAAAGATGACGAGCAAGAAGCTTACGGCCAAGATGCTCGGCGCCTATGACGTCGTCCTGATTTCGACGAATCACAGCGACTATGACTACGCCTGGATCGTGAAGCATTCGCAGCTCGTCGTGGACACTCGCAACGCCACGGCCAAGGTCCGCGGCGGCCGCTCGAGAATTGTGAAGGCATGAACATCGGGGCGATTGCTCTGGTTGTCTCGAGTTGTTGAGCAGGCGGATGAGTTGGTCCCGCCGAGGTCCGTGCAGCTACGCGAGGCTTGCGGCCAAGGTATCCAACTCGGCTCGCAGCGCATCAACTCGCAGGGTGTGCAGGCAATCCGGGCAGAGCAGTTGCCCGGAGTCGATCTGTTCGAGACCTGCGGCCGGGATGCCTGTTGCGCCGCAACATTCGCAGAATCCAACCCCCGATTGTGCGGGATCGTCCTCGGCCGCGGCCGGGTGCGGGAAAGCGGCCGGTGGGTTTACGGGTGACGCATGCAGGTTGGACGGAGAGGCCATCGCCTGCTGCCCCGGGTCCTCTGGCCTCAGTCCCGCAGCCAGGGCCATCGAAGTCAGTCTGATCTCCATCTCGGTTCGCGCACGCGCCTCGGCCTGGGCTTTGGCATTTGCTGATTCGACGATTTCCGCTTCGTGTCCCTATGTACTTG
>DCUI01000189.1 GCA_002327785.1 Phycisphaerales bacterium UBA2218
ATGTCCAGGCCCGATTCGATGATCGTCGTGCAGACGAGCACGTCGGTCGCGCCGAGAACGAACTTGACCATCGCATTCTCCAGCTCGTGTTTGCTCATCTGGCCGTGCGCGATGTCGATCTTCGCATCGGGGGCCAGTTGCTGGATCTCCCACGCCTTTTTGTCGATGGACTGGACGCGGTTGTGCAGGAAAAAGACCTGGCCCTGACGGTTCAGCTCGCGGTAGATTGCCTTGCGGATCAGGTCCTGGCTGTAGGTCGTGACGCTCGTGACGATGCTCCGACGGTCCAGCGGCGCGGTCGTCAGCGAGCTGATGTCCCGCAGGCCCAGCAGGGCCATGTGCAGCGTGCGAGGAATCGGGGTCGCGGTCATCGTGAGGATGTCCACGTTCACCCGCATGCGTTTGAGCCGCTCCTTGTGTTCGACGCCGAACCGTTGCTCCTCGTCGATGATCAGCAGGCCAAGGTCCCTGAACGCCACATCGCCGCTGAGCAGGCGGTGCGTGCCGATCAGGATATCGACCTCGCCCTTCTTGGCGCGTGCGAGAATATCTTTGGCCTGCCGGCCCGTCCGGAAGCGGTTGAGCACCTCGACCGTCACGGGGAAGTCCGCGAACCGCTCGGTGAAGGTCCGTCCATGCTGGACGGAGAGCACCGTCGTCGGCACAAGCACGGCGACCTGTTTGCTCGCCTCGACGGCCTTAAATGCGGCCCGCATGGCCAGCTCGGTCTTGCCGTAGCCGACGTCGCCGCAGAGGAGCCGGTCCATGGCGACGGGCTCCTGCATGTCGGCCTTGATCTCGCGAACGGCCCCGATCTGGTCCGGCGTCTCCTGGTACGGGAACGACTCCTCGAACTCCATCTGCCACTGCGAGTCTTCGTCGTAGGCAATGCCGCCGATGGCCTGGCGTTTGGCCTGGACTTCGAGCAGCTCGGCCGCCAGGTCGCGAACGGATTGGGCGACCTTCTCCTTCTGTTTCTGCCATCGCTTCGTGCCCACCTTGCTGAGCGTAGGCCGCTTCGGACTGGTGCCGATGTACTTTTGCACCAGAGCAATGTTCTGGACCGAAACATGAATCTTCACATTGTCGGCGTACTCGATGGTGAGGTACTCGGCCTTGCCGCCTTTTTCTTCAATCGTCTCGGTCCCCAGGAATTTGCCGACACCGTAGGAGACATGCACCACGTACTCACCCGGCTGCAAGTCCGCCAGCGAATCCACGGGCGCGGTCGCACGGGCCGGCCGCTCCCGCCGGCGGAGAGCATACTGCCCAAACAACTCGTGATGACTGACGACGACCGTGTTTAGTGCCTCAACGACGAAGCCCTGATGGATGTAACCGAGCGGGAGATGAAAGTTGTGTGGGACCTGGCCGGCGATCTCTCGGATGATCTCGGTGATACGCTGGATCTCAGCCGGACTCTCGCAGTATAGAAGGACCTCGCTTCCCTCCTTCGCCCGCTGGATCAACTCTTCGAGCGCGGCCTTGTGCCCGGCCCAGAGCGACGTAGCCGTCCGCTCGAACTGCTGCACACTCTTGACGCCGAGCTTGACGAATTCTTCCGGCTGGCCTATCGCGAATCGGCAGATGTGCAGTTGTGTGAATCGCCCGGCGAAGTCGTAAATCTCGGGCCACGGATACAAACGATCCGCCCTCTCGATGCGGGCGAGGAAGACCTTGGCCACCTCTTCCACGTCGGCGGGCTCCTCGAAGACGATGACCGCATCCTTGGGCAGGATGTTCACGAAGAGCTCCCGCTGCTCGACCACGGCCCCGGAGGCCGCCGCGATGATCTGGATTTCGTCGATCTCATGTTCAGATCGCTGCGTATCCAGGTTGATCTCGCGGATGCTCTCGACCACATCTCCGAAGAATTCAATACG
This sequence comes from Phycisphaerales bacterium UBA2218, assembly GCA_002327785.1. Lineage (GTDB taxonomy): Bacteria > Planctomycetota > Phycisphaerae > Sedimentisphaerales > Anaerobacaceae > PLanc-01. The sequence continues at coordinate 1,884 of DCUI01000189.1, forward strand.
AATGGCTTGGGATTCTTCGAACGATGAGCCTTGGGTTCCGATAGTGCTGCGCGCCAGCGGCGCGTAGATGTCAATGATGCCGCCGCGACGGGCGAACTGGCCCGGCAGGTCCACCGCACCGACCCGCTCGAAGTTGTTCTTCACAAGCCATTCGATCACCGCCTCCGGGTCGGTCATCCCGTCGCGCGTCAACTGCAGCGTGCTTTCCCGTAACGCCGAGGGCTTCGGAATCGGCTGGCACAACGCCTGCACGGGAGCGGCAATCACAAGGCCCGTGACACGTCCGTTGCCGCTCCCGGAGTCCGCCAGCAGCGAAACGATCCGCAGCCGCTGGGCCCGCGTCTCGTCCGTCGCGTCGGCCAGTTCCTCCTCGCCCTCCCAGGCCGGCAGCAGTTCGACCCGCTCGGCGCCGAAGGTCTTAAGATCGTCGAACGCCCGGTCCGCGTCATCGATGTGCGCACAGAGGTGGAGGACCGGCCGATGAAGCGTGTGGGAGATGTGGGCGGTCAGCAGGCGCGCATACGATCCCCACGTCCCCTCGACTTTCACCGGCCCCTGCAACCGGCTCAGTCGGGCGACAATCTCCGAGACCACCTTGTCGCGTGCCAAATCCATGAATCCGAAGCATTCGAAGCACGAATCTCGAAATCCAAAACAGATTCAAAGGACCCAAATCCAAATGGCACAAACGCCGGAAAATCGCCGGACGGTTCGTTTCGGACCTTGGATTCCGATCATTTGTGCTTGTCGCGGATTTCGGATCTGGCCGCGTGACCCGTTGCCTACCGCCCCTGCTCCTTCAGCTTCCGGACGATCTCCTTGGCGGCTTTCACGACGTTGTCGGTCGTGATACCGAAGTTCTCGAAGCATGCCTTGTAGGGGGCCGAGGCGCCGAAGCCCTGCATCCCGATGAAGACGCCGTGCTCACCGAGCCATCGATGCCAGCCGAAATCGGTCGCCGCCTCGATCCCGACGCGGGCCGCGACCTGGGGCGGAATCACAGAATGCCGATACTTCTCATCCTGCTTCTCGAAGAGCGCCCAGCACGGCATGCTCACGACCTGCGACGGAATCCCCTCGGCGTCGAGCCGGGTCGCCGCTTCCATCGCGATCTGGACCTCCGAGCCGCTGGCCAGCAGAATCACCTCGGGGTTGCCCCGGCTGGTCAGGACATAGGCCCCCCTGCTGAGGTTGGCGGCCGAGGCGCAGCGGTTCTGGTCGATCACCGGCATGCCCTGTCGGCTCAGCAACAGGCCGACCGGCCGGTCCGGATGCTCCAGGGCATACTTCCACGCCTGGGCCGTCTCATTGGCGTCCGCCGGGCGGATCACCAGCAGGTCCGGGATCGCCCGCAGCGCCGCGAAATGCTCGACCGGCTGATGCGTCGGGCCGTCTTCGCCGAGTCCGATGCTGTCGTGGGTCCAGACGAAGATCGTCGGATACTTCGACAAAGCCGCGACGCGGACGGCACCCCGCATGTAGTCGGAAAAGACCAGGAAAGTCCCGCCGTAGGCGCGCAACAGACGCGAGACGCTGATGCCGTTCATGATCGCGCCCATGGCGTGCTCGCGGACGCCGTAGCGGATGTACCGGCCGCCGCGGGCGTTCTTCTGGAAATCGACTGCGCCGGCGAATCGCGTATTGTTCGAGGGGGTCAGGTCCGCGGAACCGCCAAGCACCAGGGGCATCTTGGGCATGATCGCGTCCAGCACCTTGCCCGACGCCTCACGCGTGGCGATCGCCTTGCCGGGCTCGAACTTCGGAAGGACGCGATCGAGTTTCACCGGCAGTCGGCCCTCGGCGGCGTTCCGGAACTCTTCTGCCAGGTCGGGGTGCTTCTCGGCATACTGCTCGAACAGGGCATTCCACTGACTCTCGGCCTCGGTCCCCTGCTCGACGGCCTGTCGCATGTGGTCGAGGACCTCCTGCGGGACGTGAAACTGCTTGTCCGGATCCCAGCCGAACTTCTCCTTCATCCCCCGAATCTCCTGCTCGCCCAGGGGCGAGCCATGGGCTTTTGCCGTATCTTGCAGCGTCGGGGCGCCGTAGGCAATATGCGTGCGGAGCTGGATCATCGAAGGCCGATCGACCTCGCTCTTGGCGTTGATCAGGGCCCGCTCGAACTTCTTCATGTCGTTGCCGTCGCCATCGACCTTCTGCACGTGCCAGCCGTAAGCCTGGAAGCGCTTGGCCCGGTCCTCCGTAAAGGACAACTCCGTTTCGCCGTCGATGCTGATGTGATTGTCGTCATAGATGACCACGAGGTTGTCCAGGCCCAGATGTCCCGCCAGCGAGCAGGCCTCGGAGGAAATGCCTTCTTCCATATCGCCGTCGCCGGCAAAGACGTAGACTTTGTAGTCGATGATCGGGAAGCCCTCGCGGTTGAAGTAGTTGGCGAGGTACTTCTGGGCGATGGCCATGCCGACGGCGCTGGAGATTCCCTGCCCCAGCGGGCCGGTGGTGAGCTCGATGCCCAGCTCCGGATGGTACTCGGGGTGTCCCGGCGTCTTGCTGCCCCACTGGCGGAACTGCTTGAGGTCGTCGAGCGTCAGGCCGGAGCCGGTCAGGTAGAGCAGCGAGTATAGCAGCATGCTGCCATGCCCACCCGACAGGACGAACCGGTCGCGGTTGTGCCATTGCGGGTTGGCCGGGCTGTGCCGAAGGTGCCGGGTCCACACGACATAGGCCGCCGGGGCCAGGCCGATCGGCATGCCTGGATGGCCACTCTTGGCCTTTTCGACCCCATCCACCGCCAGAAAACGAATCGTATCGACGCACAACTGATCAAGTTTCGACAAACCCGGATGACCCATCACTGTTTCCCGTATCAAAAGGCATTGACATTAGCTTTCCGCGACGAAAACGAAGGTCACAGGATACCAGCCACCGCGTCCACTGGCAAGCCTTTTCGCAGCCTGTGGCGGCAATCCAGCCCCGCCCGCGATTGGGCCCTCCGTCCCGTGGAGAACGGCCGCTGTTGGCGCACGAATGAACTTATTATAAGACTATGCGTACCATATATTGAAAGAAAGGTTACAACTTGACGCGACGGGTGGCTCACGGCGTCGAGAGGGGAGATCACAGCCGTTTTTTACTTTCTTTCTATACCCCCGGTGCTGCTACCCAGAGCCCGGGGTGTTTGCGCAGAATCTGACCGGAGAGATCTGCGATTCTGACCCCGCCGTCGGCGCACCGACAGACTCTGGTCAGCCGAAGGCATATGTCTCCTGGCTAAGGCGCAGGATCGGTCCATTGTCTTACTTCTGTCCTTTTGCGGCCGGCTCGTTCGGCTCGTCGAGAACCTTGATGCGGGCGTTGCGGATCAGGACGTGTTCAACGCCCCGACTGAGCTCCTGGAAGCCGATGTGGCCCTTTCGCGGGCGGTCCTTCACCTTTGGGCAGGGTTGGCCGTTATGACGCAGAACGAGTTGGGTCTGTTCGTCCAGGTTCAGGTCTTGGATCACCTCGCCATTGAGCACGACGTGCAGGCGCGAGCCCTTGAGCGTCACAATGTATGAGTTCCACTGGGTGGGCTTGTAGACCTGTTTGCGTGGAGCGATGGCACGGTAGATGCCGCCGGTGAGCTCGGAGTCCTTGGCCTGTGGGTTGTAGCGATAATCCGCCATCTGGAGTTCCATGCCGTCGAAGGCGGGATCGCCGAACAGGGGAACCCGAAGGGCGCAGCCGCTGTTGCCTTGGGGCCCCAGCTTGAAATCGAATTTCAGAATGAAATCGCCGTATTGTTTCTTGCTGAGCAGCCAACTCCCTCGCGGCTCGCCGCCGTGGAGGATGCCATCCTGGACGACCCATTTCGTCTTCGGGTCGGCGGGCGGTTGGTTCACGTCGCTCCAGCTTCGCACCAGCCAGCCTTCCGGCGCACCGTCCTTCGGGAACAACATCGCAAATCCCTCTTCCTTTTCCTGCGGCTCCCCGGCCGGCAGAACGGTGCTTCCGGCCAGCAGCGCCACGGTGACGACCCATCCCAGGCGAGTATCTCGTGACTTCATCGTTTGACCTCCTTAGCATTCACACGCTCATCCGTTCAACAGCCGTGCAACCGCACTGCTGCGCTCGGTTCCGCCATTGTAGTGTGCGAGGGGCCGTCCATCAATGAGAACCTGAGTGCAGTCGCAAGGATCGCGACGCTTCCATATCGGGCATCAATAGGGTATCCTGATCGGGGTCCGGCACGTTGGGATCGGCTGATGCAGATTTCCAGGAGAATCGCCGGCGGGTGTACTCGAAAGGAATTGTGAGCGACGATGACGAAAGCGGCCGTATTTGCAGGATTGCTCACGCTCTTCCTGGGCGCAGGATGCCATGAGCAAGCCAGGACGGGCAAGGGAACGGAGGTCTCCGTTGCCGCCGAGGAGATCCCGATGCTTGAAAGGACCGAAGCGCTTGGCCGGCAGGTCTATCTGTACGACCAGTGTGCGGCGAGGGCAACGAACCTTGCGCTTGCCCGCGGCGTGGATCTGGCCGCGATGGGCACGCAAGGCTGGATCACGGAAAGCCGGTCCGATAGGTGCGCCGTGACGTTTGTGACCGGCGATTCGGAGCCGTGGCGGTCCGTCTGCATGGTGACGTTTGCCGGGAGCGAGGAGCCAAACATCATTCTGATCGATAAGGACCTCACCGAGCCCCAGGCCGCGATGTTCAACGCCCGACAGCTTGTCCTGGGCATCGTGGAGAACCCGTGCTCCGACGCCTACAACACGGTTGTGATCCCGCGAGAGGGCGAGCCGGGCTGGCTGGCCTATGCCCTGGCCGCGGCGAGCGATCCAAATCTCCTGCTTGTCGGCGGGCACTACCGAGCCACGGTGTCTGCGGACGGTCGAACCATTTTGGAGCAGCGGAGCTTCACGAAGGATTGCTTCGTCCTGAAAAGCCGCGACGACGCCGGACCCGATGTCGATGTCGTCGCCTACACGCTGGGGCACGTCCACGACGACCGGCCGGTGGAGATTCACGTGTTCCTGAATCTGCTTTGTGGAAAACCCTTGTATGTCGTGACGGCAGACCGCCGCTTTTGGCGTATCGAGAACGGCAGGATCGCGCTGCTCAAGCAGCCCTGACTCGTGCTTCGATTCAGGTTCCTCCGAAGACCTGACCGTAGCATACGAGCGATTCTCCTGGTCGTTGGAAAGGTCTCTCCGTGCGTATGAAGTGGCTACTCGACCTGACCGGGAAGATCCTGGGCGATCTTCACCGGAATCTGTGGACGCTGCTGTTGTACAACGCGATTCTTGCCGTGCTGGGTTTCTTTCTACTGGCTCCGCTGCTCTCGTGGGCGGCTTCTTTCATGGTGTCCTCGAGCGGCCGACTCTCGGTCAACAACGCGGAGATCTTCTCGTTTCTGCTTTCGCTCCGCGGGATTGTCTTCGCTTTGCTCGTCGGATCGCTGACGGTCGTCACGCTCTACGTCAAGCACGCCGGGATGATGCTGATCGCCTGGGAGAGCATGGCCGGACGACGGATGAATGCCCCGCGGGCGTTTTGGGGCGTCGTGCAACGATTGCCCGGGCTGACGCTGCTCGGGACCTATCATGTCGCAGGACACCTGATCCTGCTCGCTCCATTTGCCATCCTGGCGACCCTCGTCTATCGCCTCGCCTTCTCGTCGATGCGTATGTACTTCCTGTTTCTGGAGAGTTCCGCCGCCCGCTGGATCGGCATTGCGGTAGCCGTGGCGCTGGCCGCTGCGGCAGTTGTCATCCATGGCGCCGTCTATCTTCATTGGGTCTTCTCGCTGCCGGCCCTGCTGGCGGACGATTTGTCGGCGGCCTCTGCATTGACGTACACGCACCGCCTGCTCAAGGGGACAAGACGGCGGATCGGGGCTGTGGTCTTCTCATTCTGGATCGCGATCATCCTGTTGCCATTTGCGCTGGCGCAGGGATTCCATTGGTTGGGGGGCGAAGTCTTTACCCGCCTGCCCGAAGAGCACAGATTGAACCTTCCGGTCGTCCTGCTGCTGATGGCGGGCTATCTGGTGACCTCATTCATCGGGGAGTTCCTCACCATCGCGGTCAACAGCCTGACGATCACTCGTCTCTATGCGGACCTGCGTGAACCCCCTGCGGTTGACGCCGCACGGCTGCCGCCGCCGTCGCGTCCCTCGCACCCTCGACAAATCGTCGTGTTTCTGATCCTGGCCGCGGTCGTGTCGCTGTCCGGAGCAGCCGCGATCCTGAGCCGCTTCGACCTCCATGACAACATTCAGATCACCGCCCATCGCGGCAGCTCGTTCCTCGCCCCGGAGAACACGCTCGCCGCCGTTCGCAGGGCCGTCGAGGAAGGCGCGGACTATGCCGAGGTGGACGTGCGTCTGACCGCCGACGGCTACGCCGTCCTGCTGCACGACAGGGACTTGTTCCGCGTCGCAGGAGTCACCCGAAACGTAGCCGACCTCACCTACGAAGAGATCAGAACACTCGACGTGGGAAGCTGGTTCTCGCCCCGGTTCCGAGGCGAGCGCATCCCGTTGCTGTCCGAGGTGGTCGCTTTCGCCAAGGGCAGGATACGCCTGAACATCGAGCTCAAGGCCGACGGCGCCCCGCGTCGAATGGCCGAACGGGTCGTCCAGATCCTGCACGAGCGCGACGCCGTGCAAGAGTGCGTCGTCAGCTCGGGGGACATCGAAATCCTGGAGCACGTCCGAAGTCTGGACCCGACCATCCGCACGGGGTATGTCATATCCCAGTCCATCGGCAAGGTGACGGCCCTGGACATCGATTTCCTCAGTGTGTCGTCTCGCCTGGCGACACCGGGTCTGATCGACGCCGCCCGCGCGGCGGGAAAGGAGGTTCACGTCTGGACCGTCAATAGGCCCCGGCAGATGGCCCGGCTCATCGATCTGGGGGTGGACAATATCATCACGGATGTGCCAGGCGTGGCGAGGGCTCTCCTCGAGGAAAGGGCCGCGATGAGCAACGAGGGACTACTGTTCCTCAAAGTCCGTCACTGGTTCCTCCGGTGACACGTCGGAGTTCGTGCGACGGTCGCGAAGAGGGGGTCTTGCAGGATCGACGTCTGCGTCTTCACCCCTTGCAGCCGGCGGGATGAGATGTACAATGGGGCCTGACGCCGCGATGCGATGTGGCTGCGGCCTACGAGATGACAGGTATCGTGGAGATGCATTATGGGGCGACGATTATCAAGACGACGAATGCTTGGCGAGGCGGCAGCGGCGTTCGCCATGCCGTATGTGGTTTCGTCGGCCCTGTGGGGCGGCGACGCGCCGAGTGAACGGATTACGATGGGGGCCATCGGTCTGGGCGGGCAGGGGTTGCACAATCTCAAGAGCTTTCTGACGTTCGACGACGTGCGCGTGCTGGCCGTCTGCGATGTCGATGCGGGCCACCTGAGGCGGGCGAAAGAGACGGTGGACGCCGGCTACGGCAGCAAGGACTGTGCCGCATACAAAGACTTCCGCGACGTGCTCGCGAGGGCGGACCTCGACACGGTATTGATCGCAACGCCGGACCATTGGCATGCGATTCTGGCCATTGAGGCGGCCAAGGCGGGCAAGGACGTCTATTGTGAGAAACCGATCTCGCTGACGGTTGCCGAGGGCCGGGCCGTGGTGGACGCGATGAATCGGTACAACACCGTCTATCAAAGCGGCACGCAACGGCGGAGCATCGGCTGTTTTCGATTCGGCGTCGATATCGCCCGCAGTGGAGTGCTTGGTGAACTCCGGACGCTCCACTGCTACTATCACAACGGTCCGAGGTGCCCGCCGCAGCCGGCCGAGGCGGTCCCGCAGGGATTCGACTACGAAATGTGGCTCGGGCCCGCGCCGTTGAAGCCCTACACCCCGAGGCGATGTCACGGCACATTCCGTTGGATCTACGATTATTCCGGCGGCCAGCTCACCGACCTCGGGGCGCATTTTGTGGACCTGGCCCAGTGGGCACATGGAGATGAGACGACGAGCCCGACACGGTATGAGGGCTGGGCCGAGTTCCCCCGGGACGGCCTGTACAATACGCCCGTGCGGTTCGAAATCACGGCGACCTATCCGGACGACGTGAAGATCATCATACACGACGAGACCGAACCGGGCCGGGGACCGCGAGGCAACAAGTACGTCGGCACGGAAGGCTGGGTCAGCGTCGATGACACAGGCAAGGTCACCGCCTCCAGCGATACCATCCTGCGAAGGCTCAACGCCGCTCAGCGAGGGTACGAGTTCATGGAGGGCCATCATCGCGACTTCCTCGAGTGTGTGCGGACGCGGGCCCGGACGATCGCTCCGCCGGAGGTGGCCCACCGCTCGACGACGACCTGTCATATTACCAATATCTGCCTGCGTCTGGGCCGAAAACTCCGATGGGACCCAAAGGCCGAGCGGTTTATCGACGACCCCGAGGCCGACCGGATGCTCGCCCGCGCCACGCGCAGCCCCTGGCGGCTGTAGCCGCAGAGGGCGGGTCCAGTGTGGAGGACAACTGCGCCCTGGCGAGCCGGACACAGTCAAGAGCATCGTGGATTCGATCTTCGTTCGTAGTGACGCCGTAAGGCGTTATCTTCTTCACTCGGAAGATATACCCTTGTGGATACGCTATGAACCAGGGAAGATGGGCTGTGTCGGAGCCGATCCGTAGTGTGCTGTTGGATCGTTGTGCACGGCGTGTGTAACGGCTACAGGTTCACGTGTTCGGGCAGGCCGCTGCCATCCGTGTTGCCTCGATCGTCGGCCTGGAAATTCCCCATCACAGGATCGAATCGCCAGCCGTGTGTGCCGGCTCCGGCTTCGGGGCCGCCCACCCGCACCGTGTCGAGTCGGTTGTAGGGATTGACGGGGATGGATTCCAGTCGCGGGCCGAGAGCGTCATCGTGCGGGCCCGTGCCGGTTGCGGTCATCCGCCGGGCGAAGTCCTCGCCGGTCTCGCCCGCCGAGGCCGGTAGACCACCCGCGTGTTGACGCCGATAGACCTCGATATGCCGCCGGACTGTTTGCAGATTCTCACATAGGCTTGCGATCCGCGCGTCGGACGCGGCCGAGCTGAATCTCGGGGCCATGGCCATCCCGACCAGCGCCAGAACCACCACCGCAAGAATGATTTGCACCAACGAGAACCCGCCTTGCGTCTTCATCATTTTCCCCGAGCCACGTGCCAGTGACATGAACAGATACCACAAACCATCGTCGCTGTCCAAGCAAAGTATAGGATTCCCCGGTCTCGGTGCAAAACCGGTCATTCAGCCCGCCGGTACGGTCGCAGGCTCCCGCCGGAGTCTGCCTCATTCCTCACCGGCATGGCCGAGAGGCGGGTTCCGCTTGTAGCGTTCGATCGTTTCGGTGATCCGCCGGACAAGCTGGTCGTTGCCGGCTGACCTGGCGACCTTCAGCGCGTCGACCAGACAACCGAGGGCCGCATCGATCCGGCCCGTCTCCCCGTAGCTCACGGCAAGGCACAAGAGCGCATCGGCGTTGCCCGGTTGGCGTTGCAGGAACTGCACCAGGTGGGCGATGGCCTGCGTGTGCTGTCCGAGGCGACTCAGCGTAATCGCGAGGTTGAAGCGCATGGCCACGTTGTTGGGGTCAAGGTCCACAGCCTTGGACAGATGCTGCACGCCCTCCTGGAATACCCCTGTCACGCACAGTGCCACACCCAGGCCGCCCTGCGCCAAGCTGTGGTCCGGCATCAACTCCACGGTGCGGCGGTAGTGTTCGATGGCCTGATCCACGCTCCCCTGCTCGTCCAGAACCAGGGCGAGATTGTAATGGGCCTCGTAGTCGTTCGGCTTGAGTTGCACGGTCCGCTGCCAGTTCCGCATCGCCTGCGCCTTGTCACCCCGGCGGTACATGGCGACCCCAAGGTTGAAGTACGCCTCCGGGTCGTTCGGGGCGATTTGAAGCGACTTCTGCAGGTGGCCCACGGCCCGATCCAACTGCCCCTTGGCAATGCAGACGACGCCCAACTGGGTTCGTATCTCGGATTCCCCCGGCTTGGTCTTCGCCGCTTCGGACATATGCTCGATCGCTTCATCGTATTGCTTGCGGCCGAACATGGCCAATCCAAGGTAGTAGAGCGCGTCGGCGTTCTTCGGATTCAACTCCAGCGCCTTGCGGGCTTGGCGCTCGGCGCCGTCATAATCGTTCGACTTCAGGAATTCCCACGCCGCCCGGACATACGAGAGATCGTCGATGAACCGCTCGCGGATGTGCCGGATCGCCACGGGAGAGAGGTTGACGAATTCCGGGATGTTGGCGGCGCGGTCGGACGAGGTCAGGCGGTCCAGAACCACGGGCGGCGTGCTCTCGCCCTGCTCGTCGATGTGGGTCAGGTAGAGCCGGGTGTAGGCAGAGTCCGGCTTGCCGGAGAAGACAAGCCACTTGCCGTTCGGGGAAAAGCTGTGCCAGGAGTTCATTCGCGTCGTGTTGGCCCGCAGCCTTCGGGCTTCGCCCCCCTCGGCGGGAATGATGTACAGCTCGCTGTCCGGCTGGAGGAGCATGTAGTTTGCCGCCCTGCAGAACACGATCCACCTGCCGTCGGGCGAGTAACGCGGGAAGTAGTTGCTCAGGCCGTTGAAGGAGGCCCCGGGGAGCGGCTCAGGTGTGCCGCCCAGGCCGTCGTTGAACGGGATTCGGTAGAGGTTGAACTTGAACGGCTTGCCCTCTTCGAGGAACACGCGGCATTCCTCCGGGTTCAGGAGCACCTTCTGTGGTCCGCCGGGAGTTCGCAGGCTGTACGCCTCCGTCGCGGCAAAGACGATGTACCTGCCGTCCGGACTCCACGTCGGATTGCTCTGGACCAGGCTCGGCACATCAGCCCCCGGAAGCGACCGGAAGGTTCGGGCCTGCCGGTCGTAGATGCACAGAATGCCCTTGACCGGGAAGAATAGTTGCGAGAAATCCAGGTTGGGCTTCGGGACGAACACCGACTCATCCTTGACCGTGCTCACCACAAACCGCCCGTCGGGAGAGACCTGGGAGAGCAGTCCGTAGGTGACTTCCCCCTCAGTGCGTTGGTAGTCACCCCAGGTGATGATCGTGCTGCGGTCGAGAGCGATCTGCTCCTGGACCGGCACGAGAGCGTAGGAGCCTTTGTCGTTCGCATAGTCAACGTCCATTCCCAGCACCGCCCCGTCGGCCGAGAACGAGTGGCAGTTCCCGCACACGGGGAGCTTTTCGAGCACCACCGGAGGCGGCCCCAGCGTGGAAATCGCTCCGAAACGCCACCGGATGCGGGACGGGTCCCTGACGGCATCCGCGAAAGGCAGGTTCACCTCACGATAGAACAGCGGCGCCCCGACAGCGTCCGATGAGGTCGAGATCGCAACACGCCCCACGGAGAGGATCTTCGACGGCGTTCTGCGGTCGATCCCGACGACGGTCACCGTCGCCTGCTTCTCGAGGGATCGATTCTTGATATCCTCCCAGACGGCCGTATCGGGCCTCCATTCGGGCTCCTTGGCAAAGGAATTGACCCGCCCCCGGCCCATCGGAAACTCCATGGTGACCAGCCACAGGTTCGAGCCGGAATTGTCATCCTTCCAGCGAAACAACGGCGGAGCAATCTCGGGGGGAAACAGGGTTTCGTCCAGCGGGTACACAATCGTCAGGCTTCCCGGATCCGCCGTGACGGCCAGTGCTGCCAACACCTCCTCCGCATCCGTCGTGCGAACAGATAGAACCGCAAAATACGCGGCCACCAAAACCGTCGCCGCGCCTGATCCGATCAGGAGATTGCGAACCGGTCTTCGCATGGGCCCTTGAACAAACCGTGCAGACACTGTCTACCCATCCAGATAGTAACAGAATTGGCCCGGCGGTGGCAACGGGAGGCGCCCTCTTTAGAGGATTTTTGCGGAACTTCCTTCGTATCCGCTCATTCAGGACAACTGCATGAGAAATGCGTTTGTGCCGTCGTCGGACTTCCGCGCGCAGGCATGGATGCATCCGTTGTCGCCGGCGGATACGAGCAACTCGATCTCGTCGCCCGCGAAGACCTCGGCCAGATAGGTGAGCTGCATCGAACGAATCTCGGGCAAGCCGCCGAGATCCTGATGCACGGCATCGAGGGCCCAGCGGACGTACTCGGTGTTGTTCACGTGCCCGTTGAAGTCAAGGGCGCTGAAGGGCACGCGGAGCGTGCAGACCGTCGCGTATCCGTCGGCCGGCTGAAGCCGCGTCAGATCAGCAGCCAGCACTTTCGGGCCATCCGGCGGCAGATGAAGATCGAGCCGGTCCAGGTTCTTCGGACGGCCGCGGTGCTTGTCGAGTATCATCCAGTCGCTGCTGGCCCGGAAGAATTCCCGGCCGTCCAGGGTCTGGCCGGTAAACTCGCGAGATGCAATGGCTCGCTTGCAGCCGCTGGGCCACGTGCGGACGATCATCTGGTCCGCCCATCTCGGCGTGCGGGCGACTTCAATCCGCAGATTGATCAGCACCCAAAGGCAGTCTCGCCGACCCAAATCGTGAAACCCCGCGCCGAGCTGCTCTGCGTGGCACGCGGCGGCCTCCTGTAGGTACTGCATCAGCGCGTTGAGCTTGATGAATCCATCCGGTCGGCAGTCATGCATTCTCACGACAAAACA
>DCUI01000075.1 GCA_002327785.1 Phycisphaerales bacterium UBA2218
GCAACGCCTTCGGCGGGAGCTGGTACAACAAATCGGACCTGATCGGAGATTACCGCACCTACCTCGCCAAGGAGCTGGTCGCCCACATCGACGCCAAGTACCGGACGATCGCCGATCCGAACCATCGCGCCATTGCCGGCCATTCCATGGGCGGGTACGGCGCGCTGTCCTTGGCGATCGACTATCCCGACGTGTTCAGGGCCGTGGCAGCCCTCAGCCCGGTCAACGACTTCCAAAGCGAGCCGAACGCGATCGACCTATTCGTGGCGCAGTACCCCGAGGTGGTGGGAGTGCCCCAAGCGGGGGACTTCATCGCGGCCATCTTCTATGCCTGGGCCGCAGCGTTCACGCCCAATCTCGGCAACCCGCCGTACTTCGTGGACCTGCCCGTGAAGTACCCGGAAAAGACCGCCATCCCGGAGGTCTGGCAGAAATGGGTGGACGCGGACCTGATCCACCAAATCGGTCGGGATGGCGGCAATCTGGCCAACACCGCAATCCTGGTAGCCAACGGGCGCGGGCCGACCATGCTCGGAGAGGAGGTCGCCGCGGACGCCCTCCTGGCGGCGCTGTATGAGAAGGCCCTCTCCTTCACGTACGTCCCAACCCCCGGCGACCATCTCAGCGACTTGCGGATGAAGTTGTCTGTGGCCTTGGAGTTCCTGTATCGGCACATCGCTCCGGACGGCGAGATTGAATAGACGCCGCGAGTGAAATCGTACGGTACGCACTACTCGCCTTCTGCCACATCCACTGGGGAAACGGTGCGTGATACGGACCCTACCCGGGTCGACGACGTACGGATCTACGACCGGGTCGTGAAACCATAGGCCGTATTCCCACTCGTGCATGGCAACAGGGGCTGGTGGACAACGGAGTCACCGGCCCTTTGGCGTTGATGGTGTTGTTGCCGAAGGGAGTATTCTACCTTGAAAACCTGCCGGGAAAGTGGGAGAATACCCCTATCGTGAAGGACGATGGCAGGTATACCCATGAGCGATGTCACGCGCATCTTGAACGCGATTGAACAAGGGGACGCCAAGGCCACGGACGAACTGTTGCCGCTGGTGTATGAGGAACTGCGGCTGCTGGCGGCGCAGAGGCTATCCCATGAACCCGGTGGTCAGACCCTGCAAGCGACAGCCTTGGTCCATGAAGCCTATCTGCGCTTGGTAGAAGCCGACTGCCGGAATTGGAACAGCCGCAATCACTTCTTCATGGCGGCGGCGGAGGCGATGCGGCGGATTCTCGTGGAAAATGCGCGGCGTAAGCGGAGCCAGAAGGGTGGTGGCGGGCGCGAGAGGGTGAATCTCGACGAGTTGACCCTCTCCATCACCGGCCCGTCGGAAGACCTCCTCGCCGTGAGTGAGGCTTTGGACAAGCTGGCGGCCGAGGAGCCGATGGTGGCCGACCTGGTGAAACTGCACTATTTCTCTGGGTTGACCCTGGACCAGGTGGCCCAACTCCGGGGGATCGCCCGCCGCACGGCGGCGAAATACCTGGCCTACGCCCGAGCTTGGCTCCACCATGAAGTCGTCGGGGGCGAGCGGACCGGTTCGCGTACCGTCTGAAGTGACCAGCCGGGTCTTTGGAGAACCGGGGACCAGGCCCCGGCCCGATGGGTTGGAGGATTCTTTGCTCTTTTCGGATTTTCGCGTGCACTCCGCCGGGCCGGATTTCGCACTACACTGTAGAAAACAAGCTGGAACCAGGGTGTGCCATGAAACCGGAATCACTCGATATCAAATCTGTCTTTGCCGAGGCATTGGAGAAAGCCGATGCCGGGGAGCGCGCGGCATATCTCGATCGTGTCTGCGGCAGGGACACGCCACAGCGCTCCAGGGTCGAATCCCTGCTAATCTCCTACGAACAGGCCGAAGGTTTTCTTCCTTCTCCCGATCTGGATCAGGCGGTCACCTTGGACAGTGCTGCGGTGGTCGAGGGCCCCGGCACGGTCATCGGGCGGTATAGACTGCTGGAGAAGGTCGGCGAGGGTGGGATGGCCGTCGTGTACATGGCCGAGCAGCAGGAACCCGTTCGTCGCAAGGTCGCCGTGAAGCTCATCAAGCTGGGGATGGATACCCGCCAGGTGGTTGCTCGCTTCGAGGCGGAGCGCCAAGCTCTGGCCCTGCTCGATCATCCGAACATCGCCAAGGTGTTCGATGGCGGGGCCACTGACGCGGGCCGACCCTACTTTGTCATGGAGCTGGTTCGTGGCAGGACCATCACCGACTTCTGCGATCAGAACAGACTGGATGCGCGACAGCGTCTGGGGCTATTCGCCCAGGTCTGCAATGCGGTCCAGCATGCTCATCAGAAGGGCATTATCCACCGGGACCTCAAACCGTCGAACGTGATGGTCACGATGCACGACGACAAGCCGGTCCCCAAGGTCATTGATTTCGGCATTGCCAAGGCAACGAATCAGCGCCTGACGGAAAAGACACTTTTTACGCGCTATGCCCAGATGATAGGCACACCGGCGTACATGAGCCCGGAACAGGCCCAGATGAGCGGGCTCGACGTGGACACACGCACGGACATCTACTCGCTCGGCGTGCTGCTCTATGAACTGCTGACCGGCACAACACCCTTCGAGCCACGCACCCTCCAACAGGCCAGCTATGCCGAGATCGAGCGGATTATCCGGGAAACCGATCCGCCAAGGCCCTCGACGCGATTGAGAAGCATGGGCCAGGGCCTCATGGACGTGGCGCAAGGGCGACATACCAGCGGCGAGGCACTGCGCAGGCTCATCAGGGGCGATTTGGACTGCATCGTGATGAAGTGCCTGGAGAAGGACCGAACCCGCCGGTATGAGACAGCGCATGGACTGGCGGAGGATGTCGCACGACATCTGAGGAATGAGCCGATCCTGGCCCACACGCCCGGTATTGTGTATCGGCTGCACAAGTTCGCGCGTCGCCACCGATCCCAGATTGCCGTCGCTGGCGTGGTCACCGTGCTCCTGGTCGGCCTTGTCGCAGCGGTCGCGATGTATCGACGCAGCGTCAAGACAGAAAGGGTCCGCTGGGCGAAAGGGCAGGCCTTGCCGGAGATCGCCAAGCTGATCGACCACCAGGGCTACGCTGAGGCTTTTTCCCTGGCGAGGAAGGCTCAGCAGTACATTCCCAACGATCGCGCTCTCGCTGAATTGTGGCCTCATATCTGTCGGGACTATTCGGTTATCACGGCGCCTGCCGGGGCACAGATCTGGTGCCGGGAATACTCCGCCATGGATCAGCCTTGGCAGTACCTCGGACGGTCTCCGTTGAAGCATATCACCCTGCCGCAAGGACCTCATCGCTGGAAGATCGAGAAGGAGGGATTCGTGACGCATGAGTGCGTGGTCCAGAACTCCATTGAAGTCCGTCTGCAACCACAGGAACCCAGTGGCGATATGGTGTGGATTGGTCCTCAGGTGGTTGAGCTGATCCCCGTCTTTCACGGCCAAAGCGGGAAGGTCGAAATGCCGGAGCACCTGATCGACAAATACGAAGTCACAAATGAGCAGTTCAAGGCGTTTGTCGATGCCAAGGGATACGAGAATGCCGATTACTGGGAAGGATTGGACTTCGTCAAAGACGGTCGCCAACTCTCGTGGCAGGAGGCAATGGCCGAGTTCCAAGACCTGACGCGTCAGCCGGGCCCGGCTATGTGGGAGGGAGGAACATATCCGCAAGGCCAGGGCCAACACCCCGTTTCCGGTGTCAGTTGGTTCGAGGCGATGGCCTACGCCGGGTTCGTGGGCAAGAGTCTGCCTACGGTCTATGATTGGGAACGGGCCGCTTGCGTGGAGGAATCGTTCGTGATCGTCCCCTTCAGCAATTTTGACCTCACCGGCACGGCGCCTGTCGGAAGTCATCCCGGAATAGGCCGCACCGGGTTGTACGATATGGCCGGCAACGTCCGAGAGTGGTGTCTCAACGCCACCGATGATTCCGGGACGCTTCGATACATCCTGGGCGGCAGTTGGGGCGAGCCGACCTACATTTTCACATACAAGGATGCGCAGTCGCCATGGCACCGCTCGCCCCGTGACGGTTTTCGCTGTGTGCGATACCCGCAAGGAGACGAATCCGTGGCGAACGAGCTCTGCCGGCCCCTCCCACTGACTGCGTGGCGGGATCTGTCCGGTCTGGAGCCATTTTCCGACGAGGAATTCGATTCTTACAAAGCCTCGTATGATTACGATCGAATGCCCCTGAATCCCGTTGTGGAGAGCAGTAACGACAGTTCGCCCTTCTGGCGAGAAGAGACAGTGACCTTCGACGCCGCCTATGACGATGATCGCGTCATCATACACCTGTTTCTGCCGAAGACAGGGAAGCCACCGTATCAGACGATCATCTATTTCCCGGGGAGCGGCGCCATTGAGAAAACCTCCTTTGAAGGGCCCCCCTACAAGGCACTCTGGCAGTTTATCGTCACGAGTGGTCGTGCCGTACTTTTTCCCATCTACTACGGGACCTATGAGCGACCTTCCACTCGCGGCCGGAGATGGGAGAACTCCGATGTCGTCAAGACGCCCCTGACCTACAGAGACTGGGCCATCCGGATGGCGAAAGATTTGAAGCGGTCCATCGATTACCTCGAGACCCGGGACGATATCGACAGTGGGAGAATTGGGTACTATGGATACAGCTTCGGCAGCCTTCTCGGGCCCATCATGCTGGCTGTTGAGGACCGAATCGACACAGGGATCTTCGTGCATGGCGGGATTCCCCCCATTGACTTGCCGCGCTCTTTCGACATGGCGCTCTACGCTCAAAGAGTCACAGTTCCGGTCCTGATGGTCAATGGCGCCGAAGATGTCCTCGCTCCGGTAAAAACCTGTCAGATTCCGATGTACAGACTCCTGAAGAGGGCCAATGGGGGTACGGAGCGCAGGCTGTATCCGGGTGATCACGGTGCCTTCGGACTTTTCTACGAGCAGATCCGAGGAGACGTCCTTGGGTGGCTTGATGAGCATCTCGGGCCTGTCGAATAGAGACCGTTTAGCAGGAATTGGTACAAAGATTGATGTAAGGGCTGGCGAGTCGATAGACTTGGCCGTCATCCTCACCAGCCCGGACCTGCTCCACGCGGTTGGTTTGCCCGCGAGGAGATAGGACCCAATGATTTTACCGCAAACCAGGAAGGATGTCAAGAATGAATGCTATACGTATCTACAAAGTTGTGGTGGTGACTGTGCTTTTGGGCATGGCTTCCATGAGTTCAGCGGCGGAAGGCACATGGACAAAGAAAGCTGATATGCCGACGAGAAGGTTATGTCATTCCACCAGTGTGGTGGATGGGAAGATATATGCCATCGGCGGTGGGTACAGCATTGACGGACCACCTCTGCGAACCGTAGAGGAGTATGACCCGGTGACGGACACATGGACGAAGAAACGCGATATCCCGACCGCAAGGTTTACCCACTCTGCCAGCGTGGCAAATGGGAAGATCTACGTCATCGGCGGTGCTGTGCAGAAGGCGGTTTCATGTGCCACTGTGGAAGAGTATGACCCAGCGACGGATACCTGGACCACCAAAGCGGATATGCCAACCAAAAGGGCGTTCCTGTGTGCCTGTACGGTGGATGGACAGATATATGCCTTCGGGGGTGGGTACAGCCCGGGGCCCGAATGGAATCCTTCGGTCGTAGAAGTGTACGACCCGGCGACGGACACGTGGACACAAAAGGCCGATATGCCAACCGCAAGGTCATTGGCTGCCGCCAGTGTTGTGGACGGGAAGATATATGCGATCGGTGGTGTAGTGGGTGATATTGCCGGATCCGCGATTTCCATTATGGAGGAATACGAACCCATGACGGATACCTGGGCGAGAAAGGCCAATATGCCAACAGGAAGGAAAGCCCTTTCTGCATGCGTCGTCTCTGGGAGAGTCTACGCCATTGGGGGCGCCACCGGCCGGGGACCTGCTTATTCGACAGTAGAAGAATACGACCCGACCACAGACACCTGGACAAGAAAACCTGATATGCCGACAGCGAGGTGGTTTCCTGCCTCCGACGAGGTGAATGGGAAGATCTATGCCATTGGAGGAGGGGTGAATACTGGCGTGGCTATCTCAACTGTAGAAGAATACGACCCCAGTCCGCTCGTGGTGGACTTCAACGGGGATGGGATCGTGGATATCGAGGACCTCCTGCAACTGATCGAGTCCTGGCGCCAGGCCGATCCGAGTCTTGACATCGGGCCACGACCTTTCGGCGACGGCATCGTCGACGAGAAAGATTTGGAGGTCCTGATGAGCCATTGGGGTGAAGAACCTGGATTGATCGCCAAGTGGAAGCTGGATGAGGCCGAGGGCATGATCGCTGCTGACAGTGCCGGAGAGCACGATGCCACGGTGGTGGGTATTCCCGCATGGCAGCCGGCCGGCGGTATGGTGGGCGGTGCACTGGAATTGGACGGGACGACCTTCGTCACAGCCGACTCCGTTCTGAGCCCGGCGGAGGGTCCCTTCAGCGTTCTTGCCTGGATCAAAGGAGGGGCTCCCGGCCAGGTGTTGATTTCGCAAGTCGACGGAGCGAGCTGGTTGATGGCCGATCCGTCAGGTGGCACGCTCATGACCGAGTTGTCACCGCCTGCCGGCCGCAAGGCAATACCGCCGCTGGTTTCAGAGACTGTCATCACAGACGGCGACTGGCACCGCGTCGCGTTTGTGTGGGACGCCGTGACGCGAGCGCTGTATGTGGATGATGCCCTGGTCGCCGAAGACGCCCAGTCCGGCCTGGCGAGCTGCTCCGGCGGCCTGAACTTCGGCTGCGACAAGGCCATGACGCCAGGCACCTCCTGGAATGGCCTGATCGATGAGGTCCGCCTCTACAATCGAGCGCTTCGCCCATAGCGTGAGCACGGAGGGCACTGGAAAGGGCATCAGATAGTGCAGGGGCTGATGAGCATTCAATGTCGGCAACATCCTCACCAGCCCGGACCTGCTCCGAACGGTCGGTTTGCCCGCCCGGCGCAAGGACGAACCATTCTATCGCAAACCGGGAAGGACGGCAAACATGAGCGCGAAAAGCAAAAGAGCATTGGTACTTGTGGGTAGTGGTCTGGCCATTTTGGTTCTGGCCGCGATTGGCATCGCTCAGAGACAACCGCTGCACAGCGTCGTCTCCTTCGATGCGTACTTCGACACGGAGCAGCCTTCGCCCGGGGAACCCTGCAAAGCCGAAGGCGATCCCAACTGGTACGGTGTGGTCACCCTGACTATTGACGGCCAGAAATATGAAGGGACCGCCGCTTGGCAGAGCGTCAAAGGGCACATGCTTGCCGACGGTTGGTATGGCTGCGGAAAAGCCACCTATGACTTCGGGAACCTGGGCACAGTGGAGATCTGGGAACGGGCCAAGACGACGTTTGACGACGTCAGTGAGACCCATCGCAAACACGGCTACAGCGGCATCGACATGGTTGCCGATGGGACCGGCGCCTTTGAGAAGGCGATAGGCGTGTTCTATCTGGCGGGCCATACCGAGTGGTGGATAGAAGGCGGCGCCACCCAGCGGGGAGAGGCCGTGTACGCCGGCTCCGGGATGATTGACGGCATTGTGTTGCCGGAGCAATAGACCAGGAGTGGTCATCGGCGTGTGTCGGCGATGGTATGGGGAAGATGCGGATCAGGACGGGCCGCATGAAGACCCGCTGGAGTGTATAATGGGCAGAGCAGGGGGCGGACAAGAAGCCGGCCCCTGCTCCGGCATCGCTGGGTTCAGGCCCACAGTTGCCGTGAAGGCTGTTGGATGGCTCGAAACAAACGTCTGGACCGTCCTGTAAAGGAGAAGCTCACTATGAGAATACAAAAGGCCAACTCAAAGCGAACGCGTATTCTTGCCGTTAGCGGCCTGATCCTGTTTGTGGCATCTGCGGCATGGTCTCAGACAGGGGAATGGACCGTGTACAACACAACCAATTCCGGACTGCCGTACAACGGCGTCACGGCCCTCGCCGTGGATGACCAAGGGATCGTGTGGATTGGGACCGGCCGCTGGTGGGCCCATGCCGGTGGCGGACTGGCCCGGTTTGATGGCACGAATTGGAGCGTCTATCACACGGGCAACTCGAAGCTGCCCGACAACGATCATGTCAGTCTCTCCATTGACCCGGACGGGAATGTATGGAGCGGGACCG
>DCUI01000152.1 GCA_002327785.1 Phycisphaerales bacterium UBA2218
CGGCAGCGGGTGGGCCTGGCGGACGCCCTTCTGGCCGATCCGGACGTGCTCGTGCTCGACGAACCGACCATCGGCCTGCACAAGCGGGACAACGACCGGCTCCTGGGCATCCTCCAGACGCTGGCCAAAATCGGCAACACGGTGATCGTCGTCGAGCACGACGAGGACATCATGCGAGCCGCGGACTACATCATCGACATCGGTCCGGCGGCCGGCGCCCACGGCGGCGAGATCATCGCCCAGGGCACCTTTGAGGAAATCATCCGGTCCCCGACCTCGCTCACCGGCGAATACCTCAGCGGCCGCAAGAGCATCGCGGTTCCGCCCAAACGCCGCCCCTACTCCCTCAAGAAGTGCATCGAGGTCAAGGGTGCCACGGAGCACAACCTCAAGGGCGTGGACGTGAAGTTCCCGCTGGGCGTCTTCATCTGCGTCACCGGCGTCTCCGGCTCGGGCAAGAGCACGCTCATTAACCACATTCTGCTGCGTGGACTCAAACGCCACCTGTACCAATCCCGCGAGAAGCCCGGCGCGCACAAGAACATCCTGGGCATCTCCCAGATCGACAAGGTGATCGAGATCGACCAGTCGCCGATCGGCAAGACGCCGCGAAGCAATCCCGCAACCTACACCGGCGTCTTCGACCTGATCCGCAAGCTCTTTTCGATGACCCGCGAGGCCAAGATCCGCGGCTACACCGCCGGACGGTTCAGTTTCAACGTCAAGGGCGGCCGCTGCGAAGCCTGCCGGGGCCAGGGCACCAAGAAGATCGAGATGCACTTTCTGCCGGACGTGTACGTCACATGCCAGGATTGCAGGGGTACGCGATACAATCCCGAGACGCTCCAGATCGCATATAAAGGCAAGAACATCGCGGATGTGCTCGAGATGCGGATCGAGGACTCGGTGGATTTCTTCGCCAATTTCCCCACGATCGTCCGCGTGCTCAAGACGCTGGCGGACGTCGGTCTCGGCTACGTGCAGCTCGGCCAGTCCTCGACCACGCTCTCCGGCGGCGAGGCCCAGCGCGTGAAACTCTCCGCCGAGCTGGGCAAAGCAGCCACCGGCCACACCCTCTATCTGCTCGACGAGCCGACGACCGGCCTGCACTTCGCCGACATTCACAACCTCCTGAGTGTCCTCCAGAAACTGGTGGACATGGGCAACACCGTCATTGTGATCGAACACAATCTTGATGTCATCAAGACAGCGGACTATATAATAGACCTCGGCCCCGAAGGCGGCGACGCAGGCGGAACCATCGTGGCCGCCGGACCGCCCGAAGAAATCGTGAAAAACCCCGGCAGCTATACCGGCAGATTCTTGAGAGCAAAGCTTTAGGATCTAATTATTTACGATTGACGATTTGTGATTTGGCTTCGCTGTCTCAAAGCAATGGATGCATATCAGGCGTCGTCTCTCAAATGGTGAATCGTAAATAGCAGATAGTAAATTCCATGAGGTGACACCATTCAAACCACACGGCCGATTACTCCGCCCCGACAGTGGGAGTTTGAGTTGAGCAGTATCGAGGACCTCCGGCGTCTCAGTGCGCAGTGGGGGGTTTCCGTCGAGGCCGTCGAGGATGTTTCGATTCTGGCCAGGCCGGTCGAGCTTGACGGACTCGTGATCCCGAACTCGCTGGCCGTACACCCGATGGAAGGCTGCGACGGCGACGCACGGGGCCGGCCGGACGATCTTACGGTCCGGCGATACGAGCGATTCGCCGCCGGCGGCGCCGGCCTGATCTGGGCCGAGGCCATCGCCGTCGTCGAGGAGGCTCGGGCCAATCCTCGCCAGTTGTGGCTCCACCAAGGCAGCAAAGAGGCCTTTCGGGTCATGGTCCGGCGGGCATGCGACAAGGCCGCTCTGGCCAACGGGTCCGGCCACAGGCCCGTGATCGTTGCGCAGTTGACCCATTCCGGCCGATACAGCAAGCCCGGCCCGGCACCCAGGCCGATCATCCCACAACGCGATCCTTACCGTGACCCGATGGCCCCACAGCCCAGGCCGGACACGAATCGCAAGAGCCGAATCCCCGACGACTGGCCTATCGTTACGGATGAATACCTCGACCGGCTCCAGGATGCCTACGTCGAGGCCGCACGCATCGCGTTCGAGGTGGGCTTCGACGCGGTGGATATCAAGTCGTGTCACGGCTACCTCATCAACGAGCTACTGGCCTGCCATACCCGGCCCGGCAAGTACGGCGGCTCGTTCGAAAACCGAACGCGGTTCCTGCTGAACGTGATCGACCGCATCCGCGAGGAACTCGGTAAGAAGGCCCGCATCGCCACTCGCTTGGGCATCTACGACGCGATTCCCTACCCTTATGGCTGGGGCGTCGATCAGAACGATTACACCAAGCCGGACCTGGCAGAGCCCAGGAAACTGATCGCCCTGCTGCGAGAGCGAGGCGTCAAACTCATCAACATCACCCTCGCCAACCCCTACTACAATCCGCACATCGGCCGGCCGTTCAATGAGCCCATCGTGGGCGGGTACGCCGAACCGGAGCATCCGCTGGCCGGCGTGGCGAGGCTCGTCAACGTGACAGGGCAGATTCAAAAGCAATTCCCGGACATCGCGTTCGTCGGCACGGGCTATAGCTGGCTGCGGACGCTCTTCGCCAACGTCGGAGCCGCCAACAAGGCCAAGAGTCTCGTGACATTGGTCGGCGCCGGTCGTATGGGGTTCGCCTATCCCGACTTCGCACGAGACATCATCCACGACCGGCGAATGTATCCGGAGAAGGTGTGCGTCGGCTGCAGCGCCTGCACGCAGATCATGCGGGACGGAGGGCGGACAGGATGCGTCGTGCGGGACAACGAGGTTTATGGCCCGATCTTCCGACGCGGCCGAATGAGCGACAAGGAGAACCTGCTGCGTCTGGCCGCGACCTGTCGCAGGTGCCAGGAGCCGACGTGCCAACTCGGTTGCCCGGCCGGGATCGAGATTCCCCAGTTCATCACGCAATTCCTCGACGGCAAGGAACGCGAGGCCTACGAGACCATCCGAAAGGCCAACGTATTCCCCGAAGTCTGTGCGTGGCTGTGCCCGGTCGAGCAGCAATGCCAAGGCAACTGTCTGCAGGGCTTCATCGGCGACGGCCCTCTGCCCATCGCGGACATCCAGCGGTATCTCGCCTCGCAGGCCAACAAGAATGGGTGGTCCAAGCTGCGAATCCCGGAGAAGGCAACCGGCAAGAAGGTTGCAATCCTCGGCGCCGGTCCCGCCGGTCTGGCCTGTGCGGCCAGGCTGCTCGAAGCGGGCCACGCCGTGACGATCTTCGACAAGAGCACTGCCTTCGGCGGCATGGTGGAATCCGTGATCCCGCCCGACCGGCAGTCCAACTCGCTCAAGAGCGAGATCACGGCGATCTTCGCCGATGTGCCGAAGGACCGAATGAGCCTGTCGCTCGGCAAGGAGCTCGATTCCCAGCATAACCTGGACACGGTCCTGGCCCAGGGCTTCGAAGCCGCCTTTATCGGTCTGGGTCTGCCGCAGACCGTGACCGTCACCAAACAGCGACTCGACGGTTTGTCGAACGCCATGGACTTCTTGTCCGCGGCCAAACAAGGGGATGGATTGGATCTCACCGGCAAATCCGTGGCCGTCATCGGCGGCGGCAACACAGCGATGGACGTGGCCGTCACAGCCGCCCAATTCGGGGCCGGAGACGTCTTCGTGATCTATCGTCGATCCTTCAAGGAGATGCCCGCCTGGGGCGCCGAGCGCGACCGCGCGATTGGGGCAGGCGTTCATTTCCTCATTCTGACCCAGCCGCTCGAATACACATCGAGCAACGGCAGGCTCACCGGGATCAAATTGTGCCCGACCCGGCTCGGCGAGCCCGACGGCAGCGGCCGCCGCCGGCCGGAATCGCTCCAATCCAGCGCCTACAGTCTGGACATGGACGTCGTGGTCGAGGCCATAGGCCAAGAGGCACCGGACGGTATCGAGAAGGTCCTTGCAGACGTCGCGTTCGATCACGGGTTGATTCGAACGAGGCCGGGGACGCTCGCCACGTCGCGTCCGGGTGTCTTCGCCGGCGGCGATCTGGTCCGAGGGGCATCGACCGTGGTGGCGGCTGTGGCCGACGGCATGAAGGCCGCGAAGGAAATTGATCAGTACTTGAAATAGGAGCCGCATCATGGGAGACCGACCCGTCGCCATCGTCACCGGCGCCAGCCGGGGCATCGGCCGGAGTGTCGCGCTGGAGCTTGCGTCCCTGGGCTACGACCTCGTCATCAACCGAGCCCAGGACGAGCAGCCGGAGGTACTGGGGGAGGCCGCGGCGTTCGGTGCTCGTTGCGAATTCGTCGCGGGAAGCATTGCCGAGGCGGACACGAGGAAACGCATCATGGAAGTGACCAGAACCCGGTTCAACCGATGCGACATGCTCGTCAACAACGCCGGGGCCGGCCCGGTCAAACGACTCGATATTCTCGAAGCCACCGAGGAAAGCTTCGACCGGGTTCTAAGCATCAATCTCAAGGGCCCCTACTTCCTGACACAGCTCGTCGCCAACTGGATGGTCGAGCAGCGAAGGCAGGACCCGGTGCGGTCCTTCCGAATCGTCAATATCGGCTCGATCTCCGCGTACACCAGCTCCCCTTCGCGGGGCGAGTACTGCATCAGCAAAGCGGGCATCGCGATGATGACCAAGCTCTACGCCGACCGGCTCGCAGAATACGACATCGGCGTGTTCGAGATCAGCCCCGGCATCATCGAAACGGACATGACCCGAGTGGTGAAGGAGAAATACGACAGGCTGATCGCCGAGGGGCTCACACCGATCCGACGATGGGGCAAGCCCGGCGACGTGGCGAAAGCCGTCGGCGCAATTGCCGAGGGCAGACTCGATTTCTCCACGGGAAGCGTCATCAACGTCGATGGCGGCTTTCACCTGAGAAGGCTTTGAGATTTACGAATTACGAATTGCGATTTATGATTTGGACGCATCGCATATCAGGCCGCGACATGATGACCGGCCGGCGAAGCCGGATCGTACATCGTAAATAGTAGATCATCGATTCCGAGAGGGGATCATGGACATCAAGACCGCAATCGTCACTGTAATCCGCGACGGCTTCATTCTGGTCTTCAACCAGGACAGGCTCGATATCGTCGAGACAGCCCAGGCACTCGTGGAGGCCGGGATCAACAACATGGAGGTCACCTGTCGGATCAAAAAGCCCCTGGAAAAGCTCTCGCGGCTTCGCAAGGAGATGCCCGATTTCGTGGCCGGCTCGGCCAGCCTGATCGACTGGCCCGGCATGACGGCGGTCTACAATCACGCGCACCAGGACGATCCGCTGCCCACGCTCCAGCAGGGGGTCGATGCGGGGGCGTGCTACTTGGTCTCGGCGGTGAACTTCAGCGACGCCGGCTATAAACGATTCGCCGGCCGTGTCGCGATGATCCCCGGTTGCGGCAGCGCCACCGACGTGGTGACCCAATTCGCCAAGGGCGCCAATCTCTGCAAGGTGTTCCCGGCCAAGGAACTGGGCGGCCCGGCGTTCGTCGCGGCCATCGACCCGGCCCTGCACAAGATGATCAGCCTGGTCCCCACGGGCGGCACGACCGCAGCCAACATCCCCGACTACATCAACGCAGGGGTCCTCGTCGTTGGCGGCTCCTTCAGCATGATCGAGAAAGCCGCGCTGAAGCGAATCGTCGACGAGCAGGACTACAAGCTGCTGGCCGGAGAGATTTCGAAGGTGAAGCGATTGATCGATGAGACGCGGGCAAAAAAATACCCAGGCCTCGATTTCGCAAAGGCCTCGCTCGAAGAGATCGGCAAGAAAACCGGGCGAAATTTCAATGTGGACTGACTCTTGGGAGGGCGACGCATGCTCGGGCCGCTGTTCGTTTCCGCTATTCTCGCAATCGTGCCTGCATCAGCCGGCAAAAGTGACTCAGAACGGTCAATCACCCTCAATGCGAAAGACACCGGCTACCGCGGGATCTGGTACATGAACCAGCCGCTCCAGAACGAGTATCGATTCAAATACAGTGGAGGACTCGGCACTTACTGCGCCAAGCACCAGCCGTTCGCCGTGTACTGTGAGAAGGTCAACAAGACCTTCTTCTGCTACGGCGGGACCGCCGAGGGCACGCATCTGAAATACGATCTGACAAAGACAAGCGACGCGGGCGGCGTACCCGGCGCCCTGCTGCACATGGTTTCCTACTACGATCACGCCAGCGGTCAGGTCCCGCGTCCGACGATCCTGCTCGACAAGCACACCAAGGATGCTCACGACAATCCGGTCATCTCCATCGACGACCGGGGGTATCTCTGGATCTTCTCGACCTCCCATGGGACGGGGCGGCCTTCGTATATCCATCGGAGCAATGAGCCGTACAGCATCGACAAATTCGAACGGGTCGGTGCGACAAAGATCGAGGATGGGAACGAGGCGCCCATCACGAATTTCTCGTACATGCAGCCATGGTTTGTTCCGGGACGGGGCTTCCTCGCATTCTTCACACGCTACAACTACCCGGCCGCGCGGACCGCTTGCTTCATGACCAGCCGCGACGGCGTCCATTGGTCCGAGTGGCAGAGGGTCGCCGCCATCGATCAGGGGCATTATCAAATCAGCATAGCGAATGACCACAAAGCGGGCACGGCCCTCAACTATCATCCGAAAGGCAAAGGGCTCAACTGGCGGACGAATCTGTATTACATCGAGACCGCAGATCTCGGACAAACCTGGAACGCCGCGGATGGAAAGGCGGTGGCGCTGCCGCTGACCACGCCGCAGAACGCCGCTCTCGTTCGCGACTACGAGAAGGAAAGCCTGCTTGTCTATTTGAAGGATATTCGTTTCGATGAATTCAATCGACCCGTGATCCTGTTCATCACAAGCAGGGGCTACCGGTCCGGTCCCGAGGACGGGCCGCGAACGTGGACCACTGCCCGTTCGACGGGAGCGACCTGGGAGATTCGGCCCGTCACGACTTCGGACAACAACTACGATATGGGCTCATTGTACATCGAGCGCGATGGAACATGGCGCATCATCGCGCCGACCGAGCAAGGCCCGCAATCCTTCAATCCCGGCGGCGAAGTCGCCATCTGGGCCAGCAGCGATCAAGGCGCTACGTGGCGAAAGGCAAGACAACTCACGCGCAACAGCCCGTTCAACCACACGTATGTCCGCCATCCGGTAAACGCCCACGAGGGTTTCTATGCCTTTTGGGCCGATGGGAACGGCCGGGAGCCCTCGGCTTCCTCGCTCTACTTCTGCACGCAAGCAGGCGACGTGTTCCGTCTGCCCCGTCAGATGTCAGAGGAATCCGCACAACCGGAGAAAGTGAATTGAGGCAATCCGTGGAGACAAGACAGATCGCCGGCAGGCAGGTGACATTTCACCGCTACAACACAGTCATCGTCGGTTCGGGAGCGGCGGGCATGAACTGCGCCGTGCATCTCTACGAATTCATGGAACGTAGGGGCCTCCAGGACGCCCAGGACCGCATCGCGATCGTCACAAGGGGCCTGAAGCTGGGCGCGTCGCGAATGAGCGGCTCGGACAAGCAGACCTACTACAAGCTGGGGACCAGCCCGAACGTACCGGACTGTGCGGAGGCATTTGCGAAGACCCTCACGGCCGCCGGCTGTTGTCACGGCGACCTGGCCCTGATCGAAGGGATCAACTCGCTTCGCGAGTTCTATCATCTGGTGCAGGCCGGTGTCGCTTTCCCGACCGATGGAACGGGCACATTCATCGGCTACAAGACCGACCACGATCCCGCCGAGCGGGCCACCAGCGCCGGGCCCAAGACCAGCCGGTTCATGAGCGAGTGCCTGCAACGCCAGGTCGATGGCTACGGCATCCGGATCTTCGACAACCAGGAAGCGGCCTGTCTGCTCACGGTCGGTTCCGGCCGCGCCAGGCAAATCGCCGGCGCGGTGACCATCGACAAGTCACAGACCAAGGATTTCAGTTGCGCCATCAACGTGTTCCTGGCGGCCAACGTCGTGCTTGCCGCCGGTGGGCCGGGAGAGTTGTACAAAACCAGCGTTTATCCGAAGGGACAGGTCGGCCTTCACGGCCTGGCTTTCAAGGCGGGCCTGGTCGCGGAGAACCTCACCGAATCTCAATTCGGACTTGCGAGCACGAAATTCCGTTGGAACGTCTCGGGGACCTACATGCAGGCCATTCCCCGCGTCTTCAGCACGGAGGCCGACGGGAGAAAAGAACGGGATTTCCTGGCCGATTTCTTCCCCTCGATGAAGAGCATGGCGACCGACATCTTCCTCAAGGGCTATCAGTGGCCCTTCGACCCGCAGAGAATTGAGAACCTCCAGTCCTCGCTGATCGACGTGCTCGTTTTCAACGAGAATCGGAAAGGCCGGCGGGTTTTTCTCAACTTCAGCGAGAACCCCATGGCTCACGGGGCCATGGCCCCCTTCAACATCGGGGAACTCGAATCGGAAGCCTTCGAATACCTCCGGGACGCCGGGGCGCTGCAACGCACGCCCATCGAGCGCCTGGCCCACATGAACCCTCTGGCCGTCGAGATCTACAGGGAAAACGGCATCAACCTGCACAGTGAGCCGCTCGAGATCGCGGTCTGCGCCCAGCACAACAACGGCGGCTTCGCGGTGAACAAGTGGTGGGAATCGAGCGTCCCGCACACGTTTGTGATCGGCGAGATGGCCGGCACGCACGGCGTGAAACGCCCGGGCGGCTCGGCCCTCAACGCCGGACAGGTCGGCGGTTTGCGGGCGGCGGAGTACATCGTCAACGCCTACAGATGCGAGGTCGCCGACGATTCCACAAGCCGCGAGAGCATCGACGGGCAAATCACGGATTTCATCGCCAAGCTCGACTCCTGGAGCAAATCGTCAGGACCGTCGCCGCAGGAAGTTGTCAAAGAAATCCAGAGCCGTATGACCGCTTCGGCCGCTCATATCCGCGTGGAACACGACGCCAATGAAAGCCTCAAGAAAGCCCTGCACACCTACAGGGAAATCCAGGACAAGGGCTTGGTCGCAAAGAGCCCCCAAGGCATCTTTGAGGCCATTCAGGCCGAACACCTCGCCCTGTGCAGCGTCGCGTACCTGAAGGCCATCCTCGACCTGCTCACGCTCGGTGGCGGCTCCCGCGGTTCGTATCTGGTCCTGAGCGAGCGCGGCATTCCGATCCATCCGGACGTCCTCAACCAGGCCACCGGGGAGCCCCTGATGTTCAAGCCGGAGAACCAGGATCTGAGGAACAGAATTCTGCGAATCCAGTATGACGAGGCCTCGCCGGACCTATTCAAGACCGCCGCGATCTCGCCCAGAGCAGCCACAACCCAGCGAAAGACGTTCGAGCCGGCTTGGCAAGACTACCGGGAAGGGACAATCTACAGACCGAACGAAGTCGAATCGTAAATGGTAAGTCGTAAATCCGAAATTCCTGTGAGGGGTTCTATGGCGATCCTCGATGTGAAAGCCGAATCCGAATGCAGATATGATATTCTTTCGCTGGGCGAGGTCATGATCCGGCTCGACCCGGGCGACGAACGAATCCACACGACGCGAACTTTCCGCGTCTGGGAGGGCGGCGGCGAGTACAACGTGGCCCGCGGCCTGAAGCGGACCTTTGGCAAGCGGGCCGCTGTGGTCACGGCCATCGTGGACAATCCCGTCGGCCGGCTGCTCGAAGACCTGATGCTCCAGGGCGGGGTCAGCCTGGAGTACGTCAAGTGGATGCCCTTCGACGGCATCGGCCGCAAGACCCGCGTCGGCCTGAACTTCACGGAACGCGGTTTCGGCATCCGGGGAGCCGTCGGCTGCTCCGATCGCGCCAACAGCGCCGCCTCACAACTCAAGAAAGGCGACATCGACTGGGACTGGATCTTCAGGCAAGACGGCGTTCGCTGGTTCCACACGGGCGGTATCTTCGCCGCCCTCTCGACAACAACGCCGGACGTCATTATCGAAGCGGTTACGGCCGCGAAGAAACACGGCACGATCGTCTCCTACGACCTGAACTACCGCAACTCGCTGTGGCGTGACATCGGCGGCCAGGAAAAGGCACGCCAGGTCAACCGGGCCATCGCCCCATACATCGACGTGATGCTCGGAAACGAAGAGGATTTTACAGCCGCCCTGGGCTTCGAGGTTAAGGACCTGGACAGGAGCTATTCCCAACTCGATCCGACGAACTTTCGAAAGATGATCGAGGCTGCGGTC
This sequence comes from Phycisphaerales bacterium UBA2218, assembly GCA_002327785.1. GTDB lineage: Bacteria > Planctomycetota > Phycisphaerae > Sedimentisphaerales > Anaerobacaceae > PLanc-01. The sequence goes on from DCUI01000152.1 coordinate 10,199, forward strand.
AAGGAGTTCCCGAATTTCAAGGTCGTCGCCACAACCCTGCGGCACGCCAAGACGGCGACGCGGAACGATTGGGGCGCGGTCCTGTACGCCGACGGGCAATTCTGTGAGGCGACCCTCCGGCCGGACCTGGAAATCTACGACCGCGTCGGCGGCGGCGACAGCTTCGCCTCCGGCCTGATCTACGCCCTGATGGAGGGCAAGAGCCCCGAGCAGGCCGTCAACTATGGCGCCGCCCACGGTGCCTTGGCCATGACCACGCCGGGCGACACCACCACCGCCACGCTCAGCGAGGTCGAAAAGACCGTCAAAGGCGGCAGCGCCCGAGTGGACCGATAGACCGCGAGGTGAATCTGGCCAGGGAATACGCACGAGAAAACAGTGTCATCCTGAACGAAGCGAAGCGGAGTGAAGGATGACAAACTCAGTCATTTGGAGTACTCCTATATATGATTGCAGAGACGGTGAAATGGATTGGCGGGGCGGATGGCGTGCTGGAGATGATCGACCAGCGCCGACTGCCGACGGAGTTCGTAACGCTACGGGTTCGCACCGTCGAGCAGCTTCATGAGGCGATCCGGACGCTGGCGGTTCGGGGGGCGCCGGCCATCGGCGTCGCCGCGGCTTATGGATCCGTTCTGGCCCTGCAGTGGCTCAAGAGTCCAGCAAGCACGCAGGATGCATTAAACCATGCCGTCAGGGCATGTGAATACCTCGCCACTTCCCGGCCAACAGCGGTCAATCTGTTCTGGGCCCTCGATCGAGTCCGATCCAGAGCGAAGGAAATCGCTTCCGAGCCTCAGACAACACCGCAGCAGCTTGCCGAGGCGATTCTGGCTGAGGCCAACGCGATCTGCGCCGAGGACATCGAGATGTGCCGGCAGATCGGAGAGAATGGAGAGAGGTTCATCCACGATGGTTTCGGCGTCCTGACCCACTGCAACGCCGGGGCACTGGCTACGGCCGGACAGGGGACGGCGCTGTCGGTCGTGTTCGATGCCCACAAGAAAGGCAGGCGGTTCGAGGTCTTCGCCGACGAGACCCGGCCGCTATTGCAGGGTTCGCGTCTGACGGCCTGGGAACTCCAGCGGGCCGGCATCAAAGTGACCGTCATCTGTGACAATATGGCGGGATTCCTGATGAAACAGGGGAAGATCCAGGCGGTGATTACCGGCGCCGACCGCATCGCCGCCAATGGCGACACGGCCAATAAAATCGGCACCTACAGCCTCAGCGTACTGGCCAAACACCACGGCATCCCGTTCTACATCGCCGCTCCTTCCAGCACGTTCGATCTGAGCGTCGAGAGCGGGGCACAAATCCCCATCGAGCAGAGGAACGCCACCGAGGTGACCTGGATCGGCAGCACGCACGTGGCCCCGGAGAACGTCGACGTCTGCAACCCCGCCTTCGACGTCACCCCGGCACAGAATATCACCGCCATCATCACGGAAAAGCGTGTGATCGAGAATCCAAACGAGGATCGTATTCGTGCTTTGCTCGGATAAGACCGTCAGGCGACGGCGACGACCTGCTTGACGTCGGGCACGTGCTCCTTGAGGATTCGCTCAATGCCCATCTTCATCGTCATGGTGGCGCCGGGGCAACCCCGGCAGGCCCCCTGCAGACGGACGCGGACGGTCTTGTCTTCATCCACGCCGATCAATTGCACGTCGCCGCCGTGGCCCTGCAGGGCCGGTCGGACCATCTCTATCACCTCGCCGACCTTCTCCTCGAAGGTTTTCTCAGCACCGGTGTCGTTCGGATTCACGGTATCAGCCATAAGCGATCTCCACCAATCAGTTCGCGGCCATTATACTGGCATCTCTGCCGCGGCATCAAACCCTTTTCTCAATACCGCCTGCACAGCCAGAAATCGCTCTATTGACAACAAGATACGAACTCTGTACGTATATATGCTGTTTACGGAATCATGACTTGTTCTTGGGAGGTTTACGAATGAAAACTGTATGGGTAGGTATGCTGTTGACCACGCTGGCGGTTGCCGGCTGCGCGTCGAGCGACGCGGAGAGTCAGGCTGTGGCCGGGTACGATTTCGGCAAGATCGACAAGATCGCAATCATCGAGGTGACCGGCCGGGTGTATGGCGATACGGTAAAGAATCAGATCAGCAATCTTTTCACGATGGCGATGATGAAGAAAGGCTACGTGTTCATCGCGCGCCAGGAGGTAAAGGCCCTCCTCAAGGAGCAGGACTTTCAGGCGTCCGACCTGACGACCGACGCCGGCGCCGCCAATGCAGGCCAGATCCTCAACGTCCCGGCGGTCATGCTCATCGACATCCCCAAGTACAAGGACGGGAAGATGGACATGTCGGCCAAGCTGATCGACGTGGAGAACGGCACGATTCTTTGGATCGGCACGGGCTCCGGCAGTACGGGCAAGGGGCTCGCCACCATCGGGGGGGCCATCGCAGGCGCCGCCCTGGGCGCCGTGGTCGCCGGCGGTGACTCCAGCGATCGACTCGTCGGCGCAGCAGTCGGCGGCGTGGTCGGCGGCGTAGCGGGCAACGCACTGTCCCCCAGCCAGGAGAAACAGGTGAAGAAGGTCGTCGCCGAGGTCGTCAAGGGTTTCCCATCCAGGCTCCCGCAGACGATCCCACAGAAATAGCAGCCGGGAAATCCGGGATTCACAGCAATCCAGGGCCGGAGGCGCATGCGACCTTCGGCCCTGCTTTCTTTTGTGCGCAGTAAAGGAGGCGGAAACAATGAATCGGTGTGAATTCCTCGCGACAGGCGTGACAGGCATAGCTATGGAGGACAGGGACCAAAGATAGCAGGTCTTCCGGGATGACCCGGACTGGAAGAAGCTCAGCGCCGACCGGGCCTACGAGGATATCGTGTCGAACATCACCGACATCATCCTGCGACCGACCGACTACTCTCAGATCTGACGGTCAGACAAGGGCCGGCTCGGACTCCACGACCTCATCGGATCGTCCGGAGCGGGCGGCCTGTTCGCCCGGGCACAGTGGCAGCGGCTCGAAGAATTGGATCGCGATCCGGCGAAGTGCGCTGTTGACTCCGTCTACGCGGCAGACGTGGCCGGCACGAACAAAGTCGATCATGTCGAACGAATCGTCTTCGCCGTACTGCGGGATGCTGAACCGCGCGGTCAGGTGCTGGCCGGGATAGGGACATCGGTCATCTGCGTAACAGGTGAAGGCCGCACCCCGGCTCGAAAGGTCCACCATCTGCCCCTGCGACAGCTCGCCACTGACGTCCTGCGCAAACCAGACCGGCCAATGGTAATACAGCCGTTGCTCCATTCTGCGTTCGCTCGTCGTACTCATGCGTGCGGTACCTCGACAAACCAATGTGTGTTTCCCTGTGTTGGGAAACACATCGGCCCCGTGGGCGAGCGACTTAACGATCGACGCCGAGAAAACAGCAGTCCTTCCGCCTAAATGCCGAGTTCACCTGATTCCGAGCGGGGAAACAGCGATTCGCGCCGGCGAACTTTCGACGAGAATTCTGCTTCATGGAAGACGAGATTCCGATAACCGCTCGCACAAGATGCCGGCTCTCCGGCGTTCACGTGGAGGGGCGTTAAGCAGCGACACCGCAAGGCGCTTTTTCGCAGGTATGAAGCCGCAAAGGCGAGGCATGGAGATCCGACGCCGAGAGTCCATCCCAGCAGACCTGTTGCCTGGCTGGATGGCGCCGGCCCCGGCGATAAGTTCTCAGCTTGGCCGCTCGACACTTGAAACTTCAAACTTGAGACTTCTTCCGATGCCCTTACGGACCCGCTACGAACCGGCGTGCAAGCTCTCCGAACAGGCGACCTCGCTGCTGGTAGTTCTCGAACATGTCGTAGCTGGCGCACGCGGGGCTTAGCAGCACAACATCCCCGGCAGCGGCAAGCCGACCGGCAAGTTGGACCGCCTCGGCCAGTGAACCGGCGAGCCGGATCTCAGCGGTTTCCCCCCCTCGCGGTGCGGCCCGAACAGCATCGGCGATCATGGGAGCGGTCTGGCCGATAAGAATGACCGCCTTGGTGCCACAGGCGATCTTCTCTCCGAGCTCACGGAATGGGGTATGCTTGTCATATCCACCCGCGATGAGGACCTTCGGGCAGTCGAAGGCCGAGAGGGCCACCATCGTCCCCTCAGGCGTCGTAGCCTTCGAGTCGTTGTACCAGCAAACGCCGTTGCCTTCGGCGACCAGTTCGAGCCGGTGCGGCAATGCCCTAAAACCGGACAGACAGAACCGGATGGATTGGTCTGAAACACCGAAGCACTTCGCAATCGTCATGGCGGCCGCGAGATTCGAGAGGTTGGCCCGGCCCGGCAGCGTGTACTGGGCCTTGATCTCGCCGCCGACGTCGTCGGCGGAGAACTTCAGGCAGATGCGCCCTCGCTGCGAGCCGTACTTCGCAAACCAGGAGCAGGCAATCGGATCCTCGGCGTTGAAGATGGACACGGTCGGGCCGTTCTCGTCGAGTGTTTGGAGACTGAAGAGCCCTTCCTTGGCCGCACAATACGCCTCGAACGTGCCGTAGCGGTCCAGGTGGTTCGGCGTGAGATTCGTCAGCAGAGAAACCCTCGGGGCCTTGCGAACCTCCACCAACTGCTCGACTTGAAAGCTCGATATCTCCAGGACGACCAGATCGTCCGGCCGGACCTGATCGAGGACAGTCAACAGGGGCCGGTCGCCGATATTGCCGCTGAGCCAGACCTTGCCGTAGGGTGCGCACAACGCACCTTCTTCTGCCGCATGAGACGGTTGAACGGTGCGTGATACGCACCCTACGGGCCTGGCGTGCTCCAGCATATAGGCAGTCAAGCTCGTCGTCGTGCTCTTGCCGTTGGCGCCGGTGATTCCGATAATCCGAGCGGGACAGGACTGAAAGAACAGTCCGATCTGCGACGTGACCTGCCGTCCGTGACGACGCGCGATCTGGAGGAACTCGTTGTCCGGTGGAATCGCCGGGTTGGCGATCACCACATCGGCGGCCGCGAAATCCTGGGAATCGTGCCCCCCGAGGTGGTACTCGACGCTGGAAAGGTCGGACAACTGGTTGAGGGAGTCCCGCAACTGGTCCTCCTTCGCCTTGTCCGTGACGATGACCTTCGCCCCGGCCTGTACCGCGTACCGCGCGGCATCGACACCGCCTCCAAAACGCCCCAGACCCATGACCAAAACCTTGCGGCCGGACAGAGAACCCCGGTCACGGAGGTCGCACATCGCCTGACCGGATGCGAATTCGTTCATAGCCCACCTATCGATTGATCGGCCGACTGCGTCATTCCACAGGCCGTATCCTATCGCCGGAATGACACATAGGGAAAGCAGAAACTGCCCGGGACGGCGAGGATGCGATTGGATTTGTCCCGGACTGAGGATATGTTATATCCCCTGAGTTCCGGCGTAAGTGCTGCCGTATGGATTTCGGTCTTCTATTGGCAAAGGATGGGTCTTATGGTTCATGAGCGTGTTGTCATGGGATTTGTCTGCGGCCTGCTGTTGTGTACGGCTGCACCGACGCGGTCTCAGACAGACCAGGAACTCCAGCAGAGAGACCGGTGGGTGCGGAAGAATCTCGCGGCGATCCGCGAGGTTCAAGCCGAGGCGCCTCTGCCGCAGCGAGGTCTCGAATCGGGCCTGTTCGTCATCGCCAACCATGACCCGGTGCAGAAGAACTCGCGAGGCGGAAAGCCCATGAAGCTGGGGGCGACCGAATATACACGCGGCCTGTACTGCCATGCGATCAGCCGGCTTTTCGTGCGGTTGCCCCGTCCCAGCCGGACCCTTGAAGCCGTGATCGGCGTCGATCACAACGAGAACACCCAGGCCGGCGGCGGCAGCGTACACTTCTTCGTCACCGTGGGCGGCAATGAAGTCTTCCGCTCCGATCTCATACGAGGCGGCGACGCCGCGGGTACACCGATGCGCGTGGACCTGAACGGCGCAACGGAATTCACACTGTGCGTCGATGATGCCGGCGACGGGATCGCGTGCGACCAGGCGGACTGGGCGGACGCCAGGGTGGTCCTGGCCGATGGCGAGACAATTTGGCTGGCTGATCTGCCGATCCTTCTCGGCGAGACCCAGCCGCTCCCCCCTCGTCGCATCTTCCAGCCGCCGTTCTCTTTCGTCTATGATGGCCGGGGCTCCGACGCACTCCTCGGCTCATGGCATTTCCACGAGACCGCCGAGAAGCTCGACGCGAACCGTACCCGACGGACGCAGGTCTACATCGATCCGAAGACGGCGCTGGCCGTTCGATGTGAGATCCTGGAATACCGCGATTTCCCCACGGTGGAATGGACGCTCTATTTCAAGAACACCAACTCGGCGGACACACCCATCCTGGAGAGCATTCAATCGCTGGACGCACGGTTCGAGCATCGCGGAACCGGCGAATTCCTGCTCCACCATTTCATCGGCAGCCCCTGCACCGCCTACGACTACCGCCCCCTGGAGACCGTGCTGAAGCCGGAGACGACGCAGCGGATCTGTGCCGCAGGGGGCCGCCCGACCAACAGCGATCTGCCCTATTTCAACCTGGAAACAGGCAACGGCGGCGTGCTCGTGGCGGTGGGCTGGCCCGGACAATGGGTGGCCCGATTCATCCGCGACGCCCAGACCCACTTGCGTCTTGCCGCCGGACAGGAACTGACACGCCTGACACTGCACCCCGGCGAGGAGATCCGCACACCGCTGGTGGTGCTGCAATTCTACCGCGGCGACTGGATCGACGCGCAGAACACCTGGCGTCGCTGGATGTGGGCGCACAATGTGCCGCGCCCCGGAGGCCGGATGCCGGCGCCGCAAATGGCTGCTTGTAGCTCGCACCAGTATGGCGAAATGATCGGCGCCGACGAAGCCAGCCAGAAGATGTTCATCGAGCGCTATCTCGACGAAGGTCTGACGCTGGACTACTGGTGGATGGACGCCGGCTGGTA
>DCUI01000193.1 GCA_002327785.1 Phycisphaerales bacterium UBA2218
CCGGGCTACGTCGGCTATGAAGAGGGCGGCCGCTTAACCGAAGCGGTCCGGCGAAAGCCCTACTCCGTGATCCTGCTCGATGAGGTTGAGAAGGCCCATCCGGACGTTTTCAATGTTCTCTTGCAGGTCTTCGACGACGGCCGGCTCACGGATGGCAAGGGCCGCACCGTGGACTTCAAGAACACCGTCATCATCATGACGAGCAATATCGCCAGCCAGCAGATTCAGAAGCTGACGGAAGAGCAGGGTGCCGACTGGGAGATCGAAGCCCACGTCAAAGATGTGCTCAAGCAGGTCTTCAAGCCGGAGTTCCTCAACCGGATCGACGAGGTGATCGTCTTCCACATGCTCAGTCGCGATCACCTCAAGAAGATCGTCGATATTCAACTTGGCTATCTGGGCGAGAGACTCAAGGACCGCAAGATTCGGATCGAGTTCACGGACAAAGCCAAAGACATGGTCATGGAAGAGGGCTACGACCCCGTCTTCGGCGCCCGGCCTCTCAAGCGGACGATCCAGCAGCAGGTGGAGAACCCGCTGGCGATGGAGCTGCTCGCCGGCAGGTTCACCGATGGCGATACGATCCGCATTGACGCCGGCCCCCATGGCTTTGTCTTCGAGAAGGCAAACAAGCCGTAGAGAGTGTGTGGTCGTGTTGTGCGGCGATGAACCAAAGCCCATGTTGTCTCGTAGTCTTCCTCTGAAACGAATGCCGTTGCAGGGAAATCAGGCTGCCGGGATAAGGAGGCACCCATGGCTGAACTGTCGATTGGGGACAAGTCGCCCGCCTTTTCGCTGAAGGACCAGAACGGCACGAAGGTTTCGCTGTCCGACTTCAAAGGCCGCAAGCTGCTGCTGTACTTCTATCCCAAGGCGGATACGCCCGGCTGCACGAAGCAGTCGATCTGCGTTCGCGATGCGTCGGCCGATCTCGCCAAGGCCGGTGTGGCAGTTCTCGGGATCAGTCCCGACGAGTTGGCAAAGCTGAAGAAGTTCGACGACAAGCATTCGCTCGGGTTTCCTCTCCTCTCCGATCCGGACCACAAGACCGCTCAAGCCTACGGCGTCTGGGGCAAGAAATCCATGTATGGCAAGACCTACGAGGGGATCATCCGCTCCTCATTTCTCATCGACGAGAACGGCAAGGTCCTCCAGGCATCCTACAAGGTCAAGCCTGAGGATACTGTTCCGAACGCTCGCAAGGTACTCGCCTGATGCGACCGCGTCTCATACGGGTAATGATCGATTCTTGCGTGGATTGTGTCATCCTGAACGTATCATAGCCCGGTGAAGAATCTGTCCTGCGATGGAGAGAACCCTTTCGTACGATGCCCAGATTCCTTCGAAGCTCAGGACGGGCTCCCCGGTTTCGCCTCTGGACGGCGGGGCAAAGATGATGTTGATACTCCCATTGCGGACAGGGGATTGTCTCGACCTCGGGGATGGCAAGCCATGGGTTCCCATTGACCTCGATGGCCAGACCTTTTGTGCCGTCGTGACAGAGAATCTTCTCGACAATCACTTCCGCCCCGATTGCATGTTCCAGGTCAAAATCCTGCGAAAGACCCACGGACGAGTTGATGGAACCGCGGGCCCAGCCACGGTCGGGATGTTCCTCGCCCTGCCTGCCGCCGACGCGGAGCGATCCGCCTGCGTCACCCTGCTCGTTTCGCCATACGTACTCGCGGAAGACGGCGAGCATACTTCGGTGCCCCGGACTATGTAACGGTCTTCCTCGCGAGTCTCCGGACGTGTCTGCGGGGCATGTCGCCCCACCAAAACACATGTCGCGACCTCACCCCCGAGCCCGATGTTTTTTTCCCGAGAGCACGGAAAATATTTGCCTGTCACCATGGGGGGGACTACAATTTCACTTGGCTAATGTCAATCCACAATGATTGATAATGATAGAAAGGAGTCGTGAAATGGCCAGAACCAAAGTGAAGGGGTCGTGGACCAAAGACGACGTGAAAGAGCTCCGGAAGCTGTTCCCGAACCGCCCGACGGCGGAAGTGGCCGCCGAACTCGGTCGGCCCACGGAAGCCGTGAAGAAGAAGGCATCCAGGATGGGACTGCGAAAATCCAGAAGGTACATGAAAGGCCTGGGCAGGACGTGATCGAACGATCTTTCCTCCTCATCGGGCCGCACGATGAGGAACCGCCAGGATGAGGGGGCATCGATCCTTCGGCTGAGGGTCGTCCCACCGGTCTCGAAACACCTTGATGCACCGAGCGCACGGACGGCCGGCGGCTGCGTTCTCGAGTTTACCTTTCCACCCCCACCGTGAGGAAGGCCCCTGGCTTCCCGATAGCGCATCTGGGTCGTAGTGGACTACTGTGCGTCCCTAATGGGGCCCTTGAATCGCTATACGGAAGTCGTGGCCCAATCCAGGAGGGGCTTTCCGTCCTCAGGCCAGACGCACGACCTCGCGGGCGGTGTGGGCCACTGCGAATTCCTGGATCTTTCCCGTGTCCGGATGAACCCATGCGACCTGATGTTGTTTCTGGCGTGTGTCCATCACCACATGTGTTATTGTATGGTTCATGATCGGCTCCCCTAATCAACGAGGGCGGATGTGTGGCTCTGCTATCGCCGACCGGAATTCGCGATCGTGCCGGAGGTCTCCGGCACGCCTGACAATTTGTCATGCCAGGCGAGAGCCAGTCCTTTCATATCTTCTACGACAGCAAGGACGAAGTCTGTCTGACTTCTTTTTTCGCCTCGTCAAAAGAATCTGTGGGC
>DCUI01000003.1:0-4303 GCA_002327785.1 Phycisphaerales bacterium UBA2218
CCGACATTTCATCCCGGGGCCCCTGTTCGTTGTGTGCCGAGCATGTTGGACAGCTTGAGGGTGGAAGTCCCTTTCACGACCTGATGGAGGTGAAGTGATAGCGAAGCGCAAGGGTGTCGCCATGAGGCGGGATCTGAAAGAAGCGTGGAGCAAAGGCGTGAGTATTGAGCGACTGGCGGACAGCCCGGCCCTTGCGATTGCCTTGCCTAACGCCTACTTCGACTCGCTCGGGATTCCAAGATTGACGGTTGGCTGACCACTCAGGGTAGGACTTCGTGGGCGAGACGGCCGACGGGATCGACGACATCTGGTGGATTCTCGAAGGCCAGGACTATCCGAGATTGTGGTGGGAGTTGCTTCCTGAGAACTGATTGGCGCAAGGAAAAGGCCCCGCCGACTGCACGGGGCCTTGCGATTCCTACGCGAATGCGTCCTCAGCAGGGGACAACATTCGTCGCGCAGGGGCCTTTCTTGCCCTGCCCGACCTGGAATTCCACCGATTGGTTCTCGTCCAGCGACGCGTACCCTTGCGTCTTGACTTCCGAGTGGTGAACGAACAGATCCTGCCCGCCGTCATCCGGAGTAATGAACCCGAACCCTTTGCTTGAGTTGAACCACTTTACTTTACCTCTTGCCACAACTGCTCTCCTGAGGCCTTATTGGGGCCTGCAAACATATTTTCCCTCTGTTGCTGTAAAAAGGGGTAAACTCCGAGGGAGGAAAGCGTACTCCTTAACAAAGCCCCTATTCTATCGGCTCTCCGGCGTCGTGTCTATAAAATAAATCCAACAAATTCGACGGACCTATCAGGGGACCTCTTCTTCATCGCCCGGCATCTTGCAGGCGGAGGGTCCTCGAATTATCCTGATGGGGGTATTCACAGCCGTTTTCCGAGGTAGTAGTCGAGAGGGTATTGCACATGACATGGACTGCAATGATTCTTGTCGTGGTATTAGGTGCGGCAGGCGCGCAAGGGGAGGGAGCCCCCGCCGCTTGGGCCGAATGGGACTTCGCCCGGTCCACCCAGGCTGACGATTCCCGAACCAGGCCGGTCTCGGAGCCGCTGACCGTCGGAGCGATGGACCTGACGCAGATCCCGTTCAAGATCGTGCATGAGACCTACCGCGAGACCGACGGCAAGCGCAACTGGGAAATCTTTGTCATGAACGCCGACGGCTCGAATCCCGTCAACCTCACGAACACGCCAAACATCGACGAGATGTACCCGCATGTCTCGCCCGACGGGACGAAGATCTGTTTTGTGACCGATGAGGGTCGGGGCAGGAGGAACAGGGTCCGTCATGTGTACTTCATGAACATCGACGGCAGCGACCGCGTCCACGTCGTAGCCAACGGCCGGGAGCCCTGCTGGTCGTTCGACAGCAAAAGCATCGCCTACGTGAAGAGCGAGTACGAACGCTTCAGCACCCGCGAATACGCCACGACGGGGCTGGCGTATTACCATCTCGACAATGACTGGCACCAGCCGCACCAGAATGGGGAATTGCATCACCTCTATGCGATCTGCTGGTCGCCCGACAGCAAGTGGCTCGTTGCCGCCGTGGAAGGCGGTATGGGCTACAGCGACACGATTATCGCGTTCGAGGCCTTCGGAAAACAGGTCTTCGACCTGGAAAAATGGGGCGTCCGTGGCTGCCGGCCCGACCTGAACTCCGATGGCACGCGGATGGTCTGGGGCGAGACCGACTGGAACCTGCAAACGGGCGAAATCGATCTGAAATCCGCTGAGCCGAAGGTCGCCAACGTCCACGACATTCTGCGGGTCGCCCGCCCATACAAGGTCTATCATGTGGACATCTCGCCCGACAACAAATACATTACGTTCAGCTACGGCCCGTTCTCGGGCGGCCAGCAGGTCGGCGGGATGGCCCAAGGCTGGAACATCTGCGTGGGCGACCTGGACGGCAACTGGGTCCAGATCACCACGAACGGTCTGCACAACAAGGAGCCCGACTGGGTGCCGCAGAAGAATTGATGATTTTCGATTTACGATTGATGATGGTGCGTGGTACACACCCTACGTGCCGCTATCGCAGTTTTGATTGTTTGGTTCCGGGAGTACGTGGAGGAATAAGAGATGTCGGAACAGTATCGTATCGCAAGACGTCGTCTGTCGATAAGCCTGGTTTGGGGGGTGTTGCTGATCCTGCCAATCGCAGGTCTCGCGGCGTCTGAGGAGGAGTCCCTTCGTCCCGGGTCGGACCTGGATCTCAAAGGCATCCCGTTCAAGATCGTCTACGAGAGCCTCCGCGAGGCGGACGGCAAGGAGAATTGGGAGCTGATCCTGATCAACGCCGATGGCTCCAATCCCGTCAATCTCACCAGGACGGCCGAAGTCAGCGAGATCTACCCGCACGCTTCGCCCGATGGGACCAAGGTCTGCTTCGAGGGCGAGGAAGGCACGGGTCGGAACAAGGTCCGCAGCGTCTACTACATGAACCTCGACGGGACCGGGCGCGTCAAGGTGGCCCACAACGCCCGGCAGGCGTGCTGGAGCCCGGACGGCGGGACGATTGCCTATCTCAAGGGTGAGTACGAGCGCCACACGATCACGGACTACGCCAGCAAGGGCGTCTACTTGTATGACCTCAAGACGGGTCAGCACACCCCGCATCCAAACGAGGCCAGGCTGTACCATCTGTACAATCTCTGCTGGTCCCCGGAGGGCAAGTGGTTCGCCGCAACCGTACACGGCGGCATGGGTTTCGACCACGCGATCCTTGCCTTCCCCGCGGACGGGAAAGACATCGTTGACCTGACGCCGTTCGGGGTCACCGGGTGCCGTCCGGACTTCAGCCCCGACGGGAAGATGATCACGTGGGGCAAGACGGATTGGGACCTGTGCACCGGCACGTTCGATACGTCTTCCGGAACGGCGAAGGTGACCAACGTGCGGGTCCTCGTCACATGCGACAAGGAGCACGAGGTTTACCACACGGATTTCTCGCCGGACGGCCGATACATCGCGTTCAGCTACGGACCCGAGGCCAACGAGATGGGCGCCGGCCTGGCCCCCGGCTGGAACATCTGCGTGACCGACCTGAACGGCAAGTGGGTCCAGGTCACCACCGACGGCCGCCACAACAAGGAGCCCGACTGGGTGCCGGCCCCGCATGGGAAATGATTATTGATGATTCGGAGATGTACGGTGCACGCGTCTTGTCATCCTGAACGCAGCGCAGCGGAGTGCAAGGATCTGGCCCGCGGATAAAGACCGGACAGCGATTGACTGATCCAATGACCGGATCCTTCGCTGCCGCTCAGGATGACAAAAACAGGATAACCGGCATGATATAGGCTCTGCCGAGAGAGACGGAATGATGATCAAAAGGTTCGCCTACACGGTAATGATGAGTGTGTGTCTTCTGGCCGTATTCCTGGTCTTGACGGGCTGTCGCCGCGATGAGGAGGGAGCATTCTCGTCGGCCCCCATGGTCATCACGACCCAGAGCGGCATCGAGATGGTGCTTGTCCCAGGCGGGGCGTTCCAGATGGGCAGCGACTCGGGCTCGGCTGACGAGAAGCCGGCGCATGAGGTGAACCTTGAGTCCTTCTGGATGGATCGCCACGAGGTCGTGCAGGAAGAATTCAGGAAGCATCAGATCTCCGACCCGTCGCACTTCAAAGGGTCCCGCCATCCGCTGGAGCAGATCAACTGGACCGATGCGGCCCTCTACTGCAACGACCGGTCGCTGGCCGAGGGGCTCGAACCCTGCTACGACGAGGACACGTGGGTGTGCAACTTCGACGCCAATGGGTATCGGCTGCCCACGGAGGCCGAGTGGGAATATGCCTGCCGGGCCGGCACGAGCAGCGAGTACAGCTTCGGCAGCAGCGTGGGCCAGTTGACCGAGTACGCCTGGCACGCGGCCAACTCCGGCGGAACCACGCACCCGGTCGGGCAAAAGAAGCCCAATGCCTGGGGCCTCTACGACATGCACGGGAACGTCTCCGAGTGGTGCAACGACCGCTATGCCAAGGACTATTATCGGAAGAGCCCGACCGAGAATCCTCGCGGGCCCGCCGAGGGACAGGAGCGGGTCATTCGCGGCGGGGCGTGGAATTCGAGCCCCGAGAGCTGCCGATCCTCGTATCGAGCGAGCGACCCGGCCATCGACGATACGTGCTTAGCCAACGATGCCATTGGGTTTCGCTGCGTGAGGAATGGACCGACGCCCAGTAGCACGGCCGTCCCGGCCGTGGGTACCGCGGGCATCTTACCCACGAGTAGCATGGGCGTCCCGCCCATGAATATCAGGGACATCCACGGGCAAGATGCCCG
>DCUI01000003.1:4381-4554 GCA_002327785.1 Phycisphaerales bacterium UBA2218
ACCGCGATCATCGAGCGACTCAAAGATAGCGGCCTCGACGCCCGACTGGTCCACCTGGCGCCCCAGCCGGCATCGGAGAAGTGGCTGCGGACGGTCCATGCCCCAAGCTACGTGGAGCGGGCTCGCAGGGCCTGCGCCGAAGGCGACGAGTACCTCGACACGGGGGATGTCCC
>DCUI01000076.1 GCA_002327785.1 Phycisphaerales bacterium UBA2218
TGTCGTGAGTCGCCAGTCCCCTATAAAGCGCTGGTCGCTCCAGGTTCCCGCCAGGCGCAGCCGTGCCTGTTCCGGCAGCGCGCCTTCCCCTTCCACCGCCCAGCGATTATCGGCCTCCACAACCTGCAGGTGCAGGCTCTCCCACGGCCAACTCACCCCCTGACGGCGAACCTCGCCGGCAGCCGTCTCCAGCAGCAGGGAAAGCCGTTCACCTTCTATCCCGACCGTCAGGCGGGGCGTCGTCACCTGCCAGACCAGCTCCGGCGGCCAGGGCGGTTGGCGGTCAAGGGCGGCAAGAATTCGGGCGGCCTCGATATCATCCAACTGCGCCAGCGCCAGAGTTACGCCGAAGGATTCCACACCCGGCGCAACGGTGACCGGTTCCTGCAGCAGGGAGCGGCCTGACAGCCGCAAATCGGCAATCGTCAGTTCCGGCCGTCCTTCCCAGTGCCCTTGGCCGGAGATGGCGAGCGGCACGCCCGGCTCGCTGCCGAGCAAGGACGACGTTGCGACCGTGAACCGGGAGTCGAGAGTCCCCCGGGCCGCGAGATCGCGAAAGTGCAAACGATTCTCTCCCCAGGTCAAAAGCAGGCGGCCGTCCTCCACGGTCCACTCCGCAACCCGCAGCGGCGGCTGCGACGGCCAGACCAGAGGCTCCGCCCCAGCAACCCCGGTCGCTTCCCATTTCAGGTCCGGTTGCCGAATGATCACCGACTCGAGCTGCCGCCGCCAGAGTCCGATAAACGTGTAGCCAACGACGATGGTTTCCACCCTTAAATGATATTCTCCAGACCGGGCAACCTGCACTCCGGTCAGGTCCAGACGCCCCCAGCCGATCTCCAGACGATCGATGTGCACCTCCCCGTTGAGAGTGGACGCAGCCTTCATCGCGGCCCACGGCCGCAATTTCCCGTCGACCAGGCGATCGAAGCCGAGCCCGAGGAAAACGGCAATGATTCCGAACAAAACGAGGAGAGCGATCCCCAGGTATTTGAAAAGACGGCGCATCGTAAGTCCTGCCGATGGAGGATTTCACTCCAAGTATAATGGAGACCGTGGCAAGGGCCAGCCGCCACTACGGGTGGCATCTCCCAGCATCCGCATTATAATGGTGAAGTAGCCGGGACCGTCCGGCGAGACGCTCGTTGCTGCCTGCCGGCAGCTGCAATCAACCAGAAACATCGAACTTCCCACGGGAGGCAGGATCATGTCTGTCAAGACCTACACGTTTCGCAAAATTGTCGCGCCGCTTTTCATTGGGATGGTCCTGATCGCCGGTCTCAGCCTTGGCGCCGGCAACGCTCACGCCGGCCTTTTCGACATGGGCAAGAAGCTTCTTGAAAAGACAACCGAGTCGACGGGTGCGCCAGAGACCTTGAACGCGGAAGAAATCGGCTCCGGACTCAAGGAAGCGCTGAAGGTGGGAACCGAGCGGGTGGTCGGACAGTTGGGCAAAACAGACGGTTTCAACGCCGATCCGGAGATCCACATTCCCTTGCCCGGCAGCCTGCTGACCGCCCGCAACATGCTGCAGCAGGTGGGTATGGGCGGCATGCTCAGCGACCTCGAGCTGCGCCTGAACCGTGCGGCCGAAGCCGCCACGCCCAAAGCGAAGGCGCTTTTCATGCAAGCGATCAACGACATGAGCCTAGAGGACGTCAAAACTATCTACAACGGTCCTGAGGATGCCGCCACCCGCTACTTCGAGCAGAAGATGTCACCCGAACTCGCCACCGAAATGCGCCCGGTGGTCGAGCAGAGCCTGGCCGATGTCGGTGCCGTCCAGTCCTACGAGCAGGTCATGGGCCAATACCGAGCCCTCCCCTTTGCCCCCGATATCAAAACCGACCTTTCCGGCTATGTCGTCAACAAAGTAATGGCGGGCATCTTCCACTACCTGGCCCTGGAGGAGGCGGCCATTCGCAAGGATCCGGCAAAGCGGACCACGGATCTGCTGCGGCGGGTGTTCGGGGCCCAGTAATCATGCACGGCAACTGCTCCTTCGCTGCGAGACCAGCACCCCGCACACAACATTACGCCCGGAGGCCGATATGGCAGAATTCCTTGAAGACGACTCACTAGACTGGCAACCCGTCCGGCCGGAAATCACCCATGGCGTTTCGGGTAAAGTCCTGCTCGCCAGTCCGACGAAGGCCGTTCTGACCCGGGTCGTCCCTGGCGGCCGTTTCGTCCCCCACTGCGACCCCTACGCCCACCTCTTCTACATTCTGTCGGGCACGGGCGAGGTGCTCGCTGGCGATGAACGACGCACCGTGAGCCCCGGTTCGATCATACGGGTTGCCGCCGGAGAACTGCACGGCTACGAAAACAACGGTGAGACCGACCTGTTGCTCATTTCCCTCAATCTGCCGCAGGGGCAGGGTGACTGATTGGTCTGATGGCAGATTAGAGTGGATATCTTCCCGTAATTTAGCTGAATCGAGACTTGAAGTGCTGCGAAGTGTTGTCGGGTGGGAAAGTGCGGGCCGGGCGCTGCAATCTCTTCCCAGGAGGGGGTTTAGGGACGAGTTACCAGCACATTGGACACTCCGGCCCGCAAATCATAAATTAGACACATTTTACTTTTATTGCCACAGAAATCAACTGCACGACACGCCGTCTCCGCTTTTTGTCTACGACGCCCGGAGCACCATCCGATGCGGCAGACTGACAAACAGACAAGCCCCTGCGAGGTAACCATGGATCAGCCCAAACATATCATTGTCGCCAGTTGCCTGGTGCGCAACGACGACGGTCGGATTTTGCTCATTCGCCATCCCCGCCGGGGCTGGGAGATCCCGCAGGGCCGAGTCGAGGAAGGCGAAAGCCTGCTCGATGCCGCCCGTCGCGAAGTTCTGGAAGAGACCGGGGCCACGGTCGACCCGGGGCCTCTGGCGGCCGTCTGGTCGAAGCTCACGCCGCCGTCAGCCATTATCTTCGGTTTTCTTGCCACCTGGAAATCAGGCGATCTCGTCCCGAGCGAAGAGAGCCTGGAACTCGATTGGTTCAACTCCGATGAGGCGCTGCTGCGGGTCACTCACCCGGTCAACCACGATCGGCTCATGACCCTTCTCGCATTTGCCGGCCGCATCGCCTTCCGCGCCTACATTACGAGTCCCTACCAGATTCAGCAGGAATTGTTCTTCCAATAGGGAAATCGCGGCATTCGGCTTACTCGTGAACAGCGACAGGCAGTTTTGGAGCAACTCACTCACCATCGCTTCGACTGCTATCCGAGAGGAAACCCGGTCGTCCACTGCAGCGTTGCCAGCGACTGCAACGCCAGTCGAAATGTTCCCGCGGCCGGAAATGATCCTTGTAGTCCATGATCGGGCAGCCGGGAACGTAATATCCCAGATAGTAATACGTCAGGCCGAGGCTAC
Organism: Phycisphaerales bacterium UBA2218; assembly: GCA_002327785.1. Taxonomy (GTDB): domain Bacteria; phylum Planctomycetota; class Phycisphaerae; order Sedimentisphaerales; family Anaerobacaceae; genus PLanc-01. The sequence goes on from DCUI01000076.1 coordinate 3,384, forward strand.
GGGCGTGCTCGATCTCACGCAGGACGCTGAAGATGCCGAGGCTGCGATCCGCGAGTCGCGGATCGAAACAAAAGTAGACACTGCTCAGGCAATCCGCCCCGACATCGAGAAAGCCGATACCGGCCAGATCCTCACCAAGGTAGATTTCCGTCTGCAGCGACGGACAGGACGGCAGATAGAAGTGGAGGAAGAATTCCTCCAGGCTGGATTCCCGCGCGAAGCGGATGCCGGAG
>DCUI01000048.1:0-192 GCA_002327785.1 Phycisphaerales bacterium UBA2218
ACACCCTCCTTGCAGGATGGTCGGTGGTTTGGCTAGCCTATAAGTCTTATAGGTTCAATAAGTCCTAGGGGACCTAGGGTTATTCTTCTTCCTCTTCGAGCAACTCGACATCGAGGCAAAGGGCCTGGAGTTCCTTGATCAAAACGTTGAACGATTCGGGGAGCCCTGCCTCCAGGGTGTGCTTCCCCTTGA
>DCUI01000048.1:247-2622 GCA_002327785.1 Phycisphaerales bacterium UBA2218
GCAGGGCATGAGCCGCCCCGTAGGCCTCCATCGCCCACACCTCCATCTCGCCGAGACGCTGACCGCCGAATTGGGCCTTGCCGCCGAGCGGTTGCTGGGTGACCAGACTGTACGGGCCGATCGAACGGGCATGGATCTTGTCGTCGACCAGATGGTGCAGCTTGAGCATATACATGATGCCGACCGTGACCTGCTCCTTGAACGCTTCGCCGGTACGGCCGTCATACAGGGTCATCTGCCCGTCGTGCGGCATGCCGGCCCGCTCCAGTTCGGTCCTGATCTGGCTCTCGTGAACCCCTTCAAAGACCGGTGAAGCCATCGGCACACCCTTGCTCAGGGTTCGGGCCAGTTCCATGACCGTCTCTTCATCGAGACCGTCAATGAAGTGGTCCAGCTCCTTGTCACCATACATCTGCTTGATCTGGGCACGCAGCTTCTTCGGCTCGGTCAGCTTGTCGATGGCCGCCTGGATCTGCCCGCCGAGGCCGCGTGCCGCCAAGCCAAGATGGGTTTCGAGAATCTGGCCGACGTTCATACGCGACGGAACGCCCAACGGGTTGAGAACGATCTCGACCGGCGTACCATCTTCCATGTACGGCATATCCTCTTCGGGCAGGATGCGCGAAAGCACGCCCTTGTTGCCGTGGCGACCGGCCATNNTTGATGGCCACATAGACCTTGACCATCTTGATCACGCCCGGCGGCAGATCGTCACCGCGCTTGAGCTTTTCAATTTTGTCGGAGAAGACGTGTTTGATCAGGTCCTCGCGCTCGGCCAACCGGCGGCCAACCTCGGCCACCCGATCCTCGGCATCCTCATCCTCCAGGGAGAGTTCCTTCCACTGGCTGAAGGGGATGGTTTCCAGCGCTTTCAGGGTCAGTTTACGCCCTTTCGGCAGCAGGGTCTTGCCTTCCAGGTCCTTGATCGGCATGGTCACGGTCTGGCCGTCCAGCAGTGCAGCCAGCTTGCCGCGTGACGACTCGCGAATAATGCGAATCTCGTCGTGCTGATCCTTGAGCAGCTTGTCGATTTCCGCCTTTTCAATCGCTTCGGTACGGGTATCCTTGTCCGCCCCCTTGCGCGAGAAGATGCGGGCGCCGATCACGACCCCCTCAACCCCTGGCGGCACCTTGAGGGAGGTGTCACGGACATCGCCGGCCTTCTCGCCGAAAATCGCCCGCAGGAGCTTCTCCTCGGGGGAGAGCTGGGTCTCCCCTTTCGGGGTGATCTTGCCAACCAGGATGTCGCCCGGCTTGACTTCGGCACCGATGCGGATAATCCCTGATTCATCTAGGTCGGCCAGGGCATCCTCGCCGAGGTTCGGGATGTCGTCGGTGATCTCTTCCTTGCCAAGCTTGGTATCACGGGCGACGCACTCGAACTCCTCGATGTGCACCGAAGTGTAGCGGTCCTCGCGCACCAGCTTTTCGGAGATCAGGATCGAGTCCTCGAAGTTGTAGCCGCCCCACGGCATGAAGGCGACCAGTACGTTCTGCCCCAGCGCCAGTTCGCCGAGTTGGGTCGACGGGCCGTCGGCGATGATCTCGCCACGCTTGACCTGGTCGCCAACCTTGACGATCGGCTTCTGGTTCAGGCATGTATTCTGGTTGGAGCGGATGAACTTCACCAGGTTGTAGATGTCGACGCCGGTGCCGGTCTCGTCGACTTCACGCTCGTCGATCTTGACCACGATGCGGCCGGCATCAACGCTCTCGACCATGCCGTCATGGCGGGCGACCACCGCGACCCCTGAATCGTGGGCGACAATCCTCTCCATGCCGGTGCCGACCAGCGGCGCATCGGCACGCAGCAGCGGCACGGCCTGACGCTGCATGTTCGATCCCATCAGGGCGCGGTTGGCGTCGTCGTTCTCAAGGAATGGAATCATAGCGGTTGCAACGGAAACCATCTGTTGCGCCGAAACTTCCATTAAATCGACTTCCGTTGCAGGGAAGAGCTTAATGTCAGCTTTTCTGCGGCAAACGACGGACGTGTTCTCGAAAAAGCTGTTCTCATTGAGTCTTTCATTTGCCGGAGCTATGATGAACTTCTCTTCTGTATCCGCAGTAAAATAAACGACCTCTTGCGTCACGACATTGTTCTCTTTGTCGATTATGCGATAAGGTGACTCTATAAAACCATACTCATTAATACGCGCGTACGTGCTCAAGGAACCGATCAGGCCAATGTTAGGACCTTCCGGTGTCTCAATTGGGCACATGCGGCCGTAATGCGAGTGGTGGACGTCTCGTACTTCGAAGCCTGCGCGCTCTCTGGAGAGACCGCCAGGGCCCAGAGCGGACAATCTGCGTTTGTGTGTCAACTCTGCCAGCGGGTTCGTTTGGTCCATAAACTGAGAGAGCTGAGAACTGCC
>DCUI01000194.1 GCA_002327785.1 Phycisphaerales bacterium UBA2218
GTAGTCCTGGCCGAAGACCTCCAGGTGGGCGTCGGGATTGAGCTCCCGCATGTACTCCTCGGAGATCGAGAGCATGCCCCCCGTCCCGCAGGCCGGGTCGAACAGCGTCCGGATGACGCCCTTGCCCGCCAGGACCTCGTTGTCGGGCATGAAGATGAGGTTGACCATCAGGCGGATGACCTCACGCGGGGTGAAGTGGTCGCCCGCCTCCTCGTTGGAGGCCTCGTTGAACCGCCGGATGAGTTCCTCGAAGATGTAGCCCATCTCGATGTTCGACACCCGGTCGGGGTGCAGGTCGATGTCACAGAACTTCTTGACGACCAGGAACAGGCGGTCGGCCTTATCGAGCTTGGCGATGTGCTCCTCGAAGCCGAAGTGATCAATGATCTCGCGGGCGCGGGTGGAGAAGCCCTTGATGTAGTTCGTCAGGTTGGCGGCGATGCCGTCGGGATCGCCCTTGAGCTTCTCGAAGGTGTAGCGGCTGGTGTTGTAGAACGGCACGCCGGAGACACGGCACAGGATGGGGTCCGGCTGCTTGACCTTGCTGTCTGCGAGACACTTGACCTTGGCCAGGACCTTGTCCTTCGTGGGCTCCAGAACGCAGTCGAGCCGGCGCAAGACCGTCAGCGGCAGCATAACGTCCTTGTATTGGTTCGGTCGATAGGGGCCGCGCAGCAGGTCCGCCACGGACCAGATGAAGTTGGCCTTCTCGCTGAAGTTGTTCATCCCTTACGTGCTCCCGTTCGTCGTGCCCGCCGGGGCAATGGAAAAGCCCGGCCATTCAGGCACCCGTCGTGTCATCCATTCTGTGGAGGTCAGCAGGAATCATCGCAGCACATTGACAACAGCATCACCCCACGGTCATCAATGATGGCCGGCGATTTCTCCGCGTGTCGCGGCCTTCCAACCTTCGCGTTCGCTCGAATCCTATCCCTTATCATCGGCCGGAGCAAGGGGATTTCGCCAGTCCAAACGGACGGACGACCGGCGGCCGCGGTCGAGACTCGCCAGGAGGGATAGACCGCCGCTCGGCATCTCGCTCGGGATCGAGAAACACCGCCTCCGCGGAGGGCCCGCGGCCCCGTTGCGCTTCCTGGCGGGACCCGCCGCGGAATCAGCCGCCCACGATGGCCGTCTCGACAGCCCGGGCATCGGCGACAATCCCTTCCAGCAGTCGCTTCTGCTCCTGGGCTTCCGCGATCATCCGGTCGCACTCCTCGACGGTGCAAGGAATCCTCCGGGCGGGGCTGGGAGTGACGGCCAAGTCCGACCGATCGCTGTAGCCGTATTTGCTCGTAAGCACAAGTTTGGTGATGGCGTGGTGGAATTTTCCGCTGGTGCCGCCCTGGAGAAGACGCAGTTCCTGGATGTCGGACGCCCGTTCGAGCGCTTCGGCGAAGGTCGGGCTCATCTCGGCGAACCGGGCGACGTGCGATGCGGGGATACCCTCGCGGATGCACCATTCCTTGAAGAAGACATGCTCGGGATCCTCCATGAACGCCAGCAGGCTCGCAGCCATCTTCTCGATCTTCTGCGGTGTCCATTTCCAACTGCCGTTCGGTGCCACGTCCATACTCCTTTCGTCGTTGCGGTTCTTTCCTTGATTGTATCGCCATGCCCGCAACGAGGAAAGAGGGCCGGCGAAGGGAAGCTTAACTGTCCCGCGATCATGCGGGCGTTGCCCGCTGGCAGCTTTCTATCCGCCGCACTGCCCACACAGGTAGTGCAAGGTGAGGACGAGGTTGCGCATTGTCCACACTGAGGCCGTTTGCGCAACAGTTCGAAAGGATAGCGACTAACTCGCCGGCATCGTTCACGATGGGACCACCAGAAGTGCCTGTCTCGATTTGTCGGTCAAATCGTATCGCCAGAGCCTTTGCCTGCTCCTGGCATTGTCTCGCCTCTCCAGTCATCCACTCGCCATGGTGCGTGAGAAGATGAATGGGGACCACTTCGAACAAAGGAAAATCGGCCGTGCATAGCCGAATGGCCTTCGTAGCCTCACAGAACTCCTTGAACCGTTCTGCCTCCTCGGTCATTTCCTGATCGTCTGGTGAACCGAGAATCGCAGCGTCAGCACAGGGCTCAACGGCAAATACAGAGGCTTTGATGGCACCGCGCTGGGTGTGAATCTCCTCGATGAAATAATCGCCAAGAACCATCGCTCCAGTAACCTTGTAGTCGATACAGTGCCCGGCCGTCAGAATCATTGCCCCGGGGATCAGTACCCCCTGTCCGCCGAGGGCAAGTATTTTCACCGTTGCGTTCTCCATCCGCCTTCTGTCTGTCTTGCAGAGCATACAGTGGCCTTTCGAAAAAGCACCGTCCCGATCTTGGCCGAGAATTGTACCCGGCCGGTTGGAGGAAGGCAACTGCGCCGTTGAACCAGTTTCCCACGTGGCCGCCGACGCCCGCCGCGTAGGGCCCGGCAGGCGATCCGGGGCCCGGCCGAGGGTGTCGTCTGGGCGGGTTGGGGGGATCGACGCTCTACGGGCCTGTGGCGCGTGCTATCGATCGCCGGCGAACGCCTGGGGGTCGTAGGTCCCGGCCTTCATCCGGGCCGCCATGTCCGCGCGGACCTGCTCCAGCGTGCCGGGCTTGAACTCGTCCGAGTCCTCGATCTGGTGCACGCCCAACTCGCGGGGCGCGGCCGCAGGGGGCGGGGCTCTTCCTTCGGCTTGTGCTGGGCCGCAACCTCGGCGTAAGCCTGGCGCATCAGGCGGTAGCCCTGCACGGCGTTCCGCGGCCGGTCGGCTTCGAAGTTCTCGACGAACTGGTCCGCCCGCCGCACGGCCGCATAATGATGTTCGGCCCCGAACTCCTCATCGCAGGCCGCATAGATCCCGTCGATCGTCCGGTCCATGCCTTTGCGTGCCGCCATCTTCTTGCCCCCCAAGACAATCAATCAACCGTCCTACCCACTCGATGTCCCATTGTAGCAAGGGACGACCGCCCCGCAACTGCATCCCGTACCGTGGGGGGCCCCCCGTCAAGGCGAATCCGGCGGGAACGCCCGGTCCGGATGCTTGCGGCGGAACTCCTTCTCCTCCGCGTTCAGAATCTGCACCAGCTTGTCCACGTCCAGCCCTTCCTTGCGGCCCTGGTTCAGCCAGACATCCTCCGCCTCCCGCGCGTGCTTCCGCAATCCTCGGGCCGCTTCCAATTTGCCCAGGAAGAACAGCTCGTCCTGAGTGAGCCTCGTCGGATTTCGCTTCGCCTTCTTCTTCATCGCCGTAGCCTCCAAGGCCCGGCCGCCCCCGCGCCGCCCGGGCGCTTCCAGTATACCCGGGGACGGCCGCAGAGCCAAAACATACCGTACTGTGGGGCCCCCCGGCTCAGTCCGCCGCGGCCCGTCTGCGTGCCTCCCGTACTCGGGATGGGACCCGCTCACGGGTTGCCGTTCGGCTCGCCTTGTTCTTCGACCCCGCCCGGGGAACAGGGGTAACGGTACTGGAGGGAGGGGGGTGCCGGGGGGGGCTCCCCCCGTGGGGTGGGTGGGCCCGGCCTGCGGTCCTCCTGGCCGCCCGATCCGCCGGCCGCCGCGACGGAAAGCAGAAAAACACTACGCAGATTCTCTTGATTGTCGTTTGCCGGGCGGGGGAGGGTGCGCCATACTTGGGGTGGAGAGTGTCACGCCATCCCGAGTTCCCGTTCACAGGAGGTCCGCCATGCTCGCCGTCTTCGTCGCCCAGGTCCGTGCCGTGCTGCTGCCCCGCGAGGTCCTGATCGTCGCCGTCCTGGCCTATCTCGCCCTGTGCTGATCGTCGGGGCCGGCCAGAACGACCGGCCCCTTTGATCTCCTCCTTCCGTCCTGGGCACGGCCTGCCGCCTTCGTCCTCAGTCGGGCCATGCCGGCAACTTTCGCGTCCGTGCGTTGCCGCTCTGGCGGTTCTCGTCAACTGTTAGCATCCCGGCGCGGTGTCCCGAGGGCTCCGGCAAATCGCAGGCCCGCGTTCGCGGCGGATCTTCGACCGCAAAGCACTTCGAACGTCGCATCGATCTCGGCCTCTTCGGCCCGGGCGACTTCTGCCGGGATTCGTCGCAGTGCTTCCTGGAGGATCTGCCGGCGGAATCCCAGCGGATACGCGATGAGCGCGTCATGGACCCGGGCCACAGCCAGCTCCAGGATTTCCTGTTCTTTGGTCGTCCTCCGTGACACGATCGGATTCTGGTTCTCCACGTTTATCGTGTCGCACTCCACCCCCCGAGTTTCAGTGCCGCCGGCTGTTCACGCGAACAGACCCGGGCGGCGCAGGATTCACGTTCTTGCGGCGCTCGGGCCGTTGCCAGGTGTGTAGCTCCTGACCACGTACAGGATGTTCCGTTTCACGTCGGCCGGCAGGCCCGGCCAGGCGGCGGCGACCTCCGCCAAATCATCTGGGTTTTCGCCCTCAAAACCCGAATGAAACGCAAGATTTCCGTCCGCCTCGGACTTGGTGTTTGGGCTGTCGCCCGTAAGTGCTTGAGTTTGTGGGGACTTATGGCTGTCGTTGCTTTTCGGGCCGTTCTCCTGCTGGAGATAGCAAGTCAAACGAAAATGATTGCGGCGCCGAATTCCGGCACGGGGCGCGCTCCTCACGAGGCGGTCTCCCGTTCGAGCTGGACGGCGAACACCTGGTAGCTTTCTCGGCCGAACAAGCAGAAGACGACACGTTCGAGATGAGTCTTGCCCCGCAGGTACGCAATGACCGCGCCCAGCATGATCTGTGCGCACCGCTCCAGAGGGAAGCCGAAGATGCCGGTGCTGATCGCCGGGAAGGCGAGGCTCTTGAGGTGGTGTTCGTCCGCCAGTCTCAGCGAGTTCACGGTGGCGTCGTGAAGCTTGCGGTCCTCGTCACCCTCTCCCATCCGGGGTCCCACGGCGTGAATGACATGCCTGGCCTTGAGCTTGCCGCCGGTGGTGATGACGGCCCCCCCGACGAAAGTGCCGCCGATCCGGTCACATTCGGCCTGGATCTCGGGGCCGCCCTTCCTCCGGATCGCGCCGGCCACGCCTGCCCCGAGGATGAGCCGGTCGTTCGCCGCGTTGACGATTGCATCGGTTTGGATCTCCGTGATGTCGCCCTCGACCAGTTCCAGGGTACGACCCGCTATCTTCACGTCCATGTTTGACTCTCCTATTCAACATATGGGAGCACGACGGTGTCGGTCAGGCTGGCCTGACGCCCGGCGAATTCGATGGTCCCGGCCACCTGATCCATTGCGAATGTGAGGGCCGAGGCGCCGAGGACAACCTGCACTTGTCCATCGCCCACGACGGCGGCCGCCTTCTCGACCGTGGTGACTTCGGCGCCGGTGGCCGTTAACACATGAAGAAAACAATCCATTGCACGCGGCTCTCGCGGCGATACCTCGATCCGGCACTCCGGGGCCGGCCCCGTGTCCCGTCGCGGCGGATAGTCGTGGCCGCCGTAGGCGTAGAGGTCCGTACCGGCTGCCGATCGAATCGCGGGATTCTCCGGAAGCAGAATCTGAACGAAGAGCCGGCCCTTGCCGTTGGTCACGATGAGCCAATCCGATTCGGTCATGGGCAGCTTCATGGCCTGGAGAAGCCAAGTCTTTTTGTACTCGGGCTTCGTGGAGCAGACGCGGTCGAAGATGACGAAGGTCCCGGGCCGGATAAAGACGATCTGCCGGGTGAAGCACGACAGCTTCCGAGACGCATAGGCCCGCGTGCAGTCGCCTGCCACATAGACATAGTCCCCCGTATCCTCGAAAGCCACGATATCCGCGATGTCGTAGAGGTTACGGTCCCGCAGCCACTGTTTGGGGTCGGTAACGGCGCCATTGTGGTGCGGCCAGTTGTGGGCCTGTCCGCCGTCGTTGCCGGTGACGACGCCGGCCCGGATTCCCGACCATGTCTCGCAGGGGTCGTGGACCAGGATCGTGCTATGCGCGAGGGTCCGCAGATAATAGTTCACGTCGTGCGTCGAGCCGAACGCGTCGTAGTGCCCGCCGTCGCCGGCGAGTTCCTCGTGCTTGTAGATCAGGAAGTGCCCGACGTCGAGGTGTTGGTGGGCCGTGAACCGGTCGCCGCACTTGAAAAAGAAGTACGTCGCGTCTTCGTCCCACGAGCTGCGGGCGTAGACATACCCCGGCCCCGTGCTGATGTGCGACAACCGAAAGTCGGTCGGATCGCCGCTTGGGATGGACGTATCCCGCCACAGGAAGTCTTTGTATGCGTAATTGCCAACGCCCGATCGGGGCGTCGTCTCATTGAATGTGTGAACCACCTGATGATCGGGGTCGTCGCGGAAGCAACTCACGAGGATTCGTCGAGCGGACAGGATCTTGTCGCGGTCGCCGCCGAAGACCCGCCCGCCTCCGTCGCCCATGGGGATTGCCCGGCGGGAGCCGTAGATCCCAATTCCCGGATAGCTCTCGAACAGGCTCGCAATCGCCCGGTGCCCGAAGAACTGTGGGACGTCGGCATAGTAATCGACCCCTTCGCATCGCCTCGCTACCTCGCAGAAGAAGAGCCACTCATAGAGGAAATAGTTGATGTAATAGCCCTCGGCCCACCCGCCGCCGGCCCCGGCCAGTTCCATCGCCGGCGCTGCACGGCTGCGCCAATCCTCCTCCAGAACGCGAAGCGTCTCCGGTGCTTGTGGGTTCTCGTGGTAGCCCGCGTAACAGGCCAGCCCAATCCCCCAGTTCTTGTACCCGTACCAACCGTTGTGAAAAACGTGGGTCTCGGAGCTCACGTTCGCTTCGACCGTCTTGTTCACGTACTCATGGAATCGTGCCCGCTGCGCATTCGTCCAGCACTCGTGGCAGAGGTCGTAGACGATCGCGCAGAGCGCCAGATCGGTCGCGAAGGGCTCGTGCCCGACCCGAATCGGGCCTTCGACGTACTTCATGGCGCTCTCCACCGCGGCCCGGCCAATCGCGGTGTCTTCCTCGATCGCGCAGACCAGAGCCATCGAGATCATCTTCGAGTAATCGTCGCCGTCGGTTCCTCTGGCCACCGCGAGGACTCGCTGATAGGCGTGAGTCCGCTCCTGGGCCAGGTTCTTCAATTCCTGTCGAGGGCCCAGCAGCCTTGGATGCTCCATGGGCACGGCATGTCTTACGGCAGCGGCGGGATGGGCCGAAGCGAAGACGATCCAGCACGCACAGGCCGTGCTCATAAAGAGGGGGCGAAGTGTCTGTTTTTCAACGCGATGCGAGGTCATCCCGGTCCTTTTCTGGAAATCGAGGCTTTCATAACTCATGTACCACCACACCAGACCTGTCGATGCCGCTGTGCCGGTTGTCGTTCTGGTCGAGCAAGACCGTGCCGGCAAAGGTCTCACCGCCCTGGAAGCGCATGCAGTCGTCGGGGGCGAAGTCGGTGGCATTGACTTTCTTGATGGTTCGCCAGGGCTGGGTTTGAGTCCCGGGACTCGCATCATCGCCCGCCGGGCTGACGTAGTACTCCCTTGCATGGGCGATGCCCAGGCCGACGGCCGAGAGCAGAATCCATGCGAGCGCCTTTGAGTTCATGGTCCTCCCTGTCAATCACTCCAGAATCGTCACCTTGCTCAATGGATACCAGCCATCGGGGGACCGCCCCTTGATGGCGAGCCGCACGATCGGTTCTGTGGAATTCTCGCCGACGATCCCGACGGCCAGAGTGTATTCGCCGACGGGCACGTCGGCGGGCAACGTGATGGGGTCGGTGACCGGGACCACCTCGCCCGGCGGGAGGTCCGGCGGTTGCCTCATGAATTCCTCGGTGAACAACTCGACGGAGCCGGGCATCCATTTCTTGACCGTGACGGATCCGACCAGCGTCCTGACACACCCCTCGCTGTTCGCGAGCCTGTATGCGACGCGATAAGGTCTGTAGCAGGGCGCTGATCCGACATTCTGCCAGTTTGCCTCGATTGTCAGCGTTGCTCCGGCCCGAACCTGTACGGGATGCTTCAACTCCTTCAGCACCAGCCGATAACCCAGCCGGCGGAGGAACCGCTCGACTTCCGGTCGCACCTCGTTGCTGATGGGCAGGGGAGCGGACTTGTTGTTCAGGTACGAGCCGTGCAGGGCGAGCGCGTAGTTGAAGATATGCCGCAGCGACCAGCCCTCCTGGACCCAGCGGCGCATCTCCCAGCAGCTTTCCCAAGCGACCGGGGATTTCTTCCAGGCGTCCAGGACGCCGGCTTTTTGCAGCAGTTGCGGATAGGCATCGCGCATGTGGCACCAGTTCTTCGAGAAGCCGCCCATGTCGCCCAGGCAATCCGCTCGCCAGCCCGCTCCTCGCTCGGCCGCGTAGGCGAGGCTCTCGGCATCCCCGATGAGCATCAGCAGGGAAGTCTTGCGGAAGGCCGCGACGTATGTGTCGATGATCAGCTTGCGATTCTCCAACGCCGGCATTCGGGCGGTTTTCGAGCTGCTCATGTGCCACTCGCCCCACCAGCCGACAGTGCCTAAGTCCACGTGATCGAGGTCGGGATGGCCGTCATAGCGTGCGCCGAGTTGGTGGATGAGACGCAGATGTCTCGCGAGGGTGTTCGGGTCGTCGAGGTCGGGGATGGTCAGACCCTCCTGACCGCTATAATCCACTGTGAGCACCTTGCAGCCTATCTGCGGCAGCCACTCCGGCTGGTAAGGCCGGCCCGGCGACGTGGAGCAGCACATGACCCGAAATGCCAGTCGCTGGCCGGCCGCCTGGGTCTCCCGGAGAGTCCTGTCGAGGAAGGCGTAGTCTATCTCGCCCGGCCGGGGCTCCAGCACGCCCCAACCCCAGCGGGCATAGTGAACGGTCGAAGGAATCCAATCCGGAAGGCTCTTATCCTTGTCTGGGGTTCTGTGGAAGGTCTCCCATCCGATGCCGGGATTGGCCAGCAGTTCATCGGTTTCCTCGGGCAGGACCGTCACACTCTCGCCGGCCTCCCGAACTTGTGCCGATGCGACACGCGCGGTGATCCAAACGAGGCCCACAACAGCCACGGAAATTGTTCTCGATCTTTTCATGTGAATGCCCCATAGTATGGCCATGTCGATCTTTCAGGATGCAGTCATGGTAACATTCCCATACGACAATTCAAGGCTCAATGGCCGGCTGATTGGCTCCGGAGGGTGACGGTATGGACCGAGTTCCGGAACCGGAGGTGATGGAGGACGAGCAGCAGGCAATCGCCTATGCGCGGGCCGATTTCTCCTCATCGAATCAAATGTTCGTAGAGGGCCTGCTCAACGCTTCTGTTTCGAGACTGGGGACCATTCTGGACATAGGGTGCGGACCGGGCGACATACCCATCCGCCTGGCCAAGGCGAAATCATCGGTCTACATTGTTGCCGTGGATGCGTCGGATGTCATGGTCCGCCTGGCGAACGATGCCGTGGAGAAAGCCGATCTGGCAAGGCGAGTCCGGATCGCCGAGGGGCGCATTCCGGGACTTAAAGTACGCCGCGGCGGATTCGACGCGATCATTTCGAAAGATCTTCTGCACCATCTGCCTGATCCGATGGTTCTCTGGGAGGAGGCGAAGCGCCTGGGGCGACCTGGGACAGTTCTCTATGTCATGGACTTGTTCCGGCCCGCGACACGGGAGGACGCAAAGGCGATTGTTGAGTCCGTTTCGGCAAATGAGCCCGAGATCCTCAGGCGGGACTTCTACAATTCGCTGCTGGCGGCGTTTACTCCCGATGAGGTCCGGGACCAGCTTCGCAAAGCCGGACTTGCCTTTGAAGTCGAGATCGCCAGTGAAAGGCATATGTGCACAAGGGGTCTGCTGTAGTCAGGAGCAATGCCGATGCGGTCGAGAGATCCTGGTGCGATGAGTTGCCTCATGCTGCTGTTCCTGGGGGGGTGTGGGGCCCAGTCTGTGGTCTCACGGTCTCCAGGGGTGTCCGGCACATTCTCCATCGTGGCGGTGGAACCTAACACCGGCGTCTGTGGGGCAGCCGTCGCCAGCAGGTACCCGGCAGTCGGGAAAGTGGTGCCCTATGTCCGTGCAGGGGTCGGGGCGTTCTGTACCCAGCATTGGCATAATCCGCTCTGGGGGGAGCGGGCACTCGACCTCCTGGCCGAGGGTCGACTGCCGGAGGAGGTGCTCGCGGAGCTTCTGCGAGACGATCCCCAGAGGGACAAGCGCCAACTGGCGATCCTCGATATGTCGGGCCGGGCGGCCAACCGCAATTGCGCAAATGCCGATCCTTCGGGCATCTGGTGGGGCTCGGCGGCCGGCAGGTACTATGCCTGCCAGGGCAATACGTTGACCGGCTCGGAGGTTGTTTTCGCCATGGCTCGGGCCTATGAACAGACCGAGGGTAGTCTCGCCGACCGGCTTATGGCAGCCTTGATCGCGGGGGACAAGGCCGGCGGGGACCATCGCGGCCGGTTGGCCGCCGGGATCAAGGTGGCCAAAAAGGGGATTGACGGCTGCTGGCTGGAACTGTACGTAGACAAGAGCGACGACGCCGTGAACGAGCTGGCCGGGCAGTATGTGGCTCTGAAACATGAGGCCAAGGGCGTCGCACAATGAACGCAGAGAGCAAGCAGCAGTTGTACGATGGGGTATCGCAGCGTCTGAAGAACCTGATCGCGGGCGAAACCGATCTGATCGCGGTGATGGCGACAGCGGCCTGCGAGCTGCGCCATGCGTTCGACTATTTTGACTGGACCGGGTTCTACCGCGTGGTCGAGCCGGGACTGCTGAAGATCGGTCCGTACCAGGGAACGCACGGGTGCCTGACGATCCCATTCGAGAAGGGGGTATGCGGGGCCGCGGCCCGCCTGCGGAAGACGCAGATCGTGCCCGATATCCGTGAGTTCCCTGGATACATCGCGTGTTCCTCCTCGACGTGTTCGGAGATCGTGGTTCCGGTGTTGACGTCCGCCGGAGTCCTTGTGGGTGTGCTCGATGTCGATTCGGATCGGCTCGACGCCTTCGACAAAGTCGACGCGGCGAATCTTGAGAAGATATGCCTGATGGTCGGTGCGGTTCATTTGGGAGGTTAGACGATGAGAAAGCTTGTGGTTTGTGCAATGCTTGGTCTCCTGGTTTCGGTGTTTCTTGTGTCCAAGCTGTCTGCGGCAGATGCTCCGAGAAACGCCCACCCCTGGCTGGGAGTGCACGTCATGCTGGGGAATCGAGGCCAGGCCGCAGCGTTGGCCGAGGCGGTCGGCGGGCTGGCCGATGCGGGGATCAACGCCGTCGTTGCCGAGATCAACTACGGATTCAAGTATCAGTCCCACCCTGAACTGGCATCCGACAATGGCAGCAGCAAGGAGCAGATCGGCAGGCTGGTTGCCGAGTGCAGGAAGCACAGGATTCGGCTGATCCCGCAGTTCCAGTGCCTCGGCCACCAGTCTTGGAGCTCGCACACGTTTTCGTTATTGACGAAGCACCCCCAGTTCGACGAGAGCCCCGGCCAGTACCCCGAGAACAAGGAGATCTACTGCCGAAGCTGGTGCCCGCTGCACCCCGAGGTCAATCCGGTGATTTTTAGCCTGATGGATGAGCTGATCGAAGCCTTTGAGGCCGACGCCCTGCACGTCGGCATGGATGAGGTGTTCCTGATCGGCGAGGAGTCCTGCCCTCGCTGCAAGGGCAAGGACAAGGCGGAGCTTTTCGCCAAGGCCGTCAACGATTACCACAAGCATCTGGTCGAGGAGAAGAAGGTCGAGATGCTGATGTGGGGCGACCGCCTGATCGACTCGGGCAAGATCAAGTACGGCGAGTGGGAGGCGAGCGCCAACGGCACGGCCGGAGCCATCGACCTGATTGCCAAGGACATCATCATTTGCGACTGGCACTACGAGCCACGAGACGCCTATGAATCGGTCCCCATGTTCCTGGAGAAGGGCTTTCGAGTCTGGCCGGCCAGTTGGAAGAACCCGAAGGCGGTCAAGGCCCTGATCGACTACTCGCGGACCCAGAAGAATCCGCGGATGCTCGGCCACCTGAACACGACGTGGGGCGCCGTGCCGATCAAGGACCTGGCGGCGTTCGAGCCCATCAAGCTTTCGACGAGCAGCTTTTCAGAGGGGAGTGTGATTCTTGATCGTTGAGGTCTGATTGTTGATTTGAAGAAGCTGATCCGCTGTGCTCCGCGAATCAAAAGCTACAAATCATCAATCCAAATCGTTTGCCCGCTTCTGGAATAGCTCCAGCCAGGCGAGGGTCAGTGCCTCGGACAGCGTGTTCGATTGGCGGCATTCATCCGGCGTCTTGCCCCAGTAGAAGCCGATCCAGCCGGAAGCCGTGGCCTGAGACTTTTCTATGAATTCGTCGAGTTCGTCCGCGGAGCACTTCAGCGGGAAGGTCTCCTCAATGACGACCGGCTTGCCGATATGGTAGGCCGCGAGCGACGTGATTGCCTGGTCGATCTTGCCCGTCTCGGGATAGAAGTGGACGCAGGCGAAGTCGAGGTTCTCGGCCACCTCCTTCGAATAGAACAGCGGCTTGGCCTGAGGGAAAAACTGCACCCAGGGGATGACCCCGACCGTAATGAGATGATGATCGTCCCGGCTTCGAATCGCCTTGGCGAGCCGGTCCACCCAGGCTCTGGCCACCTGTTGTTGTGTGCGTCCGGCCAGATCGAGCGAGATACGCTGGACGAAGTAGCTGCCGGCAAATTCGCCCGCCAGCCAGTCGGTCTCCTTCTTGTCGCCGGGGAGGATGGGCTCGTTCATCAGGTCGTAGCAGAAGATCGCGGGGCTCTCGGCGCAGCGGGCAGCCACCGCCTCCCAGAAGCAGGCCTGCACGTCCCATCGAGCCTGTTCCGACAATGCGTCGTACCAGGTCGGCACATCCGCTTTGTGATAGCAGGCCAGGCCGGTCAGATCGAGGTAGAGACGCTCTCGCTCCGCGAGCTTGACGAGCCGACCCAGTTGGTCCAACGACGCGAGGTTCGGCTCGACCGGACCTCGCATGAACTTGCCGACCTGAAGATGGATGCGGACGACATTTGCTCCGAGTTGTCGCATTTCCCGGAAGTCCGCCTCCACCTTCGGCCATTCTCTTCACCAGTAGTCTTCCATCAGTCGACCATTCTCATCGTGATCGTAATTGAAACCCCATGGGGTGAACCGGCTACCGGTCTCCGTGACGAAGCCGCGTCCATCCTGGGAAACCCGGATGTGCTCCATCGGGACTGCCGCGGACTGCGGGGGTTTCGCTGTCTGCTTGTATGCGTCGAACAGGGCAGGAATTCCCGCCTGCTGCGAGTCTCCGCTGTGGACGATGACCCGATAGCTCAGCGTCAACTTCTCTCCTTTGGGAAGGTCGAGTTGACCGCCTTCGAGCCAGTTCATCGGCGTGGGCGAGAAGAACCCGTAATCGCGCGTGAACCACTTGCACGGATACCAGCGATTGCTCGGGTGCTGGAGGATCGCGATGCCCTCGGTCACGCCGTTTCGCGTGCCCGAGTAGTCGCACCAAGGTGACGCGGCGTTGAACGTGCCTTTTTCGCCTGTGTTCCCTTCCGAGTTGATTAGCGTGCCGCCCGCGTTGACCGCCAGCTCGGGCACGACTCGTGCCGAGAACAGCGAGTGATTCGTATTGAGGATGCGAATGTCGGTCAGCGGCTCCAGCGTGATCTGGAAGTCGATGAATCGCAGGCTCTCGCTCGGCGCGGCGATGACGATGGTTCGTCGGTCGCGAAGGATGGGTTCTTTGTCGGGTTGCTTCCACAGGCATTCGTCCGAGAGAACGACCTTGCCGCCCGAGGATTCCACGATCTTCGGACCCTGCGAGAGGATCTGGCCCCGCTCGTTGGTGTCCTGCCAGTAGTTGCCGCCGTTGACGCGGTCGCAGCCGAAGAAGAGCGAATGGTGGTGCGGATAGGGCTCGGAGGTCTCTGTCGTGACGGATTGGCCGGAGATCGGTCCCATGACCGGCCAGAAGTACGGATATTTCTGGGACTGGCTGAACTTGTAGCAGGTGAAGAGTTTCCCGTCCACCGTGATGACGACCTTGTCCGTGTCGATTTTTGCCTGGACATCGGGCGAAGCTGCCTGGATGGGACTGCTCACGATGGCGAGGGCCAGCAACGCGGGCAGAAGCTGTGTCCCGGGGATTGAAGAATGGTGCATGGTACGCACCCTACATGTCTTTGCAGTGTTCATGTTTCCTCCTGTATCGGTTCTTAGAGCCGCCAAGGGCTCCGGATCGAGCGGCCGAGCAGACGGTTGGCCGCGTCGTTGCCCTGGAATTGCTCGGTCTGAGGGTCCCACGTGAGAGACTGGCCCACCTTGAATCCGATGACGCTCAGATGTCCGAGGGACGCGCCGCGATGCCCGATCTCCTCGCCGCAACTGGGCTGGCGTCGGGTCCGGACGCAGTCGAACCAGTTCTCGTGATGGTTGTTGTCGCCGATGTTCACCTCGCGGGTCGTCAGCTTCATCCGCTCGAAGAGGTCGTCGGGACCGCCTTCGATCTGGCCGCCCGTGCTCAGGGAGGTGACCCAGCCTTTCTCGCCGACGAAGACGCCGCCGAAGTTGCCCTCGATGCGAGCCGTCGCGGGGACGGCCTTGTACACGTCCTTCACCATACCCCAATGGTCCACCAGGTGCAGGAGCGTGCCGTTGGCGTATCGGCATGTGAGCGTCGGGAATTGGCCTGTGTTCGGGGGGATGATCTCGACCGGGCCGCTGTTCTCCATGCCGAGTGCGTATTGGATGACATCCGCGGCGTGCGAATGGTACCACGTGATTGCGCCGGCGCCGAAGCTCTCGTGGAAGCACCAGGGCACCACGCCGGGAATCGGGTTCCTGTGGTAGGCGCTGTTGTACGGCTGCCAGGGGGCCGGACCCACCCAGAGGTCCCAGTCCAATCCGTCGGGCACAGGCTCGACAGGCAGGGCGAAATCGAGCGGCGTGTACGAATCGACGCCGAGGCGGTTTCCGATCTTGCCCCACAGAGTGAAAACCGACTTGACCTGCCCGAGACCGCCAGCCCGCACGAAGTTGCAGACCTCGCGGATTGTCGAGATGGAACGGTACTGCGTCCCGGTCTGGAAGATCCGGCCGTATCGACGGGCCACCTCGACCAATCGGCGGCCCTCGTGGATGGTTACGGAGATCGGCTTTTCGCAATAGATGTCCTTGCCGGTCTCCATCGCATGGATCGACTGCATCGCGTGCCAATGGTCCGGCGTGGCGATCACGACCGCATCGATGTCCGGCCGGGCCAGCAGCTCGCGGTAGTCGTTGTAAGCGGTGCAGCCCTTGTGCGTCCCGCCGGGGTAGCGGGCGGCGTACGTCTCCTCGACGCGCAGCTTGCCCTCGTCTCGGCGCGCCTGGTCCACGTCGCACACGGCCAGCACCTGGATTTCCCGGTCCCCTGCGAGCCGACGCAAATGGCCGCGTCCCATGCACCCGTGGCCGATCAGTCCTGCGGTGATTCGATTACTCGGGGCCGTGTTCCCTTGGGAGCCCCATATCGAGGAAGGGAGAATCCACGGGGTGATCATTGCTCCCGAGATGGCCGCTGCGCGACCCATGAACCGGCGTCGTGTGCATCGACCGAAATTCGCATCTTGTGTCATGGCATACCTCGTTTGGCCAGTTGTATAATTGCGTTGTTGAAGGCTTCGATACTTTGGATTCGTCTGTCGCTGGCGGATTCAACACAGAAGATGATGGGTGTTCGACGCTGCCGATGTGCCTCGTCGAGAAGAGGATCGATTCGGTTGTCGCGAGCCGGTTCGTCCAATCTCACGATCTGGGGCGGTTCGCCTTCCATCGCCAGGTTCCCCTGCGGTGTGACGACGGCCTCGACGCCCATTCTCCTGGCGAATTGGACGACTCTTCGGCGGCCGGTGTCATCGGACGGCATACGATCCACGTGATAGGTGAGCAGGCGGACGCCGGCGGCATCCAGCTTCAGGCGGATTTGTCTCATATCATCGCGACTGAGCTCGTGATTGAAACCTCTGGGGATATCCTGGCTGATTTTCTGAAGGCTGTTGCCACCGACGTAGAGGAGGCCCGGCGCCGCCGCCTTGTCGATGGTCTCGAAAAGCGTCGATTCCTGGGGCAGGGAGGGCACAAGGCTCAGTCGCCAGCCGAGTTGCTCCTGAGCACGAATTGCCGGTGTCAGCTTGGCGCTTGGAGTTGTCGGTGCGGGCAGGTCGCCCATCGCAAATTGCGTGGCCGCCAGGTAGAATTGCAGCATCCTCGGGTCCCAGAACACATAGGGATTGTGCGCGATGGTGCAGTAGAAGACCCGTCCCCGGCCGTAGCTGCGGACCCAGGCCAGTGCAAAGTCGTTGTCGGCTCGTTCGAGCTTTCCGTAGCCGGGACCTTGCTGGAGATCGGTCTTCTCCGTGTCGATGCTCAGGAGCACTCGCACGCGGTTTCGCGAATAGGGCTCGTGCACGCGGAAGAACTCGTCGCGATAGTCGAAGCCCTGGCCGCCGAAGACCTGGTTGACCGGGTGCGTGGGATCATCGAGCTTGATGAAGACGTGCTCGTCGTTGGCGCGATGGTTTGCGCCGCGAGCGCCGATCATGATGCCGAACTCGGGCCAGTCCTCGATCGCGCCGGGCCATTTCGTGAAGGCGACCGAGGTGCCGTGCACGCCCATGAGCCCGCCGCCGGCGTAGACGAACTCGACCAGGTTCCGCCGGAGGGCAGGGTCCTCGAAGCAATTGCCGACGGTGTTGTTGAAGAAGACTGCGTCGAACTGCTTGAGGCTCTCGGACTCGAATACGGTGGGGTCCCGGCTGACCACCGTCTCAAACGCACCCGTCCTGGCACCCATCAAGGTGAATGCGGTGTTCGCGGTGGCGATGGAACCGTGGCCGCCGTATCCGACGTTGAGGTCGAAGATCAGCAGCCGCCGGGGTTTTCGCGGTGCGACAAACGCTTTGGCGGGAATCGCCGCCTCAACGCGCTTCAACTCCGCCGAGTCCGTCACGGCGGACGGCTGCGCGGCGGCACGCCCGAGCCGTCGTAATGCGAGCAGGCCAACGGTGGCCGCGGTTCCGCCAAGAAAGGCCCGGCGGGCGCGGCTGATTGCTCTCGGCAGCAGTCTCATGTATTTGCCTCCTTCTGGGGATTCTTTGTAGTGGCGGGCTCGTCCTCGACGACAGGAGCGGCCCGATCCGGGGGCGTGATGCCCGCCGGCAGCTCGATGACCCGGATATTGCGGAAGTGGATTGGCGCCCCCTCGGACTCCAGGCAGATATAGCCCTTCTTGACGGACGCATTGCGGATGCCGTTGACGAATTTGCCGTTCACGGACAGCTTGATGACGCCGTCAATGCAAACGATCGTATACTGGTTCCACTGTCCTTTGCTCTTGCATCGCTTCTCGGCGGACTTGCTGCGAACGCCGCGAGGATTGTCCGGCTGGGTGGTGAGGCCGCCTGTACCGAAGATCTCACCGTGGACATAGGCGTCGGTCTGGTTGTGCTGGATTGCCCACTCCAGTTCCAGGATTTGGACCTCGACGCCCTTGGGCAATCGCTGGCCCTCGGGTGGGACACCCTCGCTCCAGACGAAGACGCCGGAGTTGCCGCCTGCTTCCAGGTGCTTCCATTCAAGCTGCAGGATGAAGTTTTCATACTGGCGGCCGGTGCGGAGGACCCCGATGGGTTGCCCGGTGCACATCAGGATGCCATCCTGCACGGTCCAGGTGTCCTTGGCCGTATTGACGTTGACCCAACCAGACAGGTCCTTGCCGTTGAACAGGTTGCGGACCTGCAGAAAATCCTGCGCGATGACGAGAGGACCTCCGCACAACAGTATCGAGATGGCCCCTATTCGCAGTCTCGTCGGACACGTCATGTCGTTACCTCCATCCCTTTGAATCGATCATTTCCTATCCTATCGGCTCTCCGGGCCGCCCAGACCCATGAGGCCCGACGGGAGGAATCCCCTCGGCCCGGATGCCTTCCTTTACATCGTAAATCATAAATCGCCAACCGTCAATCTAAGGTGCCCCGGTTGATCTGTCGATAAGCACCCAGTGGCATAGTGTCCCGGAGGTACGTCGTGAACGATTGCGACCCGATAATATCGTTTCTCGTGAGTGAGAAGGTGGTGTCGTCGGCCGAGGTCGAGTCTTTGGCCCGAAAACACAAGCAGACCGGAGAAAGTCTGTTCGCGTTGCTCAAGCGGGAGAAACTGGTGGATGAGGAGCAGCTTGCCAGGGCCATTGCCGCCGTCCACAAGTTCGAATTTGTGAACCTGTCGCCCGAGATGATCGATCCAATTGTGGCGCATCTGATCTCCCATGAGGTGGCCAATCGTCACAGCGCGATCCCGCTCAAACGGGAGGGCCGGCAGTTGGTCGTGGCGATGGCTTCGCCGCTGGACCTGCGCGCCCGCGACGAGATCGAGCTCAAGACCGGCTACTGCGTCGTCCCCGTGGCCGCTACGCCGCACGCCGTGCAGCAGGCGATTCATTACCATTTCGACGTGGCCAATGTCACGAAGCAGGCGATTGCCTCCATGCGGCTCAAGAGCGACACGGGGCAGGATATGGACGCCGTCCCCGAAGAGTCCGAAGAGTCATTGGGGGCCGGCAATGACCCCATCACGAGACTGGTCGCATCCATCATACGAGGAGCCATTGACGCCCGGTCCAGCGATATTCACATCGAGCCGCAGACGAACGAGCTCCGTGTGCGATATCGTGTGGACGGCATGCTCCGGCAGGCGGTCGATGTCCCGGTTTCGGCTCAGGCCGAGGTAATCTCCCATATCAAGATCCTGGCCCAGATGGACATCTCCGAGAAGCGGATCCCCCAGGATGGGCATATCACGCTTCGTCACGAGGGTCAGGAATATGATCTTCGCGTGTCCTCTCTGCCGTCGATCGGGGGCGAGAAAGTCGTGCTTCGCATCCTCGACAAAAACGCCAGTCGATGGTCTCTGGACGAAGTCGTGACGTCCCCGGACGACAACCGGAGATTTCGGGAGCTTGCGGCGAATCCCTACGGCATGCTCCTGCTCACCGGCCCGACCGGCAGCGGCAAGACGACCACGCTTTACTCGGTCCTGCAGCTCGTGAACACGCCGGAGCGCAACATTGTGACGGTCGAGGACCCGGTCGAATACCGTTTGCCCGGAATCACGCAAGTGCAGGTCAAGCCGGCAGCCGGGATGACGTTCGCTTCGGCGCTGCGGAGCATTCTGAGACAGGACCCGGACATCATTCTGATCGGTGAGATCCGCGATCTGGAAACCGCGGAAATCGCGATCAGTGCCGCCCTGACGGGGCACCTGGTGCTGAGCACGCTACACACGAACGATGCGGCGGGGGCCGTGTCGCGTCTGGTCAACATCGGCATTCCGCCGTTCCTGGTGGCCTCGGCCCTGCTGGGCGCCGTCGCTCAACGGCTGGTGCGCGTCGTGTGTCCGCGGTGCAGGCAGCTTTACGAACCCGATACGCATGAACGGGACCTTCTCCAGGGCCGTATCGAGCCGGGGGATGTGAATCGTCTGTGTCGCGGCGCAGGCTGTCACTACTGCTATAGAACCGGTTACAAGGGCCGCAAAGCGATCTACGAGATTATGCCCATCTCGCAGAAGATACGTCGAATGATTCTGGAGGGAGCGGGCGACACCCTCCTCAAGGAGCAAGCGATGAAGGAGGGCATGAAGGGCTTGCGGACCAGCGCTTTGGATGAGGTGGTCCGGGGTTCGACTACCGTCGATGAACTGATGCGCGTGGTGGATCTCAAGAGCGAGTGATGGCCGTCTACGAATACATCGCACGGGACACAGCCGGGAACGAAATCAGCAGTGTCTATACGAATGTTGAAAACATCCGGGCGCTGCGACGCGAACTCGTGAAGCTCGGATACGTGCTGGTCCGCGCGCGTCGTCAGCGCGCATCGTTGCGACTGCGCGGCCGCGTCCGACAGCGCGACGTGGCTTCCTTTGCCTACAAATTCGGCGGCATGTACTCGGCGGGCCTGTCCATCACGAACTGCCTGGAGATTCTTGAGCAACAGACGGAAAACAAGGCGTTCCAGGCGGTTCTTGCCGATATCCGTCGACGCGTGGAATCGGGCTCCAGTCTGAAGGCGGCCTTCGATGAGCATCGCCGCGTCTTCTCGGACTTCTTCCTCGGCATGATCGATGCGGGCGAATCTTCGGGCAAGCTGACGGAGTCGCTTGATGCAAGTGCCCGATACCTGGAGAAGCGGCTGGAGCTTCATGAGAAGACCCGTGCCGCGTTCATCTATCCGATGGTCGTTGGCCTGGTGTGCTCGCTCGTGGTGATCTCCCTGCTTATCTTCGTCGTGCCGATGTTCTCCCAATTGTACCGGCGGCTGCACGTCGAGCTGCCCGGTCCGACGCGAGTGCTGGTTGCCCTGAGCGCTGTGCTCAGGACGAAGTGGTGGCTGCTTGCGCCCGGGCTGGTCGGCGCCGTGCTCGGAATTCGACAGTTGCTGAAGAACCCGCGAGTACGCGTCCGTTGGGATCGATCAAAGATGCGAGTGCCGCTGGTGGGCCCGTTGAGTCGCCTGATTCTGGTGTCGCAGTTCATCCGCACGTTCGGCATGTTGATCTCGGTGGGCGTCCCGATCATCGACGCCCTGGACGCCGCCGGCAGGGCGGCCCGGAACGAGGAGATCTCCCGCATCACGGCCGACCTGCAGCAGGCCATCCGGACGGGGCACCCGGTCGCCAAGTCGCTCCAGACCCATGCAATCTTTCCTCCCATGGTAATCCAGCTCGTGGCTTCCGGGGAGGAGGCGGGGGTCCTTCCGGAGATGCTCACCAAGGCCGCGGACTTGCTGGACAAGGACGCAGATCGTCTGGCGACATCCCTTCTGGTCAAGCTGGAGCCGGCGTTGACTGTCCTGATGGGGCTTGTTATCGGTCTGATTCTCATGGGGGTGTACCTGCCCATGTTTGATTATATGGCCTGTCTGAAATGACGGTTGCCGAGTCCGGAGAGTCGAGGTCTCTTCATGCTATGGCCGGCTTTCTTGTTAAGTCGCAGCCAGGTCGTGTCGATAACGGCAACAATAGGCAAATTGCCATGTTGTCCAGCGTGAACGTAAGGAGGATACGATGCACAGTAGAAAAGCCTTTACTCTCGTCGAGCTTCTGGTGGTGGTTATGGTCCTGGGAGCGTTGGCGGCCATCGCCGTGCCCCGTATGATCAGCGGTGCGACGAATGCCAAGAGCAATGCTTGCGACACGAACATCGATCTGCTGAACACGCAGATTGAATTGTACTATTCCACCACGGGCGACTGGCCCAAGAGTCTGACTGACGTCGTGGGAACCGAAAAGGAACCCACGGAGTACTTCCCGGACGGTCCGCCCGCTTGCCCATTCGGGAAGGAGTATTCATACAACACCAAGACGCATCGGGTTTCGCCGCACAGCCATTGATCTCGGCAAAGGACACGTCGGATGACGTCGATCCAAATGCCGTGGGAGTAAATCAGAGAAGGATGGCTGCCAGTATGGGCCGCCGTCCTTTGCCTTGCGCGGGGGTACTATCACTGTGAGAAAGGCTGGTTACACCCTTGTAGAGATTGTCACCGTTGTGCTGATCCTTTCGATCCTGGCCTGTGTTGCCGTGCCCCGGCTGAATTTCGCCGCGGTGTCCGGCGCGAAAGCCGATGCCGTCGTTCAGCAGATCGCCACGAGTCTCCGACGTGCTCGCGCCGATGCCATTATGCATGCCGCTCGGAATCCGACGGGGTTCGCCCTGGTCATGAGCGGCGGGGCGCCTTACACGGGCTACCGGATCATCAGTTTGCACGACGACGCCGTGGTGGCGACCTGCGACATTCCCCACGGTGTGCGGTGCAGCGGGGGGCAACGATTCGAATTCAGTCCTCTCGGCAATTTGCGCAGCGGCAGCGATACGGAACTCCGGATTGCCACAGACGGCAGGGAGTATGTGGTGGAGATCGCGCCTGCGACGGGAGCGGTGAAATGGATTCGACGCGACGGCTGAGGACGCCTTCTCGTGCTTGGCGCTCAGGGGTAACCTTGACCGAGGCGGTCGTCGCATCGGCCTTGCTTCTGATCTCCATTCTCCCGCTTCTCAAGGCCCTGACGGCGACGCACGGCATGGACCGCGCCATCGAGCGCAAGAGCTGGAGTCTGCTCCTGGCGCAACGGGAACTGGAGCGGATCCGAGCCAGGTCGGTCTATCACTACGACGAGCCCTTTCGAGTGAATTCCCGTGTGCTTCAGGATGGCTTCCTGTGCACGGTGGCGGATGATGAACACCCGGCGCTCAGGACGTTGACCGTGGCCGTGGGCCTCGACCGCAATGGCAACGGAGTGCTGGAGGCGCATGAGATCGAAGTGAGCCTGACCACCGCCGTGGCCCGCCGATGGCCGGGGCCGCAGTGAGGAGATCATACTGTCCCGGATGTCCGGACCCGGCGGTTATGGGGCATCGACGCAGCGGGCCCTCCCATCGCTGGGTCGCTGTCAGAGAGCGACCTATAAAAGCATGTCCTGGGTGCTCACGGGCGTCTTCGGGGGAATACTCCGGCCACAGACATTCCGCCGGAATATCCCCACGCACACAGTGTAATGCCTGCGCTCATTTGTGCCGAAAACCTCCATGTGCGTTGTCATGGAGTGCGCAGAAAGAAATGGTTCGTGCGAAAGACAAGACGACTGATCGGCGTGGGACCACGATCGTGGAACTGACGATTGCCGTGGCGATCATTGCGACGGTATTCGCGGCGATCATGCCGCTGTTTGCCGGGGTCCGCAACAGTGCCGATGTACAGTGGGCCAATCTGGAAATGGTCCAGAACGCCCGAGTGCTGAATGAGCAGCTCTGCCGTTATCTGGCCGGAGCCAGACGAATCGTGACCGCCGGCTCGAGCGCGAGCAACGACGGCTACCTCGAGTTCGAGGCGGCTGACGGCACAATATACCGCTGTGACCTGGGAACAGGCGGCTACGTTGAATTCGGACCGGTCGGTGATCTGAGCGAGCTTGTCGGGCCTGTGGAGTATTTACGGTTCATCTGCCGTGGCATAGACGATCTTGCCGATTCGTCGCAGACACTGGAGGCAATTCGCCTGGTGACTTGGGAGGCCGGGCTGCGAAGCCCAGGGGCCCTGGCTCGCGACAAGGCGATTGGCGGGGCCTGCTACCTCCGCGTTGCTCCGCACAGGGGAACGGATGAGAAACGCTCTGCGACGTATGACTTCTCGACGAGCCGTCCGGGCGTGGACAGCTTCGCGTTTGCCGGCCAGGGCAAGCCGCAGGTGCCGGATGAATTGGGTGTGCCGGCCGCCCTTTTTGAAGCTGACCAGTACGATCTGATCCAGGCCGACGACGGGCAGTCTCATGTCGTGGCGGTTTCAAGTGAATCCCTGTTCGCCCAGCTTCGAATGACGTTTCAACTCGACCAGGACCCACGGGATCTGGCGAGCCTGGTCGCGGCGTGGAAAGGCAAAGGCGTGAATGCCCATTCGGCCCGCGCGGACGGGGCCTCGCTGTACATCTGGAACTATGGCTCCTCTTGCTACGAACTCGTTCAGGCGTCTGTGGACACGGATGCCGAGATCACGCTTGCGGGGTCGGGAAGCGGCGTGCCGGCAGGCTACGTGGGAGGCGCCGGGGGCAGGACCGTCGTGCTGTTCGTTGTTTCGAATGACAGGAAAACGGGCCAGAAAGCAAACATACTGTTCACGGACTATGCGAAGGTCGATGTCGCCGCTTCATCCGGAGGCGGGGCCGTCGTGCCTTGAGTGGAACTCGATGCGAACAAGATGCAATGAATCCGGTTCGGTGTTGCTCGTCGTGGTGGTCCTCGTGGCGCTGCTGGCGGCCACGGTGATGGGTCATCTGCAGGTGAACGCCGAGGAGATTCAGCTCATGCAGAACCATATCCACGGCGTAGAGGCGATGGCCGTGGCCGAGGCGGGCTTGAATGACGCCCTCGCCCGGCTACGGGCCGACTCGGGCTGGCGTGACGGGTTCACGGACAAGCCTTTCGACGTCGGGTCGTACACCGTGTCCGTTGCCGGCTCGACGATCACTTCGACGGCGATGACGTCGCATGGTTTTGTGGTCCGTCTGGAGGCGGATGTAACGACAGCCCCAAGTGGGCCGCCATATCTTGTCAGGATCGATGAATTGCGGATCAATCCATGAAGCCTCGTACAAAGACAGCTCTGGGTATCGACATCGGCAGTCGGCGCATTAGCGCCGCGCTGGTGGAAAGGACCCCTCGCGGGATCAGGATCATCGCGGCGGCGAACGGCGATTTGCCCGTCGAGGACCCCCAGAAGTCGGGTGTGCGGGCCAAAGCGATGTCACGAGTGCTCAGGCAGCTCGGCAGACGCGCCGGAACGCGCGGCGTTGGGATTGCCGTGGCCGTGTCGGTCCATTCCACGATCATGCGACTGTTGGATCTTCCCCGACAAATGCCGACGAACATCAGCGAGTTCGTGGACGCGGAGTTGAGCCAGTACGTGTCGCTGTCCGGAAGGCGGAAGCAGACCGATTTCTGCGGGATCGAAACCGGTTCCGCCTCACAGAAGCGATTGCTGGCCGTGGGGGCGGACGCGGAAGAGACGGGTAAGATCCTCCAGACGTGCGGTGCAGCGGGGATCACCGTGGATTCCGTCGAGCCCGCGGCGCTGGCTTATGCCCGGGCGTTTCTGGCAGGCGAGCGGGGGATGGCGCACAACGGCAGCACGTTGATCGGCGTGCTCAGCGTCTGCAACCTGGTCGTGTGCCTGTTCTGCAAAGGCACTCTGGACTTCGTCAGGGTCAGAGACCTGCCGGCCGATGTGGACACGCCGGGCCGGCTGTCTGCCTGGTTGACGGAAGAGCTGAGCCAGGTTTTGCGATACCATCGTACTGCCGCGTCAAGCGGAAGCTCCGAGGTGCAGACCCGCCTGGTAATCCACGACGCGGCATACGACAAGAACGAGATCGCGCCTCCGTTCAGTCCGAATATGGGGTCGTCCGTCGTCATGGATTCATGCGAGCCCGGTGCATGTCCCTTTGGCGAAGCTTCTCCCATGCCATCAGCCATGGCGGTGGGCGCCGCCCTCAAGCTGCTGGGCCTGGACGGCGACGAGCTGCGAATCGACCTGACGCCACATGATGTGATCCTCGCGCGATCCTCGTCCAAACGCCTGTTGATCGCGGCCAACGCGGCGGCGATCGTATTCTTCGCAGTTTTTCTGATCGTCCAGTTTCTAACGCACACGACGGCAGCAATGAATCGGCGGATCGGGCGGACTCGATTGGACGGGCAGTTGTACACGATGCCTGCGGCGGTTGCGCGGGACCGATACCTCGATGAGGAAATTCTGTGGATTCAGAGACAACTGGCAGGCATGGATGTTGTCCGGGCCAAGCACGAGGTGGATTGGCCGGTGATTCTGAACGCGATCGGTCGGTCTGCGCCGCCGGGCGTTTATGTTACCCATCTCGCATGTGACGATAGCCGAGTTATTTCTCTGAAGGGATTGGCCGTATCGTATGAGGAGGCAAAGATGCTCGTACAGAACCTCGACGGCCGAGGCCTCTTCGAATCGGTCCACTTGGCACGCATGGAGCAGCGGCAGGCCGATGCGAATGCGGTGGAGTACGAGATCGAATGCACGTTGAAAACCGTGAAACAGGAATCCTCCCGTGACGACAAACCATAGCTATAAGTCCCTGGGATCCAGGAGATGCGCCCTGACGGCTGCCCCATTCCTCATCGGGGTGTTGGCCGTGTACAACTGGGTGATCTCCCCTCATATCGGCTACCTGCATGCGATGCGGCGGCTTGAGCCGGTCGTGGACCGGATGGCCGAGGAGTTGGACGCAGTCAGTGGGGGGTTCGACGAGAAGTGCTCGACGATGCGGAAGTTGCGTGGTGAACTGGCGGAAGTCCGGGAAGGACTCTTCACCCGCGAGGAGTCGAAGGCGTTCATTCGTGACCTGCAGACGCTCGTCGGGAAAGCCGGTTGTACCATGGTTGCGGCGGATTTCACCTGCGGGAAGAAAGCCAAAGAGACGGAAGATCCCAATGTGCCGGTCGTCGTGGAGGCCCTTTATGCGAACTTCACGATGATGGGACAATACGAGCAGATCGTTGCCTTCCTTCAGATGCTTCGAGAAGGACAACAGAAGGTCTGGGTCGATTCCTGTCGGATAGACCTTCGCGATCCTCGCAGCGGCCGATTGGAATGCCGGCTTGGCCTGGCCATCTACATTGTGCGGCAACCTGGAGGACTCCACCCATGAGTGGTTCCATTCGTCAATTCGTTTTCTTGTGTCTGGCGGCCACTGCCGTGTCCCTGGGCGTCGCGCCCGTTGGCGTCGGTCTTCGGCCCGCCCATGGACAGACGGACCCTTGTGAGGGAGATTCAGGCAGGAATCCTTTTGCAGCCCTGCTTGCGCAGGAACAGCCCGAGACTTCCGTTGTGAATGAGCCGCCGGTTGTTGTGCCCCCTCCCGAGCTGCAGTTGGAGACGATCGTCCTGAAGTTCCTGGACGCCAAGAGTCTCAAGGACGTCCTGGACAAGATGGTCACTCCCTATGGCGTGGTGGCCATCAACGAGAAGAACAACTCGGTCATCGTCTGTGACACGGCGGAGAACCTTCGGAGAATCCTGGCGGAGGTCAAGAAGGTGGATCAAACCCCCAAGCAGATCATGGTCGAGGTCGTCATCATGGACGTCCAGTTGCGCGATGACACGGAAATCGGGGTCAACTGGGATCTGCTCTCCAGCGGTCTCTACGACGTCGTCTACCGGCAGAACCTGACGAGCACGCGGCTTGGGTCCACGATCTCGAACGAGGAGACGGTCGGCAATGCCACGGTGTTCAATACGGTGGGCACCGGCGGCGACCTGAGCGTGATCAGCGGCACGATCCGCCATGTTCTGCATGCGATCCAGCAGACGCGGAACGTGGAAATTCTGGCCAGTCCAAGCACGCTTGTGGTCAGCGGGCGATCCGCCACGATCAAGGCCGTGGAGGAGATTCCCTACGAAGAAGTCATCGATACCGCTCAGGGGGGAGCTGCCGCGCTCACGTCCACGGAGTTCAAGGAAGTCGGCGTCAACCTCCAGGTGTCGGCCACCGTCACGGACGGGAACAATATCTTCCTCACCGTGGACACGGAGCAGAATGTGCGGACGGGGGAGAGCACGCGGGGAGTGCCCATTGTGGACACGCGTCAAGCGACGACCGCGTTGCTGCTGAGGGACGGCCAGACCATTGTCATCGGTGGACTCCGACGGGTTGAAACGATCACGGAAGTCAGCCAGGTCCCGATTCTGGGCGATCTGCCGCTGATTGGGCTGTTGTTTCGAAGCACCAACAAGGTGACACACCGCTCTGAGTTGGTGGTGCTTCTGTCGCCGCACATCTTCAGGGATGAGCCGATCTCGCCGGTCGTATTGGCCGAGCACGGCAGAATCCGCGAGATGTCTCTGCTGTCGGAGCGAAACGGCAGGGACGGCGAGGAGAGCTCACCGGAAACCGCTGCAAAAGACCGTGTCCCACGCGCAGAAGGTGCCCGTCCGCGTGGGCAATGATTGAAAGACATCGTATTTGTGGCCCGCGATGCATTCGATCGATGACGCAGGAGCGTGTTCAGAGACCAAGGAGAAGCAGTTATGCTGGGATTGTTCAAGGCAAAGAAGAGAACGAGGCAGGTGAAGATTCTCGTCGTCGATGATGAGCCCGATCTTGTCAGTACGGTGGAATACCGTTTGAAATTCGCCGATTGTGGGGTGGTGACGGCCTCCAACGGCCAGGAAGGTCTGGAGCGTGCCGCGGCCGAGAGACCGGACCTTATCCTGCTCGACACGAATATGCCGGGGATGAACGGCCACGAGATGCTCGAACGGTTGCGAGCGGATCCGACCCTCCGGCATATCCCGGTGATTATGCTCACCGCGCGATGCGAGCCCCAGGACATTGCGGCGGCCGCCGCACGCGGGGTCTCGGACTACGTGACCAAACCGTTCGATTTTGCACAACTGATGGACAGGATCCACGCCGCTCTCAAGGACAAGCCCTGATTGCCGGCGCGGCAGCGAACGATCCGAGGACAGGAGGAGTATACTCGTGGATGCGTCGAATGCACTTCATTTGTTGATTGTCGAAGATGATGTCGTAGACAGAAAGCTGCTCGAGAGACTGCTCGGTCAGTCCTCTCTCGGCGCTTGTACGGTACGACACGCTGACCGTCTCGCGACGGCTCTGGACCTGCTCAAGGGCGAATCGTTCGACGTGGTGCTCCTCGATCTCGGTCTGCCTGACAGCCAGGGCATGGACTCCGTGAACCACCTCCAGATCCAGGCTCCCCATGTGCCGATCATCGTGTTGAGCGGATTGGATGACGAGAACACGGCGATCCGGGCGGTGCAGATGGGCGTACAGGACTATCTGATCAAGGGACAGGTGGACGCCAGTCTGCTCGTGCGATCGATTCGGTATGCCCTCGAACGCAAGAAGGCGGAACGCCAGTTGCAGGCCACGGAGCTACGCTATCGCACCATCTTTGAGAATTCGGCCGTCGCGATCATGATGGCCGGTGAAAACAAGCAGCTGGTGTCCTGGAACAAGTTCACCGAGCGCCTGTTGGACATGGGCGAGGAGCAGCTTCGCGGCCGGGACGTCGCGACCCTTTATCCTCCGGAGGAATGGGAGAAGATTTGCGCCCTGAGCATTCGGCGCAAGGGCATGCAACACCACCTCGAGACGAAGATGATCCGCGGGAACACGGAAGTCATCGACGTGGATATCTCGCTGAGCGTCGTGCACGACTCGGACGGCCGAATCACCGGCTCCATCGGCGTGATTCGCGACATCACGGAACGCAAGCACATGGAAGAGGCGCTGCGCCGGTCGGAGAGGCGGTTTCGCCAGGTGGCGGAGAATGCGCGGGAATGGATCTGGGAGGTGGACGCCGATGGGGTATACACGTACGCCAGTCCCGTAATCGAGAAGATTCTCGGCTACAAAGCGGAGGAACTCGTCGGCAAGAAGCGTTGCACGGATTTCTTCCATCCTGCTGACGCGGAGCGTCTGTGTGCGGCGGCCCAGGAGATTTTCGCCCGGAGGGGTGTTTTCAAGGAGTTTGAGAATCGCAATATCCACAAGGAGGGGCACGAGGTGTGGCTCCTGACCAGTGGGGCGCCGATCATCGACGAGACCGGAGAACTGCTCGGGTACCGGGGGGCCGACATCGATATCACCGAGCGCAAACAAGCGGATGACGCCCTTCGCGAGGCGCATCGTCGGCTGATGGAGATCGTGGAGTTTCTGCCCGACGCCACTTTTGTCGTTGACCGGGAGGGCAAGGTCATTGCGTGGAACAAGGCCATCGAGGAGATGACGGGCATCCTGAAGTCTGACATGATCGGCAAGGGAGACCATGAGTATTCCATCCCCTTCTATGGCTACCGCAGGCCGGTTCTGATTGATCTGGTTCAGCGGCCGGATGATGCAATCGAACGGAAGGAGTACTCGTCGACGTCCAGGGCCGGCGAGACTCTGCGCGGCGAGATGCACGCTCCATGCGTCTATGCCGGTCGGGCAGCTATCCTCTGGGGAAACGCCTCTCGACTGCGGGACAGCCGCGGGCAGATCATCGGCGCCATTGAGACGATCCGCGACGTTACGGATCGTCACAGGGTCGAGGAGGAGTTGCGCAGGAGCGAGGAACGCATGCGCCTGATGGTGGAGGCGTCCCCGTTGCCTCTGCAGTTGACGCGTCCGGCGACCGGAGAGATCCTGCTGGCGAACCGCGCCGCCGCCGATCTGTTCGGATACGAGATCGCGAACATGCTCGGCAGAACCACCCCTGAACTCTATGCCTATCCCGAGCGG
Source organism: Phycisphaerales bacterium UBA2218 (assembly GCA_002327785.1). GTDB lineage: Bacteria > Planctomycetota > Phycisphaerae > Sedimentisphaerales > Anaerobacaceae > PLanc-01. Next base: position 29,732 of record DCUI01000194.1, read on the forward strand.
GACCGACCGGGTCTCCTGGCGGAGCTGCAAGAGAAGGGACGAGTCGTGCAGCGTGAGTTGACGATGCGCAAGTCGGACGGGACGGAGTTCCCCGCACTGGTATCCCTCGAACGAATCGAGTATGAGCGCGAACCCGTCAATCTCGTCGTGCTCTATGATCTGACCGAACGCAAGAGGACGGAAGAGACGCTGCGTCACCACGTCAGCGAAATCGAGCGATTCAACCGCCTGGCCATGGGCAGGGAGCTCCGTGTGGCGGAGCTGAAGCAGCGGATCAACGAAATGGCACTCGCCGCCGGCCAGTCGGCGCCGTATGTCTCACTGGAAGAGGAGTCCTCGTCGGAACCCCAGCAGGTAGAACAGTCTCAAACGACTGTGTGCGAGGCGCGAGACGAACGTTGCTATGATCTTGCCGAGTTGCTGGACCACGATCAAATGCAGCGATTGATGGACAGCTATTGTGACACGGTCGGCATTTCCTCGGCGATCATCGACCTGGAAGGCAACGTGTTCGTTGCGGCCCGCTGGCAGAAGATTTGCACGGATTTCCATCGCGTCAATGCGCAGACCTGTGCCCGGTGTGTCGAAGGGGACACTGTTCTGGCCAGCCAGCTGAGGCAGGGGGAACAATTCTGTCTCTACCAATGCCTCAATGGCCTGACGGATGCTGCGTCGCCTATCATGATAGGAGGCCGGCATGTGGCAAACATGTTTATCGGCCAGTTCTTGTTGGAACCGCCCGATGAAGAGGTGTTTCGGCGCCAGGCGCGGGAATTCGGTTTTGACGAAGGTGCGTATCTGAAGGCGCTGTCTTACATTCCCATTGTCCCGGAGAAGAAGCTGTCACCCGTGCTCAAATACCTGACCACGTGTGCCCAGTTTGTGGCTGAGATAGGCATGGAGCGGATCCAGGGCAAAGCCCATGAGGCCAAGTTGCTGGGGTGGGCGGAGGAGTTGAACCGGGTGAACCAGGCCCTGCTCCAGCAGAGGGAGGCGGCCTTGAGTCTTGCCGAGGACGCCAACGAGGCCCGGGCGGCCGCCGAACGTATTCAACAGTCGTTGCGAGAGAGCGAAGAGCGGCTTCTGGGCATGACCAGCGCTGCGCTCGACGCCATCATCATGATGGATGAACACGGCTGTATTTCCTTCTGGAACAAAGCGGCACAGACCATGTTCGGATACACGTCGGAGGAAGCCTGCGGCAAAAACCTGCACACGCTCCTGGCGCCGCAGCGATATCACGACCTCTGCCATGCGGGCGTGCAGCGATTCCAGATGACCGGGGGAAGCCCGGTTCTCGGCAAAACAATCGAGATGACTGCCCTGCGCAGAGGCGGCGAGGAATTTCCGGTTGAGCTGTCCGTCGGCCGCATCTGCCTGCACGGCCGGTACCAGGCCGTGGGCATCATCCGTGACACGTCGGAACGCAAACGCGTGGAGGAGGCGTTGCTGCTGAAGGATAGCGCGGTGGACAGCGCGGCCAGCGGCATCGTGTTCATCGATCTCGAGGGCAAACTGACCTTCGCCAATCCCTCCGCGTTGGGCATGTGGGGCTACGACGACGAGAGTCAGATTATCGGGAAACCTCTGGCGTTCTTTCTGAAGTCCGCCGACGAGGGGGTGGCTGCGCTTCAGTCGGCCCTGGAGAACGACGTGTGGAATGGGGAAATGGCGGCTCTCCGAAATGACGGCTCAGACTTCGTCGCACAAGTGTCGGCGAGTGTTGTCAAGGACAAGAAGGGCAAGGCCATCTGCGTGATGGTGTCCCTGGTCGATGTCACCGAGAGCCGGCGCATTCACGAGATTCTCGACCGCAAGCAGAAGAACCTGGAAGCGATTTTCGATGCGACTCCTCTCGGGACGCTGCTGGTGAACGACCGGATGAGGGTGATGCGCGCCAACGACGTGATTCGTCAGATGTCCGGCAAAGGATACGCGAACATCATCGACTGCGACGTGTGTCAAGCGTTGGGTTGTATACATGCTGCGAATGCAGTGAACGGCCCCGGTGTCATGCGTTCCTGTAGTAATTGTGCGCTCACGGATCTTATCCAGAAGGCCCTTGCTTCGGACGAGCCTGCTCACGGCTTGGAGATTCAACCGGCCTTGCGCCAGGACGGTGCGGACCAACCGTGGCTTTCGGTCAGCGTGGAGCCGATCCACATCGACGGTGGAAAGCATGTCCTGATTGTGCTCAACGACGTCACCGACCGCAAGCGGGCGGAGGAAGAGCTCAAGCAGACCATGGAACTGAAATCGCAATTCGTTTCGACGGTCTCGCACGAGCTCCGCACGCCGCTGAGCTCCATGAGGGAGTCCGTGATCATCGTCCTGGACGAGGTCGCGGGCAAAATCAACAAGGACCAGAGGCACTTCCTCGGCATCGCCAAGCGAAACATCGATCGGTTGTCCAGGTTGATCGACGATGTGCTGGACTTCCAGAAGCTGAATGCCGGAAAGATGAAACTCAACAGGCAGGAAAACGCCATCGGCACGGCCGTGAACGAGGTGTACACCACGATGCAGCCGCATGCCGCCAAGAGTGGCGTGCATCTGGCCGTGGATGTGCAGCCCGACCTGCCCTTGGCGTTCTATGACAACGACAGGATTCTTCAGACCCTCATCAATCTGGTCAGCAATGGGATCAAGTTCACGCCGGAGGGCGGTCAGGTGCGACTGTCGGTATATGGACAGCCGGACCATCTGGTTCTCAAAGTCAGTGATACCGGATATGGCATCCCCAAGGACGATCTCGCGAAGATCTTCGATCGATTTTATCGCGTCTACAGGCCGGGCAAGGAGATCAAGGGAACCGGACTGGGGCTGGCGATCGTCAACAGGATTGTGGCCGCCCATGGGGGCAGGATCGAGGTCGAGAGCGAGTTGGACAAAGGGACGACATTCACGGTGTTCCTGCCGTTGGTTCCCCCATGCAGGCCGGCCCTCGATTCGGACCAGGCGGATCGGGGCTTGGAATCGGTTCTTGCCGGGAAATGACCCGGCGGCCCGATGCATCGGGGCGGCGCCGTGTGATCTGGCGTATGGGGCGACAACCGACCGCCGGATGTTGATTCTCTCCTCCCTCTGAAAGCCTCGGGTGATCTGAAGATCGTTCTGACGTCGTTTCACGCGAAGTGTTTGCGGTTTTGCTTGATTTCCGTGCAGGCAGGTCCTATGATGAAAACCGCTTCGTTGCGATGCGTGTTGCGTGTGTCGGTCCTGGCGGGATCGGCCGAGGGTCTCATTGGGGCGGCCGCCAGGCCTGTGGTGGTGGACGACTGGTCCGGGGAGCCGCAATGGACGATGCTTATGAGAATCGTTTTGCATGCGGAGAGGGGGTGTTGTTGCGCCGTCACGTAGCTGAGTTGGAGCACGCCAATAAGGAGTTCCAGGAGCGGTTGACGGCTCTTGAACGAGAGCGAGACGATCTTCGTGCGGAGCTGACCCAGGCCATGTCCGGGCGTGAACAGATGTTTCGAGCGACGTTGGATGCGATCACGGAGACAGTGGCGGTTGTCGATCGCAGCGGCGTGATTCAGGCCGTCAATCGGACGGCGGCGGATCGGCTGGGCTGCAGCAAGGAAGAACTTGTGGGGCGCGATGGACGTGACCCGTCGTGCGGGCTCGTGCCTGCCGACGTGCGGAACACCAGGTTTATATGCCTGGACGGAGTCGTCCGGACGGGCGAGCCGATGCGGGTGGTGGATGCACGCGGCGGCATGACTTTTGATCAGACGTATTACCCGGTTTTCGATGAGAGCGGACAGGTGACCCGCGTCGTCGTCTTCGCCCGGGACATCACCGAGCAGAAGGCCGCTCAGCAGAAGGTCAAAGGACTTCAGCAGCAAATCGAGTTCATCCTCGGTGCGGCGAAGATGGGGCTCGACATCATCGATCGAGACTTCAATCTTCGGTACGTGGACCCGTCGTGGCAGCAGGTGTATGGCTCCTATGAAGGCAGGAAGTGCTATGAGTACTTCATGGGCGCCGACAAAATGTGCCCTCGTTGTGCGATTCCCAGGGCCCTGGAGACCGGACGGAGGATCGTCTCCGATGAGGTCCTGGTGAAGGAGGGCAATCGTCCCATCCGGGTTACGACGATCCCGTTTCAAACGGACGACGGCGAGTGGCTGGTTGCCGAAGTCAATGCGGATCTCAGCGACCGGCGGGAGTTGGAACGCGACCTGATGGAGAGCGAAGAAAAATATCGGACGGTCGTCGAGAACGCGGGCGAGGCGATTGCGATCGTCGATGAACACGGCACGTTTCTGTTTATGAACAGCACCGCCGCGCGGGCCTTGGGGGGCATGCCGTCCGACTTCAAAGGCAAGACCATGTGGGAGCTTTTCCCGAAGGACATCGCCGACCGGCAGGCGGGCGCCGTTCGAAAGGTCATTCACACGGCGTCGGGCGTGAACGCCGTCGTAATGTCCCCTGTCCAGGGTGAATTGCGGTGGTACAATACGACAATCCAGCCACTGCGGGACAGTGCGGGCACAGTAACCGCCGGATTGGTGATCGCACGGGATGTTCATGCGCTGCGAACCGCCCAGCAGGAGCTCGATGCCTATCGCGAGAAGATGATGAGGGCCGAGCAACTCGCATCGCTGGGCATGCTCAGTGCCACGTATGCCCACGAGCTGAGCCAGCCTCTAACGGTGATTCGACTGTCCCTTCAGAATGCGATGAAGGGTCTCGAAGAAACCGGCTGCCCGGCGGCGGTGTTGGACGACCTCAGCGACGGGCTTGCCGAGATCGCGAATCTCTCTGGGATCATCGGAAGTTTCCGCAGTTTTTCCCGGCAGACATCGGAAAGGCCGGTCACCGAGGTGGTTCTGTCTGCTACGGCCGGCCAGGTGATGCGGCTGCTGGAGGAGAGCGCCAAGAAGCGCCGGCTCACGCTGAGGCTCGAGCGGCTCGACGATCTGCCGCCGGTCCATGCCTGTGAGAAGGACATTGGGCAGCTCTTCTTTTCGTTGACCCAGAATGCCATCCAGGCGGCTGACGGGCTGATGGATCGGCATTTCGAGATCGCAGGTGTCTGTCGTGATGGAATGGTGGAACTGCGATTTGCCGATACGTGCGGAGGGATCCATCCAGACCACGTGGACCGCATCTTCGATCCTTTCTTCACGACGAAGCCGGCAGGGGAGGGAACCGGACTCGGTTTGTGCATCGCTCAACGTGTTGTTTCCCAGGCAGGCGGGCGTATCCGCGTCGACAATCGCTTCGGCGAGGGGACGACCTTCATTGTGACACTGCCTTTCGAAGGGAGATGAGAGGAACTGCGGCGAGGTGGAAGGTATGAAACCTGCATACGTTGTCTTCGTGGATGATGAACCGCGGATATGCCACGCGGTGTCCAAGACACTGGAGCGGGTCGGCATGAGCGTACAGTGCTTCTATCGGGCGAAGGACTGCCTCTCGCATCTCGCCGCCGACCGATGCGATCTGCTGATCACGGATGTGAAGATGCCGGAGATGGACGGGATGGAATTGCTCCAGGAAGTGAGGGAGCGGTTGCCGTGGCTGCCGGTGCTCATCGTCACGGGCCACGGCGACGTGCCCACGGCGGTCCAGGCCATGAAGTCCGGCGCAGCGGATTTCATTGAAAAACCGCTCGATCGCGACAGGTTTCTGCATGCAGTCCAGTCGTTGCTCGAACGAAATGGCGGACAGGCCGCCCTGGAAGAGTGTGCTCTCACGAGAACGGAGAGGAAGATCCTGTATCAGATCCTGGACGGCAGGAACAGCCGCGAGATCGCCACCGTGCTTCATCGTTCACCTCGGACCATTGAGGTCCATCGCGGGCACATCATGGAGAAGATGGGGGCAAACAGTGCTATCGAGCTGTTGCGGCGGGCGGTCGATATGGGGTTGTTGCCACGGGGCTCGCCGCATGACGGGGACGTGACGGTCCTCTGAGGTCGGACAATCGCCCTATATCGAATGGAGGTGTGGGCCATGCGACGACGCGATTTCTTGAAGACAACCGCACGGGTCGTGGAGTCCCCGTTTGTGTTCGCCCGTCGGGCAGCGGCCGGGAGAACAAGACCGCCAATAGATCGTTGTTCTTCCTGTGGCATACAATTCCTGGAGGGGGGTGTAACCTATAGGGAGGCTTCATTCACTATCCTGGTGTAGCAGCAAACGATCCAACAGGCTAACAGGCAATTGAAAGGAGCCGGACATGAAAACGAAAAGGACATCTCTGATTGTTGCAGGCATGATTCTCGCCGTTATGAGCAGCCAGGTCATGGCGCAGCCGTGGGGTGGCGGGCCGGGCCGACGCCAAGGGTTCGGCCGCGGACAGGGAATGGGCATGGGGAGCTATGGGCCCGGGTTTATGAGGCAGGGAATGGGACCGGGGGGCCGGCAGGCGGGCTCTGGAGTATGGCGGCCCCTCGGAGCGGGGCAGGTCGGACAAGGGGCGTGGTGTCCTTTGGGATTGAGGCAGTTTGGACTGAACGGTCAGTTCGGATGCCGGCTTGGGTTGACGGATGACCAAGTCCGGGAAATCGGTGGGATCCTTGAGAAGGCCCGGTCTAAGACGATGGCCGCGATCAAGGAGGTTCTGACCGAAGAGCAGAGCCGGCAACTCGAACAGATATGGGAAAGGGCGGCGCAGTCCGGCCGCAGGATGAGAGGGCCCGCATTTCAGGATGGTTCCGCCGGTCGCCGTTTCCAACAGGGTGCCGGCCAAGGCCCGATGGGACCGAGAGGACAGAGACCCTTGGGGCAGCCGTTTGCAGGCGGCCGTGGGGCTGGTCAGGGTCCGCGGCTCCAGCGGGGAATGAACCCGCCTGACGTTGCGGCAGAGCCTCCCGCCGGTGCGCCGGATGCGAATCCGGGACAGTTGTGGAATCGCGGGATGCCTCCCATCGAGCAGATGTTCGACAGAGCGGATACCAACAAGGACGGCGCTCTGACCAGAGAAGAACTCCGGGCTTTTCGTGGGGCGCTAGGAGCCGGTCCCGGCCGGCAGCGGCAATGATCGTGGGGTTACCCAGAGTGCTTCGGCTCCGCGTCTGGCCACGATGGCAGGCGGGGCCGACGCCTTGCGCCGGTTGAGCGGCGGAACCGAGAATACTGTTGCCCGGGACCACGTGTGCCATTTACTCTGTGTGGTATGATCGATGCCAGTCTCCCAATGCTGAGGTGTGCCGGGTTTGAGGCCGTCGTGGCTGCAGTGATCCATGCGATCGTTCACCCGGCGCACGCGAAGAGACAGGATGTGCCGGCCGCTTCGACAGCGGGCGATGCCGAGGACGTGCGGCGGACACAGCAGGGTGAAGCCGAGGCCTATCGACGGCTCGTCGATCGGCACCAGGATCATGTCGCTCGGATCCTCTGGCGGTTCAGTCGGGACCGAAGGGCTCATGAGGAACTGGTGCAGGATGTGTTTGTCGAAGCGTATCTGAGCCTGAGCCGGTATCGCGGCAAGGCGCCGTTCGAGCATTGGCTGGCACGCATCGCGACGCGAGTTGGCTATCGATACTGGAAAGAGAAGGCGCGGCAGCGGCGAACGGAATCCTTCGATGTTCAGGAATGGGACAAGGCGACAGAGGGCGACAGTGTCTCGCGGACACTTGAACCCAACCAGGCGGCGGAGCTGCTGCACGGCGTCCTCGAACAACTGGCCCCTCGGGATCGGCTGGTCCTCACGCTGCGGTATCTGGAGCAATGCGATGTCGTAGAGACGGCGCGGCGGACGGGCTGGACCAAAACGATGGTGAAGGTGCAAACGCTGCGTGCCAGAAACAGGCTGCGAAAGCTGCTGGAGCAGAGCGGCATGGAGCTGATCTGATGAAGTGGGAACAGAAGATTGAACAATTGGCGGCTCGGGCTCGTGAAGAGCGGCCTCCGCGAGTGGACGTGACGTATCGTGTCCTGGCGATACTCACGGCCGGGCAGGCTCAGCCTTTGACGGTGGCCGAGCGGTTCTGGATGTGGCTGGCGGCCGTCTCCTCGGCGGTCGCGGTCCCGGCCGCCGTGGTTGCGTTCGTTCTCTACAGCCGGTCCGCCGAGCCGTTGAACGAGATTGCCGAGGCGATTTCATGGGCGATTCAATGAACCAATCCGAGAACCTGGACAGCCCGATGGTCCTGCTGTGTCGGCTCCATCGCTGGCGCATGGCATTCTTCGGACTTGTCATTCTGATTGCAGGCCTCACGACCGGCGTGGCGGCGACGCTGTTGACCCTGCACGGCGTCGGCCCGAAATCGCCGGTGCCCCTCGAGCGGGCCTATGCCGTGATATTGGACCGTATTGTGCCTCGCCTGCATCTTTCGCGTGAGCAGGCCGAGCAGGTCGAACCGATTCTCCGCAGGCACATGCAACGATTGGAGGAGATTCGCGAACAGGGGCGCTTGCAGATCGCGAAGGAACTGCAGGCGATGGATGAGCAGATGGCGACTGTGCTCGGCCAGGACCAACAGCGACTCTGGCGGGACCTCATGCGGGGTCTCCCCGGCCAATTCCAACGCGGCCCCGGCAGATTCGGGGCCGGTCCCCAGGGGCCGTTCGGCCCTCGCGGCGGCGGTCAGGGGCGACTCCGCAAGTCCTCCGAGGTTCCGACGCCGTCGCCCAACGATCCTATCGGCCGGAATTGACGCTTCCCGACTTCCTCTACGTCGATTTCGGGTTCAGGCTTTGACAGGCCGATCCCAAGCTGCTACCATGTCGTCCGTCACGTGAGACCGTTTGCACAAAGGCGCGCATGACGAAACGAAGCGTCAAGACCAGTCTGCTTGAGCCGGCTGCCAAGCCGGATGATTCCCGCTGAGGAGATGCACCATGGATGCGACGATGAGCCGCCGTGATCTTGTAAAGATCTCGGGTGTTGCCGGGCTGTCATTTGCCGTCCCGTTTTCCCGTGCCCGAGGCGCCAATAGCGACGTTCGCGTCGCCGTGGTGGGGATTCGCAGCCAGGGCAGTAATCATATCAACTGGTTCCGCAAGATTCCGGGCGTGCGGGTCGTGGCGGTTTGCGATGCGGACAGGAGCTTTCTGGACCGCGAGGCCGGGAAGTTCGCCGAGCGGAATGAAAAGGTCGATGCGTATGTGGACTACCGCAGGCTGCTCGACGACAAGAACATCGACGCCGTGATCACGGCGACGCCGAACCACTGGCATGCGCTGGTCACCGTGTGGGCGTGCCGGGCGGGCAAGGATGTCTACGTCGAGAAACCCGTCTGCCATAACATCTGGGAGGGCCGACGGATGGTCGAGGCGGCCCGCAAATACAGGCGAATCGTCCAGAGCGGCACGCAGCGCCGCTCGGACGAAGGACTCCGCGAGGCGCTGGAATACATCAGGCAGGGAAACCTCGGCAAAGTGCGTCTGGTGCGAGGTTTCATCTACGTCCGCCGCGACAGCATCGGCAAGGTCGATGGGCCACAGCCCGTTCCGGAATCGGTGGACTACGATCTCTGGTGCGGTCCGGCTCCGATGGCCCCGCTGATGCGAAAGGAGCTGCACTATCATTGGCACTGGGCCTGGCCGACCGGCGATGGGGACTTCGGCAACAACGGCATCCACTACATGGACATCTGCCGCTGGTTCGTCGGCGCCAACGAGCTGGCGCCGCGCGTCCTGGGCCTTGGCGGGCGTTTCGGCTATATCGACGACGGCGAGACGCCGAACACGCAGATCGTGTTCTACGACTACACGCCCGTGCCGATCTTGTTCGAGCTTCGCGGTCTGCCCCGGGCCAAGGGCGATTCCGCGATGGATCACCTGCGTGGGGTCCGCGACGGCGGCGTCATCGTCGAATGCGAGAACGGCTACTTCGCGGGCGGCTGGGCGTACGGCAACGACGGCAAGAAGATCAAGCAGTTCCGTCTCACCGAAGGGGCGGGCCACCACGAGAACTTCATTGAAGCTGTCCGCAGCCGCAATCCCGGCGACCTCCATGCCGAAGTGCTCGAAGGGTATCTCTCCAGTGCATTGTGTCACATGGGCAATATCTCCTATCGTCTCGGGAAAGAGGCGGCTCGCGACGAGATCCTCGAGCGCGTCGGGGACAACACGGACCTCGCGGAGTCGTTCGAGCGTCTCCAGGAGCACCTGCTGCTCAACGGCGTCGATGTGAGGCGGACCCCTCGCATGTTGGGTCCCTGGCTGACGATGGACCCGCAGACCGAGACGTTCACGGGCGAATTCGCCGAGGAGGCCAACAAGCTGGCCCGCGGGAGCTACCGCGAGCCGTTCGTGGTCCCCGAGCAGGTATAGAAAGCAGCACGGGCATTTTGCCCGTGTCTCTGCAAGACCCAAATGATCCAGCCGGACATGGGCAAGATGCCCATGCTACGAAAGGCAAGGAGTCTCATGGGACAGGCGGATGCTGTCGCAGCGGTACGAACCCCTTGGTGGCGGTCGATCGGGCCGGCCCTGATTACGGCCTGCGTTGTCTTCGGCCCGGGTAGCCTGCTGATTAGCTCCAACGTCGGCGCGAGGTACGGCTATGAGTTGCTCTGGCTGCTCGTCCTGACCGGCGTCCTGATGGGCACCTTCATGACGATGGCCGCCCGCACGGGGGTTGTGGGCGGCGCGACGCCCTGCACGCTCATCGCGGCTCGCCTGGGCCGGCCGGTCGCGGCGGTGATCGGCATCAATCTGTGCCTGATCTGCGCCGCGTTTCAATTCTCCAACAATCTGGCCGTCGCCGCGGCGTTTGACTCGCTCGGCGTCAAGCGACTGTTCGGCGATCCGGCCCACCTGACCCCGCAGACGCAGAGCCTGATCAGCACAGGCTTACTCCTGGCCTTCAACGGGCTCGTTATCGCGTCCATCTTCGCACTGCGGCAGGTCTACAACGGCCTGGAGCGTATCATGAAGGTCATGGTGGCCCTGATCCTGACCTGCTTCCTTGTAAATCTCTTCATCATGCGGCCCAACGTGGGCAGCATCCTCACGGGCCTGATCCCCGGCATTCCCGCGGGCTTGTCGCTTCGCCTGCCGGTGCGGAGCGACGGCGGCATCGAGGACTCGATGGTGCTGGTCGCCTCGCTGCTCGGCACGACCTTCTCCGTGGCCGCCGCGTTCTTTCAGGGCAATCTCGTAAGGGAGAAGGGTTGGACGATCAGCGACTACCATCGTGGCATCGGCGATTCGATCGCCGGCGTGGCGGTCCTGACCGGGATCAGCGCGATCATTATGATCACCAGCGGCACGATGCTCCGAGGCAAGGAGGCGAACGACATCAGCGTTCTGGCGACCCAGCTTGGGCCGCTGCTGGGTCCGGCCACGCGAATCCTCTTTTCCATCGGATTGTTCGCCGTGGCGATGAACCCGTTCGTCATCAACGCCATGATCGGGGGAGCTATCCTCGCCGACGGAATCGGCAAGCCGGCTCGTTTGAGCGACCCCTGGTCGCGTCGCTTCACCGTCGTCGTATTGTTGATTGGAATGGGCGTCGCCATGATCGTGCTGCACACGCCGGTCAAGAAGATCGACGCGATCATTTTCGGCCAGGCGATGACTGTGATCGGCAATCCGCTGATGGCTGCCGCGATTCTGTGGCTGGCCAACCGCAAGGACATCATGGGCGACAGGCGGAATACGCTCGTCCTGAACATCCTCGGCGGCCTGGGGTTCCTGGTCGTGCTGCTGACGGCGCTGCGCGTTTTGTATCTTCTGATTTTGAGATTGACGTGACAGATATCCATGAATAGGACACATCGGATGGAACAGCGAATTCGTGGGAATGACAGGGAAATCGTTCTGGTTGTGTCTCTCTGTTGCATCGTCGGCGGGACCCTCGCCTCCGGAAAGGAGACGAGCGAACCTCGCGTGGCGGACCGGCAACTTGCGGAGTATTTCCGGAACGAAACCATGAAGCTGCAGGGTCGGTGTCTTGGCGACATCGAGAGCCTCGATGAGTGGAAGGCTCGGCGAGAGGTCTACAGACAGCAGTTGCTTGAAATGCTCGGCCTCGATCCCTTCCCCGAGAGGACACCGCTCAAGGCCGCTGTGACGGGCACGGCGGAGCACGAGCAGTTCACCGTGGAGAATGTACACTTTCAGTCGATGCCGGGGCTGCATGTGACCGGCAATCTGTATGTCCCGAAGAACCTAGACAAGCCGGCGCCGACGATCCTCTATGTTTGCGGCCATGGCGCCGTCAAGAGGGACAACATCAGCTACGGCAACAAGGTCGGCTATCAGCATCACGCCGCATGGTTTGCCCGCAACGGCTACGTATGCCTGGTCATCGACACGTTGCAGCTTGGCGAGATCGAGGGCATCCACCACGGGACCTATCGCTACGACATGTGGTGGTGGAACAGCCGGGGTTATACGCCGGCAGGTGTCGAGGCGTGGAATTGCGTCCGAGCTCTGGACTACCTCGAAAGCCGCACGGAAGTGGACCCGAATCGCATCGGTGTGACCGGCCGCTCCGGTGGTGGCGCTTATAGCTGGTGGATCGCGGCCATCGACGACCGGATCAAGGTTGCCGTGCCGGTTGCAGGCATCACCGATCTGCAGAATCACGTCGTCGACGGCGCCGTCGAAGGACACTGCGACTGCATGTTCATCGTCAATACGTATCGCTGGGACTATCCGATGGTTGCGGCTCTCGTCGCCCCCAGGCCCTTGCTCATCTCCAATACCGACAAGGACACGATCTTCCCGCTTGACGGAGTGGTCCGCGTGCACCGGAAAGTCCGGAGCATCTACCGGCTCTACGGCGCCGAGGACAAGCTCGGCCTCCAGATCACCGAAGGACCCCACAAGGATACGCAGGAGTTGAGGATTCACGCGTTCGTGTGGTTCAACCGGTTTCTGAAGGGCGAGAACCCCGTCATCGGCGAGCCCGCCGTTCCGGCTTTTGAACCTGGGCAACTGAAGGTCTTCAAAGACCTTCCTGCCGATGAGATCAACACGAAGATCCAGGAGAGGTTTGTGCCGGTTGCGAAGACCCCGCAGGCGCCGCAATCGTCCGAGGAGTGGATCGGTATGCGCGACGGCTGGATGAGAGCCCTGCACGAGAAGGTCTTTCGGGGCTGGCCGAGCGAGCGCGAGGCGGGGCCGCTCGATATCGACAAGGCGTTTTCGGCGGAGGCGGACGGCGTGCGTCTGGCCGCGTTCGACTTCACAAGCCAGCCGCATGTGCGATTAAGACTTTTTCTGCTGTATCCGGTCGATTTGGCACAGGCGACCCAGGTCACATTGAACGTGCTGGACGGCGCCGGCTGGACGACGTGGCTGGCGGCGATGCGAGGCAAGTTCGAGAACGAGCTGGCCGGATATGCATTGTCCGAAGCTGACCCATCGGCCTTCGAGGCTTTGCGGGAAGCCGTGATCGCAGGCAAGCAGACAATCGTTTATGTCTGCCCCCGTGGGATTGGGCCGGATGCGTGGAGTGGAGACGAACGAAAGCAAACGCAAATTCGCCGCCGGTTCATGCTGTTGGGGCAGACGGCCGATGGGATGCGAGTCTGGGATGTCCGCCGTACCATCAACGCGTTGGCACTGCTCGGTCCGACGGCGGGGGCTCCAACGACTGTTGTTGCGCGTGGCGATATGGCCGGTGTTGCATTGTATGCCGTGCTGCACGAACCGAATGTCGGGAAGCTCGATCTGACCGATCTGCCGCCCACCCATGCCCAGGGGCCCACATTGCTCAACGTGCTCCGCTGTCTCGACATGCCCCAGGCGGTCGCCATGGCGGCAGAACACACGAAGGTGCTGCTTCGAGGGGAGGCCGCTGCCGCCCGGCAATTCCCCGAGTCGGTTGCTGCGGCTCTGGGCTGGGATCGCGAGCGATTCGACGTCGAGAGCGTCCGGAAATCGCCGCCCGCACGGCAGTGAGGATCATCGTATCGGAGGGAAGGGCGGGCCATTCGGCGGCAACTCGACTTTTTTTGACGATCCTACAAATCGTCCCCTTGCAGTGCCGCCGAGCGGCCACTATGATAGCTCCCTGTCACTACCACCGTAACCGAATATGAGGTCCATGATGGCGCAGACAGTGCATACGCATAAGTTCATCAATCAGATTCAGGCGGGCGAGACCGTCAACGAGGTCTACGTAGTCCGCGAGCCGATCCTCCGCAGCACGTCCCGCGGCGACCTGTATATCGCGATGTTCCTGTGCGACCGCACGGGGCAACTGAACGGCCGGATGTGGCAGGCGTCGGAGGTTGTCTACAAATCCTTGCCCAAGCCGGGTTTCGTCCATGTCCAGGGCCGCAGCGAGCTGTACCAGAACAATCTGCAGATCGTGGTCAACACCATTGCGGCCATCGACCCGAGCAAGGTGAACGTCGAGAACTACCTGGCGCGGACCACGAAGAACTGCGAGCAGATGTTCAAGGAGGTCCAGGAGACCGTCGGTGCGATCCGCCACCCACAGATTGGGGCTCTCTGCAAGGCGTTCCTGGCGGACAAGAACCTGATGAAGGGCTTCTGCTCCGCCCCGGGCGGCATGAAGATGCACCACGACTGCATCGGCGGCCTGCTGGAGCACACGCACAGCATGCTGAGTGTCGCCAAGGCGATCCTGCCGCTGTACCCGCGGGTACAGGCGGACATGGTGCTGGCCGGCATCTTTCTCCATGATATGGGCAAGACCGAGGAACTGGCCTATGACATGGCCTTTTCCTATACGGACTCCGGGCAACTGATCGGGCACATCAGCAAGACCTTGCTGATGATCCATCGCAAGGCCGATGCCCTTCGGGCCGCCGGCACGAAGATCGACGCGGAGATTCTCGATGCACTCGGCCACATCGTTCTGTCGCACCATGGGGAGTACGAATTCGGATCGCCCAAGCTACCGGCCACGGCGGAGGCGTTCATGGTCTATTACATCGACGATCTCGACGCCAAGATGGACCAGGTGACGTCGGCCATCGATGACGACATGAGCGAATCGAACTGGACGGCCTGGCAAAACGCCCTCCAGACCCGCCTGTATCGTAAACGCGTTGACGGGCAGAAGTAGAGACTCGACTCACTCCGGAATCCAGATCTTCCTGGCGGTGATCAACTCCACTTGGGGCGGCAGGAGCAGGGGTGTCTGACTCCTCGTGTAGAAGATCAGACCCCGGTAGCTCGTCAGGTAGTGGTGCTTCCGCGAGAAGATGCCGCCCTCGGCGCAGACGACAAGAAGTGATTCGATTTTCCGGAGGATTGTCTCAAAATCGCCGGCTTCGACATGGACAACTGCCCCGGATGCCTTGATGGCATGTGCGGTCTCGGCTGCCGCCGCCGCGGCTGCTGTGGCGCCATTTGCCATCGCTGCTCCCTTCGTTGGCCAACGGTCATTTCGCACGCCTGAATCACTTGGCCGTCCAGACCTCCGGCTCGTGCGATCCGGGCGAACTGTACTCGATGTAGTAGGGCTTGATTTCGAGCACGCCGTAGTTCGGATCGTCCGGGCCGCTGAAGATGGGGGCCAGCATGTCGCTCCAGAATGCGTGACGTGCGTCCTTGGCGGTGTTGAGGGTGGCTCGGCCCTGGATTTGCAGATAGGGGGCTATGTTCCGAGGGTCCGTCACGCCGCAAGTCAGATGGACCTCCGGGTTCTTCTGAATCTGCTTGACCTTGCGGGCGCTGACGAAGGTCGCGCAGCGGATCGTCAGGTCCGGTGTTGCGACGGTCATGACGTATCGGACCCAGGGCTTGCCGTCTTGCGTCACCGTGGCCAGACCGGTGAGCTGCGGCTGTTGGAGAATCTTGAGAATTCGTTCTTTCAGATCAGACATTGCTCCACTCCTTTCAGTATATCTGCCTTTCTACAAAATGGAGGATCACACAGATTCTGATTGGTTCGTACGCCGCGTTTGTCATCCTGAACGAAGCGCAACGGAGTGAAGGATCTGGCCTGCGATCGAGAGAGACCTCTCGTCCGATGCCCAGATCCATCGGCTTTGCCTCAGAATGACAGAGTCGCGACCCCACGTCAGTTCTTCCAAGCCTTGAGTATCTCCAGGCACTCGATCATCGCACGGCCGTTGTGGTAGCCGGCCTTCCAGGGATTGGCTTTGTCGCCTCGGGCGGCCCCCTCGGCGGTGACCGTCGAATGCCACTCGCCGACCTCCCAGTCCACGAGGTTGTTCTCGATGAAGCTGAACGTGCTCTCGAAGACCGCCAGGTACTTCGGGTCCTTCGTGTACTTGTACATCCGCAGCGAGCTGACGATCACCTCGGCCTGGACCCACCAGGATTTGCTGCGGTCGTCGGCGGGGGCCCGGAACCGGCCGGTGTAGGAGAAGCCGCCAGCGTGGTCGTCCTGGCCATACTGCAGCGAATACTTGAAGAGCGTTTCGTACAGGTCCATGAAGGGGTAGTTCGACACGCCGGCGGCGTCGCACGCGTCCATCAACAGCCAGATATTCTCGATGTCGTGACCGTACGACACGCGGGCGTAGTCGCCGTCCAGTCGAGGCGTCCAGTCCTTCTCGTATTTATCCGTGCAGGCCCCGAGGTTCTTTCGCACCACTGTGTTGCTCTCGATGTTGATGAGTTCCAGGAGCCGCTCCCGAGCCAGGGGCAGCTTGCTCGCCCGGTAGAACGTCGTGATGGCCTCCAGCAAGTGCAGGTGCGTGTTCATCAGCTTCAGCCCGGCGGGTGCCCCCATGTAGGAAGACGCCCCGGCGGGCGGGCTCGTCCAGTCGGGATTGAAGTGCTCGACGTAGCCGCCGTGCACCTTGTCGTGCGACTTCTCCTCGAGCAGATTGAAGAATCGAACCGTGAAATCCAGAGCCTCTTTATCCCCGCTGGCCAGAGCGTACTCGGAAATCGCGTAGAGCGCGAAGGACTGGCCATAGAGATGCTTGTTGGGCCGCAGCACCCGGTCGCCCGTGGCGTTCACCTCCCAGTAGAAGCCTTCATTGGCGGCGTCCCACATCTTCTCTTTCAGGAACCGATAGCCCAGTTCGGCGGCCTCCAGATGCTTGGCGGGTTCGTACCCGGCCCGGGCCAGCCGGGAGAACAACCACACCTGCCGGGCCTGCGTCACGATCATTTTGGTCACCGGTTCCTTCAGCTTGCCCTGGGCATCGAAGCTGATGATGTATCCGCCGTTCGTACGATCCAAACTCTTGTCATACCAGAACGGCACGATATTGGTCGTGAGAATCTTCTCCAGCCTCGGCACGTACTCTTCTGCAATCTGTGCCTGCTTCGGGCCGGCGCAGGCCAGAGCGGACATCATGACAATCGTCGCACAGACCGCGTGCCAACGTTGCGAGAATCGGTCTTCTCCCATGACAGCTCCTTCTTCCGCCACTATTTGGCGGTGCGTCCAAAGTGCCTATCCGCGAAGTCCATGTAGCGGTCCCAATCGTAGTTGGTCACGTCGTGCTTGCCGGTCCGGATGTGGTAGCCGATGGCGCCCATCGCCGGCTGGCTGACCGGGGGCATCTCGCTGACCGGCAGCGGCTCTTTGCCGAGGAGCCTGTAAACCGGTCCGGCGTGCAGGGCGGAGAGGAATTCGCCCTTGGGGTCGGCCCAGCGGTCCTCCTCGGCACTGGCGACGTAGACCGGTCGGGGGGCCATCAGGGCAATCAACATGTGCTGGTCGATGGGCAGATCGCTTTCCTTGGCGTTGTATTTCTTGAAGTTGTCGCAGAACCAGTGGGGGAATACGGTGTTGATTCGCTGGACGGTCTCGCCGAACGCCCGCCGGGAGAGGGCCGCGCCGCCACACCCGGAATCGTTGGAGATCACGATGGCGAATCGCTCGTCCGTCGCCCCGGCCCACAGCGAAGTCTTGCCCAGCCTCGAATGGCCCATGACGGCCACATGCTTGGTATCGATGTCCGAGTCGGTCTCGAAGTAGTCCATCGCGCGGCTCAGGCCCCAGGCCCAGGCCGCGATCGAGCCCCATTCGTCCGGCGCGGGCCTGGTCTGGCCCGGTTTGTAGAACAGGGGGTGAACGCCGTTCCTGAAAGCGTCGTCGAAGTCCGGGTCGATGTCGCCGTAGTAGATCGTCGCCAGGCCGTAGCCGCGGTCGAGGATTCGCTCGACAGGCCAGCGACTGGCGGCCTTGCCCCGGGATTCGGGGGGCGCACGGTGGTCGCTTCCGGCGGATACCCAGCTCTTGGTGATCGTGATGCCGGGGTCGGGGTGAATGGCGTGGTTGCCCTGGAAGTTCAGCCCGACGAACAGCGGAACCGGCTTGGGGCCCTTGTTGGGCAGGTAGAGCAGGATGGTCATATTGGGGTCCTGCTCACGGCCCGTGAAATAGACCACGACCTCCTTGCGGATCGCGAGGCCGTCGAGGGCGTTCTTGTTGACGGATGGGGTCATGAAGGTCATGAGCGAGGGCTTGCCGGGAGCCTTGCCGTACATGTGCTCCTCGAACATCCTGAGGATCTCGGGCCGGCGCTTCTGCCGCCACGTGTCTGTATCCACAACCATTATGCCATCGGAGCCGACAAGCGGGTCAGGCAAGGTGTACAGAGGCACCTTCGATTCGTCGTAGTTGGCTTCTTGGGCCCCGAGAATCCGTGGGAAGACCGCCGTTGCCAGGGCCATCGATGCGATGAGGAACGCGAGATTCCTTGACATGCGTGAATCCTCCTGTTGTTTCCTTGCGTATCTGTGCGACTTACGATGAGATAGGTACACCCAAATCCCGGTGCATTCAAGCAAAAAACGGGTATCAGTCGGTGGGTGGAGGGGGCCATAGGCCGGCGCCCGGCAATTTTCTTGACAACTCGGCGAAACGCTGGTCTCTGTCATGTCGATGAGAGACAATGNNTTTCTCCGTCGCATGGATTGCGACGGTTTTCCTATGGTGCGGCACGACGTCCGGCTTCGTGTCTATTCATGAAAAAGGCGCCTGGCCGGTGGGCTGGCCTGCGCCGCTGGAGTCCTACAGAGACCGGGCGAAGACATTTGAGATCAGCGCAAGCGTTCGAGAGAACGTCTATGAAATCCGTTTTGAAACGCCGGAGGAGTTCGCTCGGGTTTGGCCTGCCATCCTCCAGCTCAAGAGCGAGGGCGCCCCGCTGCGGGTGCGCAGTGTCGAGACGCCCGGACGCAGCCGGAGCGAGGGTTTGTTCCCGAATGACAAACCGGTCGTTCGGATCTACACGTCGGTTTATGGCAGCTCGGCCCAGAGGCTGGGAGGCCGGATGTTGCCCGTGGGACCTCCGTGGCCGGAATCGATCAAGCTGCCGAATGGCTCATTGCCCGAGTACGTGGTGATCTCCGAGGATGGAATGACATGGGTCCCGACAATCGGAGAAGTCCCGAGTGGGCTCAAGCATCGGGCGAGAATCGAGATCGAGTTGGTGGCGGACGGCGAGATCATCGACTTCAATCGAATCCTGGTTCCCCCGAAGACCCCCATCCTCGACAACCGGCAACGGTACGAGGGGCAGGCAGGGGCCACCTGGTGCGTGTCGCCGCAGGGCAAGGCCGACAATCCAGGGACGGCCGACGCACCGTGGGATATCGCCTCTGCCCTTGGAGGCCAGCAGCGAATAGGGCCGGGCGACACGGTTTACCTGCTCGAAGGTGTCTACCGGAGGCGGCCGAACGAGTTGTTCGAGGTCCGACTGAAGGGCGCTGCCGGAAACCCGATCCATGTCCGGCCCGCCGCCCGGCAGAGGGCTCGAATCGATGGCGGACTGTCCGTCCGAAGTCCCACGTCGCACGTCCACATTCGTGATTTGGAGATCTTCGTATCGGAGTCCTTGTCGGAGACGCCGGTCAGCGCCGGTTCATCTCCCTCCGATCTGAAACGACCCTCAGGCGGCCTGCACATGCATGGGGGTACGAATTGCAGGTACATCAATCTGGTCATTCATCATTGCAACCAGGGCATCAGTTGCTGGAAGGACGAGTTGAATCCCGAGATTTACGGCTGCGTCCTCTATGGCAATGGCTTGGAAGGCGTGGACCGCGGCCGCGGCCACTGCATCTACACACAGAATGACGAAGGCGTGAAGACGATCTCCAACTGCATTATGACCTGCCTTTATGAGGGCAGCTATGCCGTGCATGCCTATGGGGCCGAGAATGCCTATGTGAACAACTACCTCCTTACCGAGAACATCTGCTACGGCAAAGGTCCGTTTCTGGTCGGGGGCAGCCGCCCGAGCCGGGGCATCCGGGTGTGTGGAAACTGGCTGTACGGCGTCGGCATGAAGATCGGCTACAGCGCCCCTTACAATGAAGATTGCGAGATCCGCAACAATGTCGTGGTCAACGCCAAGCTTGAAACCTCGCGCTTCCGCAACACGACTTGGGAGGACAATCTCGTCCTGCCCACGAATCAGACTCCCCGCACGGAATACAGCAAGTCGGTCCTTCTTCCGAACCACTACGATTGGAACCACGCCCACCTGGCGGTCTTCAACTGGGGTGCGGCGGGTCTCGTCGACATAGAGACCAGCGGATTCATGGGAGAAGGCGATGCAGCCGAGCTGTTCGATCCGGAGGACCCCTTCGAGAATCCCGTGGCCAAGGTAATCTGCCGCAAGGGTGTGATTCGTGTGCCGGTTCGTGGAGAGTTTGCCGCATTCGTGGTTCGGGTCAGCCGGCAGTAGCGGCCGCCAGCCACTGTGTGTTACGGGAGGATTCAAGGCCCGAGGTCAATCAACGCCTTGCCATGCGAGCACGGCGAGAACCGGGTTATGGTCGGAGGCGACCGGCTCATCCGCGATGATGACCTCTTTGACCTTCCACGGATCGCACGCCCGGACCAGGACATAGTCGATCACGGACCGGGGTGAGACGACGTCGATCCAACCGGTGCTGAGCAGGACGTTCATGGGTTCACTGCCCGGACGGGCATTGAAATCGCCCGCCAGGACGACGGGAATGCCCTCTTTCGACGGAAACAGTTGGGTGAGCCGCCGGGTCTGCTGGATGCGGAGTTCATTGCTCTTGTGGCACAGGTGCGTGCCGACGAAGGAGATCGGCCCGATGCCGGCGGGCCGGATCACAACCTCTATGGCGGCTCGCGGTTCCAGATCGATCTGATAGGGCAGCGGGTGAACGACAGTTTTTTCAATGGGAAAGCGGGAAAGGATCGCCTCGCCGTACTGCCCGCCCTGGTGCGGCATGGCTTGGCCGAAGGCGTAGTGCATCCGACACAGTTCGGCGAGAATCTTCGCCTGATCGGCGCCCGAGGCCCGCTCCGTGCCCCAGTCTACCTCCTGGAGTGCGACGATATCCGGCCTGAGCTTCTTGATGACGCCGACAAGTCGATCGTAGTCGAATCGCTCGTCGGTTCCTTCGCCGTGGTGGATGTTGTAGGTCAATACGCGCAGCGTCCGAACCGATTGCGGCTTGACCCCTGTGGTGTGACAACTCGCCGCCATGGTGAGGAAGGCCCACGCGATCAGCAGCATCTTCTTCGTCTGTTGCATGGTGATAGCCTCTTGCTCCATGGCTGGATCCTTCGCTTCGCTCAGGATGACAGAACAGGTCGTACGGGTTATTTGACGCACAGCTTTGCGAAGCGTCGCTTGCCGACTTGAACAACCATGCCGTTGCGCGGGGTGATCTCGGAGTTTGCGTCGGACGCCTTCCGGCCGTCGATGCTGACGCCGCCTTGCTGGACCATGCGCTTGGCTTCGCCGCCGGTCTCGACCAGTTGGCACAGCGTGAGCAGATTCTTGACGCTGATCGGAGTCCCCGACAGGGCGATCTCGGGCATGTCGTCGGGGAGCTGGCCCTTGGCGAAGACCTTGTCGAACTCGGCGGCGGCGGCCTGGCCGGCGGCCTGGCCGTGGAACTGGGCGACGATCGTCTTGCCCAGCAGGACCTTCGCTTCTTTCGGATGCGTCTTGCCCGGATTCGTCAGCTCGGCGATCCGCTCGGCGGGCAGGTCGGTCAGCAGCGTGTAGTAGTTCTCCATCATCTGGTCGGAGATGCTCATGATCTTGCCGAACATGTTGGATGGCTCGTCGGTGACGCCGACATAGTTGCCCTTGGATTTGCTCATCTTTTCCTTGCCGTCGAGTCCGACGAGGATGGGACTCGTGATGACGATTTGCGGTGGCTGGCCGTTCATTCGCTGGAGGTCCCGTCCGACGAGATTGTTGAAGGTCTGATCCGTGCCGCCCAGCTCGACGTCGCTGCGGACCATCACGGAGTCGTAGCCTTGCATGAGCGGATAGAGAAATTCGTGGACGCCGATGGGGTCGCCGTTCTTGTAGCGAAGCTCGAAGGTGTCGCGTTCGAGCATCCGGGCGACCGTCATGTTGCTGGCCAGTCGGATGATGTCCGCCAGCCGCAGGTCCGCGAGCCATTCGCTGTTGTGGCGGACTTCCAGCTTGCCGGGCGAGGTGTCCAGGATCTTACCGGCCTGCTCGAAATAGGTCTTGGCGTTTCGCTCGATCTGCTCGGGGGTGAGCATGGGGCGGGTGGTGTTCTGGCCGGTCGGGTCGCCGATGCGGGCGGTGTAGTCGCCGATGATGAGCACGGCCTTGTGGCCGAGGTCCTGGAACTGCCGCATCTTCCGCAAGACGACCGTGTGGCCGAGGTGGATGTCCGGGCTGGTCGGGTCCAGGCCGAGCTTGATTCGCATCTGCCGGCCTGCCTGGGCGGCCTCGGTCAACCGCTGGCCGAGCTCCTGCTGCGTGTAGATCTCCACTGTCCCCCGGCTCAACTGCTTGAGCTGCTCTACGATCTGTGCGCTCATTGATACCCCGTACAAAGGCAAAAGACCCATTGCGGAGGACGACCCGCCTTTTCGATGCGTCAGGGGCGGACGCCTCACTATGTTCCGGCCCGCCCGGTGCTCCGACGGCCCAGACCAGACAAAAGAACAAAAGATTATACACCCTCACGGCAAGGCGGGCAAGGGCCGGGAGGGTGATGATCTGATTCGATGGAGGCGAGGACAGATACCCGTCAAAACACCGTTCCCAGGAACAGCAGGAGAATGCCGATTGCCGCTCCAGCGAGGGTGATCTGCAACCACCTGGTGTACCGGGCATATCCCGGGTGCTGGTCCTCGAACTCGTGGTAGTAATCATCGAGGTCCGAGTCCTCGCCGGGGCGGAGGCGAAGCCTCACGTATAGATGTGCGGCCACGGACGCAAGGAACAGCACGCCGCCGGCAAGATAAAACAGGATCATCATGTGACCCATGATATGCGATGCGTGGCCCCAAGCCAACGCGAAAAATCGGCTGCTTCTGTCCATGACAACGACGGCCTGCGAATCCCTTCGTTGACGGCGGCGCGCCCTTGGACTATCCTGGCCGGTCGGTGGATTGTATCGACTGACCAAAGAATCCTGTGATGGAAGGCGTTCTATCATGCACGTAGTGGACCTGCGCAGCGACACGGTGACTCTGCCATCCGACGAGATGCGGGAGGCGATTGCGCGAGCCGAGCTCGGCGACGACGTGTTCGGGGAAGACCCTACCGTCAACCGGCTCGAACAGATGGCCGCCGAACGGGTAGGGAAGGAAGCGGGCCTGCTGGTCGTCAGCGGGACTATGGGGAACCTGGCGTCTATCCTGACCCACTGCCGGCGAGGCGAGGAAGTCATCCTGGGCGACCAATCGCACACGTTCATCTACGAGGCGGGCGGGATTTCGGCCCTGGGCGGCATCCATCCGCACACGGTGCCCAACCAGACGGACGGCACGCTCCGACCGGAGGACATTGAAGCCGCGATTCGCCCCGACAATGTCCATTTCCCGCGAACGCGACTGATCTGCCTGGAAAACACGCACAACCGATGCTGCGGGGCGTCGCTGCGGCCGGAGTATATGGCGGCGGTGGAGCAATTGGCCCGGCGGCACGGCTTGGCGATCCATCTGGATGGGGCGCGAGTCTTCAATGCGGCGGCTGCGTTGGGTGTGGACGTGAAGGAATTGGCTCAACACGCGGATTCGCTCACTTTCTGTCTCTCGAAGGGTCTGGCGGCGCCGGTCGGCTCGGTGATCTGCGGCTCGAAGGCGTTCATCGCCGAGGCCCGTCGCACCCGCAAGGTCCTGGGTGGCGGCATGCGGCAGGCGGGCATCCTGGCGGCCGCCGGCATCGTGGCCTTGGATAAGATGATCGACAGGATTCAGGAGGACCACGACAACGCGATGCGGTTGGCGCGGGGCATCGAGCGGATCGATGGATTATCCATAGATCTTGCCCGCGTATACACCAACATCGTCTATTTCGACGTGGCTTGCGAGGGTCTGAACGCGGAGGAACTGGCCAGAAGGCTCAGTGGTCGCGGCGTGAGAATGCTCAGCGTCGGCCCGATGCGGATTCGAGCCGTCACTCATTACGGCATCACCGCCGAGGACATCGATTTCGCACTGCACGCGTTGGAGGAAGCGATGCGGTAATCCTGGGTCTATACCCCTTCTCGCCGCTGATGCACGATTCTCCCGCCCACGATGGTGGCTCGCACGGACAGGTCCTTCTCCAGGATGACCAGATCGGCGTCGTAGCCGGGGGCGATGCGGCCTTTCGTCCGACCGAGGCCCAAGACACGGGCTGGGTTCTCGGTGATCGTCCGGATCGCCTCGGCCGGCGGGCATTGCGTGAAGCGGATCAGGCGGGCCGCCAACTCGTTGAGTGTGACCGCAGTTCCGATCAGCGTCCCATCTTTGTAGCGCGGTGTGCCGCTCCGGCATTCATACTCCATGCCGTTGTAGACATATCGGCCGTCGGGCAAGCCCAGGGCCTGGATGCCGTCGGTGATCGTCACGAACCGTTCGGGCCCGACCGCTTTATAGGTGAGCCGGACAACGGATGGATGAATATGGATGCCGTCGGTGATGACCTGGCAGGTGACGCCGGGGTGTTCGAAGACCGCCGCCAGCGGGCCCGGGTCGCGGTGGTGCAGGGAAGGCATGGCGTTGAACGTGTGGGTCACGTGCGTGATGCCCATGTCAAAGCCGCGCAGCGTCTCATCATACGTGGCCTTTGAGTGTCCGAACGAGGCCACCGCCCCATGGCGCACGAGGGTATGGATAATCTCCTCGCTGCCGGGCAGTTCCGGCGCCACGGTCATCATCTTCAGCGTGCTGCCCAGGAGAGTGTAGATATCGGCGAGAATTGCAGTCGATGCTTCACCCAGGCAATCCGGCTGGATCATGCCGCGTTTATGCGGCGAGATGAAGGGGCCTTCGAGATGGACGCCGAGCAATTGTGCGCCGCCAAGGTCCCGGCCCGTATACTGGGCGGCGAGCTTCAGATGATCGTTCCTCTGGCCGGGCTTGTAGATAGTGGTCGCCAGAAAGCTCGTCACACCGAAGCGGACGCACGTCTGTGATATGGTTTGCAGGGCCTCCGACGTTGCGTCCAGCGTGTCCGCTCCGCCGGCCCCCTGGATGTGGACATCGATGAATCCCGGGGTTACAAGCCGCCCTCCGGCGTCGATTACCCGATCGGCATCAAGCTGTGAGTCCGCGTCGGCGATGCGCTCGATGGAGCTGTCGCGGACCAGGACGGACCGCAGCGAGGCCTCGTCGCGAGCATCGGGCAGTCTGCAATTCGTGATGAGAAGCGAAGTCATATCGTTGCCATCCAAGGAATCACTGTCTTTGGGGTTCTGTGGCGTGGGCGCAGGGCCAACCATGACGCCCCATCCGACGAAGGATACGTCAGGGTCCTATGGAATGCAAGGGCCAAGCCTCGGGTTGTGGGTATATAGGCAGTTTTGTTTGACGGCCTGGAGGCTTTGGGCTATCGTACCCGTGCTTACGCGGCGGCGACTTTCTTCGCGTACTGTCCGAAGGCAGGATGAGCAACGGCACAGGCTATGGGACCCCCAAACACCGGTCGCCATGATGGGGAAATCCCGAGCGAGTCTGTGCGATAGGGGAGTGAACTCGGTGCAAAACGGCAAACCTATCGTCAAGGATGTCTACTGGGTCGGGGTCAATGATCGCCGGACGGCCCTGTTTGAGGGCATCTGGCCGATCCCTCTGGGCGTTTCGTATAACTCGTATCTCATCGTCGATGAGAAGACCGTTTTGATCGACACGGTCAAGGATTTGTCGGTCAACGGGTACCTGAACAAGCTCAAGCAAATGCTGGGGCCCGACCGGCAGATCGACTACCTGGTCATCAATCACCTGGAGCCCGATCACTCCGGTGCGTTGCCCATTATCAAGCGGGTCTTCCCGAACATTCGAATCGTGGGCAACAGGAAGACGGCGGAGTTTCTCAAAGATCTCTACGGCGTTCCGGACATTCATCTCGTCCAGGACGGCGAGGAACTGCGTCTCGGCCGGCGAACGCTCCAGTTCTTTCTGACGCCCATGGTGCATTGGCCCGAGACGATGATGACCTACGAGACCACGGACGGCATTCTCTTCGCGGGCGATGCTTTCGGCGGGTTCGGGGCGCTCGAGGGCGGCATCTTCGATGATGAGGTGGATCTCGATTACTACGAGAACGAGATCCTGCGATATTTCTCGAACATCGTCGGCAAGTATTCGCCCATGGTTCAGAAAGCGATTCAGAAGCTCTCGGACGTGGACGTCAAAATCGTGGCCTCGACGCACGGCCCGATCTGGCGGACGGACCCGGGTCACATCATCCGCCTGTACGACCGCTGGAGCCGGCACGAGGCGGAGCCCGGCGTGGTCGTGGTGTTCGGCTCGATGTACGGCGCGACGGAGAAGATGGCCGAGGCGGTCGAACGGGGCGTCGCCGACGGCGGCGTCAAAACCATCCGAGCCCACAACATCTCGACGAGCCACGTCTCCTACGTGATTCGAGACGCCTGGCGCTATCAGGGCCTGATTCTGGGCAGCCCGACCTACGACACGGGTCTGTTCCCCCCGATGGAATCGCTGCTGCGGCTGCTCTGTTCCAAGAAGCTCAGCAACCGTTCCGCCGGCGTGTTCGGCAGCTATGGCTGGAGCGGCGGCGCCGTCAAGGCGTTGAAGCAGTTTGTCGAGGACGGCAAGCTGGGGCTGGTCGAGCCCGTCGTGGAGGCCAGATTCGCGGCGACGTCCGAACAGCTTGAACGATGCCGAGCCCTGGGCCGGGCTATGGCCGAGCGGGTTCGGCGGGACGAACGGTAGGACATCAAATCGAAGGAACACGGTTTATGACGGATACACAGAGGAGTTGGGAAAAGCGTCTTAGCTCCAAGCCCGATGAGCTGACGGTGGACTACGTGGAGTCCTTGTCTTATGACAATCGCCTGTACAAGTATGACATCATCGGCTCGATTGCCCACGCGGCCATGCTCGCGGCACAGGGATTCATCACGCAGGCGGAGTTCACGGCCATCGAGGAAGGGCTGGCCTCGATTCGCGACGATATCGAGACGGGGCGACTCGAGTTCGACAAGGCGGCGGAAGACATCCACATGGCCGTCGAAGCCGCGTTGATCAAGCGGATCGGCGAGCCCGGCGAGAAGCTCCATACCGCGCGCAGCCGCAATGACCAGGTGGCGACCGACGTTCGCCTCTGGATGCGCGATGAGATTGGGATCTTGCACGCTGCAATCGCGCATTTGCAGAAGAGTCTCACTTCTCTGGCGGCCGGGCACGTGAACGACCTGATGCCGGCGTACACGCACATGCAGCGGGCCCAGCCCATCGTCGTCGGGGCCTATCTGCTGAGCTTCGTCCAGCAGTTCGAACGCGACGCGATCCGGCTGGGCAATTGCCGGGACCTCCTGAACGTCTCGCCGCTCGGGGCCGGGGCCATTGCAGGCTCGACGCTGGGTATCGACAGGAAGGCTACCGCCAGGAAGCTTGGCTTCAAGGATATCGTCTGCAACAGCATCGACGCGGTAAGCGACCGCGATTTCTGTGCCGAGTTCATCTTCGACTGTGCGTTGATCGCGGCGCATCTGTCCCGCATGGCCGAGGACTGGATCATCTTCTCGTCGAGTGAGTTCGGTTTCATTCGCATCGACGACGCGTTCTGCACGTCGTCGAGCATGATGCCGCAGAAGCGGAACCCGGATGTCCTGGAGCTCATGCGGGGCAAAACCGGGACCGTATACGGCGCTCTGATGGCCATGCTGACGATCCTCAAGGCCCAGCCTTCAGGTTACAATCGCGACCTGCAGGAGGACAAGATCCATGTGTTCTCGGCGGCCGATTCGATCGCCAAGTCGCTCGAGATCGCGGCGGCCGTAGTCGCTCACACCACCTTCCGGACGAAGGAAATCACCGCCGGACTTGACGTAGGGTTCCTTGATGCCACTGCCCTGGCCGAGTACCTTGTGCGAAAGGGCGTCCCCTTCCGCAAGGCCCATGGCATCGTCGGCGCCCTTGTGGCTCGTTGTGAGAAGGAGGGCAAGTCTCTGAAGGAATTGTCGGTACAGGAATTCAAGGAGCGATCCCCGGCCATCGGCGAGGACGTGTATGAATACCTCGGCGCCGGGAATGTGGTGAAGCGATATGTCTCGGCGGGCGCCGCAGGGCCAGAGCAGGTGCGGCAACAACTGGCGTTCTGGGAGAAGCATCTGGTTGGCAGATGAGTCCGAGAGAAGATGACATCACCGGTTGGCTCGGGCAGCAGCGTCAGCTTTCGCCTGCGGAGATCCCTATCGGGATCGGGGACGACATGGCGCAGATCGCCCTGGCCCAAGGCAGTTCCGTGCTTATCACGACGGACATGCTGCTCGACGGCGCGCACTTTGACGTAAAGACCGCCGGCCTCAAGCGGGTCGGCTACAAGTCCATGGCGGCCAGCCTGAGCGATTGTGCCGCGATGGCGACCATCCCGCTGGCCGCGGTCGTGGCCGTTGGTTTGCCGCGTGGATTCAGCGAGGGGGAATTGAAGGAATTGCACTCGGGTGTTATCACGGCGGCCGACAGGTATGATTGTCCGTTGGTGGGAGGAGACATCACGTCGTGGAAGGGCGCGGGACGTCTGGCCGTGTGCGTGTCGATGTTGAGCAAACCCGGCGGCAAGCCGCCCGTTCGCCGCAACGGCGCCAGGGTCGGCGACGTGATCTGCGTCACGGGCTCGCTCGGAGGCTCCGGTCTGCGGAAGCACCTGGATTTCGAGCCGCGAGTGAAAGAGGCCCTGAAAATGGTCCGGATCGCCGATCTGCACGCGATGATGGATATCAGCGACGGATTGAGCACCGACCTGAACCGCATCTGTACCCAGAGCGGCGTCGGGGCGTGGGTGGAGGCTTCGGCCCTGCCGATCTCGGAGGATGCGAAGGGGCGGGCGGACCCGTTGGATGCGGCGTTGAACGAGGGCGAGGATTTCGAGCTGCTGTTCACGCTGTCGCCCGATCAGTGGGGCAAGCTTCGCAGGCTTTGGAGTGATCCGACGCCGATCACGGAAATCGGTCGCATTACGGAGATCGGGCACATGGAGATCCGGCTGCCCGATGGAACGGTCGCCCCTCTCGAGCCGGGCGGCTACGAACACTTGATGAGTTGAGAGGCGATGATCCATTCAGGAGGCCAAGATGACGGCGGTACAGGGAGCCACAGCCATCTCGTTGCGGGACCATGTAGGGTGTGCTGTGCACACCATCACCGTTGCATCGGACTGGTTTCGGTGTGCACAGCACCCCCTACGTTTTGCCGACGGACCCCATGGACATGCGTGAAATCACCATTACATCCAGGTCGTCCGAAGAGACGATGGAGTTGGGCCGGCGGATTGGCGGTCAACTCAAGGGTGGGGAGGTCTTCGCGATTTGCGGGCCTCTCGGCAGCGGTAAAACGCACCTGATCAAGGGAATCGCGACCGGGGCGGGGGCCCAAGACCGTGAAAACGTCACAAGCCCTACATTCGTCATTATCAACCAGTACCGCGGCCGATTCGACATCTATCATATCGACGCGTATCGGATCGAATCCCTTGCCGAGTTCGAGATGCTGGGTTTCGATGATTTCTGCTATCCGCAATCCGTGGTCCTGATCGAATGGGCGGATAAGATCGAGCCGGCGATTCGCGGGATCGACTACATCCGCATCGACCTGGCCCACATTTCCGAACGGACGAGGATGGTACGCTTCCGAAATGTGCCTGAGTACCTGAAAGTCCTCTAATACCGCATGAGAGAAATCCGAAGTGGCGAGGATATCTTGCCCTTGCTCCTTCGTGTCGAGAGCGTCCCACCTTCGCCACGTTGAATTTCGGATTTTTTCCTCGTCCCGTTTTGCACCTTCCCTTGTGTTTCTTATCTTTTGCTTGGACTGAGTGGGGGCCGCAGATAACGCGGCTTGGCCTGTTTGGACCCGCACCCTTAAGGCCCCCGAATGCGTCAGAGAAACTGTAATCATGGAAGTATGCGGAAGGTGCGTGTGGGCTATTTTTCGTTTCATTTCGGGAGGTTTCGCGGCACAAACGAATCAAGTTAGTCAAGTGACCTGTCGATTCGGTCGATAGGATCAACAGTGGTAAACGGCAGTACCTTTTTACCGAGTGGCAACAATTACTTATCTACTACACTGAGGAGGAACGAAACATGCAAGCGAAACGTGGATTTACACTGGTCGAAATTCTGATCGTCGTGGTCATCCTGGGCATCCTGGCCGCGATCGTCATCCCGCAGTTCACCCAGGCCAGCACCGAGGCCAAGCTGAACAGCCTCTGCAGCAACCTGCAGAGCCTGCGGTCGCAGATCGAGCTGTACAAGTGCCAGCACAATGATATTTCGCCAGCTCCAGACGGGACCGATCCCGAAACGTGGGTACAGATGACCGAGACAACCTCCATCGTTGGAGTCGCGAGCGGAACGAAGGTGCGAGACACGGGCGCTGGCGCCGTGTACATCTACGGCCCGTATTTGGAGAGAGTTCCTGAGAACCCGTTCAACGGTCTGAACACCATAGAGGTCGTTACGGACAAGGCTTCCATTTCGGCAGACGACTCGGCTGGCTGGGCCTATATTTCGGGGACCGGCGAGATCTACGCGAATAACTCGGGGACAACTGCAACCGGAACGGCTTTCTCGGATCTCTAAGATAAGGGTCGGTGGTATGCCGGCGGGATGGCAGTACAGGCATCCGGCGAGGCATAAGACGTGAACAAGCCAGGCTGACCGGGCGAGAGCTATGCTCAGAGCCGGTCAGCCTTCTTGATATAGCGAGGAGCCAACATCGATCGACAAATGAAAGGGTCAGAGATGAGAGGCGTAAGGGGCTTCACCCTGGTGGAGATCCTGATCGTGGTGGTCTTGCTTGGCGTCCTGGCCGCAATCGTCGTTCCGACCATAGGTAGGAGCACGACCACGGCAAGGGAAACGACGTTAGTCATGGATCTGAATCTGCTCCGCAGGTTCATTCCAATCTATGCAAGCCAGCATCTGGAGGTTCCGCCGGGATATCCGGACGGAGACCAATCCGCAGCCCCGACGTCGGAGGCGTTTGTCGCACAGGCGACATTGTCCAGCACCGTCGACGGTCGGACCGCGCCGCGGGGGACACCTGGTTTTCCCTTTGGGCCGTACTTGTCCAGGATACCTGTGAATCCGCTCAACAAGCAAGATGGCATCCAGGTCCTCGCGGACGGCGAGGCTTTTCCCGCCGAAGTGGATGGTACTGACGGCTGGATCTTCAAGCCTGAAACGGGCGAAATCCGGCCGGGCAATTCTGGTATCGATGGCTTTGGGAAACCGTATTATGACTACTGATCGCGCCGGGCTGCGGCGAGGATTCACGCTGCCGGAGGCCACGCTTGCCCTGGTGATCCTGGGCATGGCGGCCGCCGGTGTGTTGCTGCCTTTTGCCGGCGGGGCCGCGGTCCAGGCGGAAGGCATGCACAGAACCCTGGCGGCCAAGCTTGCCAACGATCTGATGGAGCGGATCGTTGCGACGCATCCCAGGGATGCCATCGCATCCTGGGATGGCTATGCCGAAGCCGAAGGGCAGGTGGAGGATGTGAACGGCGTGGTCTTTGCGGACCCCATGTACGCGGGATTCCGTCGGGAAGCATCCTGTGAGACGGTTGAGGTCCTGAACCAGACCGTCAAGTTCTTCCTCATCACGGTGCGTGTATCCTGGCAGGGCAGGCAGATCGTGGCCCTCACCGGTCTAATCAACAAATGATCTTCGGGCCGCCCCGCCATGGGCCACGTGGGTAATGAGCAGCGAGCGGAACTCGGGACGTATTGTGGGGCGCAGATGCAGATGAGCCGCAGCGCGAGGGCATTCACTCTCGTCGAGTTGCTGGTCGGGTTGGTGGTGACCAGCATCATCCTGTCTGCCGTGGCGACACTGGCGTTCGCCCTCAGCAGCGCCAGCACGGCCGGTGAAGACTCCGCCTTCACGCAGGCCCGGATTCGCCAGGCCACCGTGTACTTGTCGGACCTGATCGGCAGGTGCAGCCTGATCTGCGCCGCACCGGGCAATGATCTGGTCATCTGGAAAGCCGACAACAACGGCGATGGTCGGATCAACCTCAGCGAGCTGGTCTACATCGAACGGGGCGCAGATTGCCGATACTTGCACCTCTGTACGTTCACGTCCACGGACGATCCCGAGGTTCTTCTTGCCGACCTGAAATCCGAGACCACCAAAGATGGATTCATATCGAGCTATGCCGAAAAATACATACTCCTGGTTCCCGATTGTAATGATGCGCAATTCACGTTCCTGGATGCAGCGCCGCCGGCGACCGGATTGCTCGCGATTACGTTCGGGTTCGAGGAGAACCATGTGAATCATCCGTATGAGATTGTGGCGGCGGCCCGTTGTCGGGCCGCCCACCTGCTCAATGCCGCCGGCGATGCGCTCGTGACAACCGATGATGATTAGCAGACTACCACAACACGACACTCTGACTTGTCATGGTGAGCGCAGCGAACCATCTGGCCATCGGATGAAAGATCTCTCAAGTCCGCGGCCCAGATTCTTCGCTTCGCTCAGAATGACATGGCGGCTTTGGGACAGTCTCCAGGGGACAGGCAAAGGTGACAGACGCAGAATGTCCGAAATCATCCATTGTCGATCATCAATCATCAATCACAACAGCGGGGTTGCGCTGCTGATGGTCCTGCTGATCGTCCTGGCCGTGACGATCATCTCCGCGGGATTCATCGCCCGAACCGATGTGGAACTGGCCTGCGGCGAGAACATGCTGATGCGCGTGCAACTGGACCAGTTGGCGTACTCGAGCCTGGAGTATACGAAGGGCCTCCTGCTGCGACCCCAGGGCGTTCCTGCGGCCCAGACGCACCCGACCGACTGGTACTGGCGGGGCTGCGAGCGGATGCCCCCGTTTGGGGAAGATCCCGACTATTACGATGTGACCGTTGAGCGGGATGCGACGGACTATTGCACCTACAACGTCGCCTGTGAGGCGTACAGAGAACGAGGCGGCGAACCAATCGGCCGGACCGCCCTCAGGGCCGGACTGCGGCTGGACCCCTGTATCGCACTGTGGACCAAGGTCGATACTACGTTCCGTAAGAACTGGGTTCTGCACGGGGACATGCGCACCGATGGTTCCATCACGAACCAGGCTCCGGCGACGTCGCTCGACGGCGACGTGTTCACGACGCAATTGACGCCGGCCGGCGCAAGCGTTGGCCAGGTATATGGAGTGGCTGATTTGCCGTCGACGTGGACCTGGCCTCCGGTGACGTCCAGCTATGCGAATCCAAACTACTACCCGGCCATAACGGTCTTCGGCACCCTGAGCGGCAGTTACACTCCCGCGCGTGTGCGAAGCTGCAGCGGTAATCTGATCCTTGCGGAGGGCACCACAATCGAGGGCATGCTGCGCGTGACGGGCAACCTGACCGTAGCGGGCGGCGGATGTAAGATCAACGGCGCCAGGAACCTTCCGGCCCTGTACGTGGGCGGCGATCTGCTGCTCAACGACGCCAACGACCTGACGGTGACGGGCCTGGCCGTGGTGGACGGCAATTTGCTGATCCATGCAGGGGCGCACGACATCGCGTTCGTCGGTGGCTTGTGCGTGGCCGGCGCGATCCGGGAGACCACGCCCGATGCCTCGGGCAACGGGAATCGGGGCACCCTGATGAATGACCCGCAGTGGGCGACCGACGATTCCAGAAACGTCCTGCAGTTTGACGGCACGGATGACTACGTCCGGGTTCCACATGACCCCTCTCTGTGCGTGGACACGGAGGTTACCGTCATGGCGTGGATCAAAACGCCCCGATACGCGTTCCCCGGCCACAGCTTCCAGGGGATTCTTGCAAAGTCCGACAACCCGCGGTCCTATAGCCTCTACACCACGTCTTCGGGGAATCTGCATTTCAGCACCGGCTCCCTTCCCTACGTCGCCTCCGTCAGCAGCGGAGTAATACCGCTCAATGAATGGGTTCACGTCTGTGCCATGGTTCGCGGTGGCGCCCACCTGTTCTTCATCAACGGGGCGCCCGCAGGGAGCGAAGGCAGCGGCGTCACATTGCCGGGGGCGTCCGATACGGCGCCCGTCCTCATCGGCAGAACGTCGGAAAACTCTCGGGAATTCGGCGGCTTGATGGATGACATACGCATCTACAATCGGGCCCTTGGCGACGCGGAGGTCGCCGACGTCGCGAATCACGTCCATGTGTCAGACGGTCTGGTGGGACACTGGAAACTGGATGGTCCCGGTTCGAGTGTGATTATCCAGGCCGATCCGATCAAGGCCGCGATCATCAAGGGGATCAGCTTCACGTCGCTGGAGTACTGGAGCCCGGCGGCCGGCGCGTTCTTCCGCACCATCGAACGGCAGTGAGCCGATTCCTCGCCGCGCAGGCCCGCACGCCCTATTTGTTTATCGGGCTCAAAAAACCACAAACAGACAGTTGCAGCGTCCCGGCGTCCACCCCGCAGCAGAGGCTTGCGGAATGTTCTTATCGGGCCGCGGCCAGCGGGCGGGGGCCATGTGGTCGATATCTGCTTTCCGGACGTTGGCTGTCCGATGAATGAATTCGTATGATTGTATTAAGACACATCACGAATAGGCCGAATAGGCAATAACAGTACAAGGCAGGATCACAATGCGCTGGAACAAGAAACCGAACTTCGTTCGATCTATACGGCAACGACGTGCGAGCGCCGCCGGATTCACGCTCATCGAGCTGTTGATCGTCATTGTAATTCTGG
This sequence comes from Phycisphaerales bacterium UBA2218, assembly GCA_002327785.1. GTDB lineage: Bacteria > Planctomycetota > Phycisphaerae > Sedimentisphaerales > Anaerobacaceae > PLanc-01. The sequence continues at coordinate 64,662 of DCUI01000194.1, forward strand.
CGATTTCGGCGGCGATCGTGGTGCCCATGGCGTCGTCGGCCACAAGCATGCAATTGCGTTCCGCCGTCAACATGGTGGCGGCCGACCTGGAGTACGCCAAGAGCATGGCGATTGGCACGGGCCGGCCGCACTCCGTGGTGTTCGACGCGACCAACGAGACCTATCAGATCGTGCGGACCTTGGATGACGGAACGACCACTGTGATCCCGCACCCTGTCAAGAAGGGCTTTGACTACATCGTCAATTTTTCCAATGACGGCAGATTGGATCGGGTGGGTATTGTCAGCGCCGATTTTGATGGGGCCGGCACGGTGAAATTTGACTACCTGGGCAGTCCGCTTGCGCTGAACAGCCAGGGCGTCGTCACCCTGCAGGCAGGCGGCGTACAGAAGGAAGTGCGGGTGGAGCCCGTCACGGGTTTTATTTCTATTTCGGACTGAGTGACTTGATATACGGGCGTGGAATGCTATGAACGGCAATCAGAAAAACCAGCCGATCGGCCTGGACATCGGGCACAGCAACCTGAAGATGGTCCAGTTGGCCATCAGCGAAGACCGCATCAAGGTGCTGGCGGCCCGCAGAGCGCCTCTGGATGTCGATCCGGCTCTCGACGGCCAGGAACGTGAGCGAACGGTGATCCTGGCCGTGCGTCGCCTGCTGGCCGACAGCCCGTTTCGGGGCCGCAACGTCATCTCCGCGCTGCCGATCGACACGCTCCGGATCACGTCGCTTCGTCTGTCGGAGACGGAGACGCCCCAGGCGGATAAGATTCTCAGGAAAGAGGCGGCGGAGCGGTTCGGCCTGGACCCTCACCGCGACACGATCAACTACATCCACGCCGGCAGCGTTCGCCAGGGAGACGTGGTGAAGGACGAGCACATTCTCTTTGCCGCCGACAGCGAGACGATCGGCAAGCACATCCGGATCCTTGAGGAATCGGGTCTTACCCCGGTTGGCATCGATGCGCCGCCTTGTGCGCTGTTCCGCACCTTTGAGCGGACGATGCGGCGCCAGGAGGACCGGGAACGAACGATTATTTTCATCGACGTGGGACACCGGTTTACGACGGTGGTCTTCGGTCGCAACAGTGATATCTGCTTTGTCAAGCAGATCCCGGTCGGCATCGGTCAGTTCACGGGAGAGATCGCCTCGTCGCTGGGGATTTCCCTTGCGGACGCGGAATCGCTTCGTCTGAAGCTGCTGCGTGATGAGCCGGTCGAGGCGTCCACCCGCCGTCCCGTGGTCGATGCGCTGAACGTGATGGCCGAGCAGCTCGCAGGCGAGATTTCCCTCTGTCTGCGGTACTACACGGTCACATTCCGCGGCAAACGAGTGGAACGCGCGGTTGTCGCCGGCGGGGGGGCCTACGAGCAGATTCTGCGGGATGCCTTGAGACGTCATCTTTCCGTGGATGTCGAGATTGCGGATCCTCTACGCGGCTTCGAATACAGCCCCGGCGCAATCGACGACCACTGCGGGAATGGGTCCGCGGACCTGGCCCTGGCGGTCGGGTTGAGCTTGAAGGGCTGGGGAGTCTCTGTTTCGACGCCAATGCATGACGACCCGCTGGAATCGGTGTTGGAAGGAGAGCCACTGTGAAGGAACTCGATTTTCTTCCCGAGTGGTACAAGGACCGTCGAAGATGCCATTGCCGGATGCGGAAGCAATACATCGCTCTGGTGGCCATCTTCCTGATGATGATGGCTTTCAATCTCACCGCCACGCACCGGGCCGCCAGGGTGGCGGCGGACCTGACGCGCCATGAGGGACGGCAGAAGGATGCCGAGGCGGTTGTGCATGAGTTCGACCGAGTCACGAAGGAGCTGAATCGGTTGAAGACGAGGGCAAGCCTCGTGCGCCGGATCGATACGCGGTTCGACGTTGCGGCGATCCTGGCGGAAATCAGCCATATTGTGGATGAATCGGTGGCGCTCAGCAGGATCGCTCTGATCGCCGAGCCTTTCTCCAAGCCGGACAGCAATGCTCAGCCGAAAGGCGGCGTCGTGCGAACGACCGGCAAGGGCACGGGTGTACAACAAGACATGCCGCTGGGCGATGCGAAACTCCGGATCGCTCTCGCCGGAGTGGCGGTCGAGCCGGGTCATGTGACCGATCTGGTTTGCAGACTGGACGAATCGTCCTATTTTCAACAGGTCCGCCCGTCATCGTATGGCAAGACCACGATACCGGCTGATCCGGCAAAGCCCGCGCAAGCTCATGCCGCGGCGGCAGGTGCGAGCGCTTCCGAAATACCTGATGTTACGACGTTTGAGATCACGTGTTACCTGGCAAACTATACGGAAACAGTGACACAATGAGCATAACCGGTTCCAAGCCGTCACACCGCAGACAACAGATCTGGGTGTGCGTGATCGCGGGGTTGTTCCTTTGCGATTTCGTTCTGTGTGGTTACTTGCCGTTGCAGCAACGCTTCACGTCGCTGCAACAGGCGAGGGCTCAGCAGCGGCGCACGATCGATCTGGCCGCGGCCCAGGGCTTGGAACTCGCGCACCTCAAGACCAGGCTGCGCGACACGGAAAGAGTCGTGGAACGGTTCGATGCCTGTATCCCTCCGGAAAGGGCGCTGGGCGGGTATCTCAAACAAGTCGCAGACATCATGGCGGAACGCGGTCTGACCGATCAGGTGGTGCTTCCGGGCAAAGAGGTGCAGACCGGCGATCTGGGCTGCATTCCCATTCATGTGACGTGCAAGGGCACCCTGGCGCAGTTGTTCGGTTTTTTCAGTCGGCTCCAGACGTTGGATCGGCTGGCACGGATCGAAAATGTGACGATCGAAAATGACGCAGGCTTCACCGGACGGCTCAGGCTGCAGGTGGAAATGGCGATTTTCTACCAGTCCATGCGTCTCGGGACAGATGACGCCACCGGGGCCAAATGGGCAGGGGAGGCGAATCATGGCGCATGATCGAAAGGCCGGCATCCGACCGTCCGGCCGGATCGTGGATTTGGTTGTCGATGGGAAAAGAACCGTCCTGGCAATTTCCCTGGTTGTGGTTATGGCCGTCATGTGGATCCGGGTCTTGATCGGCCACAAGCCGGGTTCGGCTTCTGCGGCGCCAGCGCAGCAGAAGCAGACGGCGGCGCCCGGGCAGGGCGAGCCCGCTGCAAAGGTCAAGATGCTCGATGTGCCCAGGATTCCGGGACGCAATGATTCCATCGACAGAGATTGTTTCAAGATGGAGGATCGGACGCCATTTCGGCGGTCCGTGGCAGTTCAAAACACAGGCACTGACACAGAAGTACCGGTTGTTTCTCCCAATCATGACCAAGAAGTGATTCAACAGGTCGTACAGACGTTGAAGCTCGAAGCGGTGCTTCGCAACAACACTCCCCTTGCTTTCCTGAACGATCGATTACTGGGAGTCGGGGACAGATTCACCGTTGAACGCGGCGCCGGTGTTCTCGAATTCGAAGTGTTGCAGATCTATGAAGATGCAGTGCTTGTCGAATGCAACGACATACAACTGACGCTCCAGTTGACACAGTATGTGGGTGTACGCAAGTGATCGAGTGATTCCAACAAAGATGCGGGTGCCAATGCCTTTGGGAATTGGCGAATAGAACAGGAGTCAGATTATGAAACAGGAAACGAATATGAAGCGAACAAGTACTCTGTTGAGGGCAAGATGGCTCTGTGCCGTTATGCTCGTCGCGTGTGTCGCGAGTCCGATCGTCGCGGGCGAACCCAATGTGGTGGGCGTTGCCGTGCCGAACAGCCTGGTTGTTGATCCGAACATGGGCCAGGTGGATCCCACCGGCACCAAAATCACGTTCATCGCGTTTCAGAAGGACAGCAACATCAAAGACGGATTGCGTTTGCTTGCCGCCTTGTGCAAGAAGAACATTGTGCCGGCCTCCGGGGTCGATGGTCCATTGACGGTCAGCCGACTGTACGATGTGACGTTCGAGGAAGCACTGGATGCTGTTCTGGGATACGGCTTCAAGTACGAGCAGGATGGGAACTTCGTGCGCGTATATACCGCCGAGCAGTTCAAGAAGATCAAGGAGAACCCGGATCGAATGGTCCACAAGGTCATCACGCTGTATTACCTGACGGCGGAAGAGGCGAAGAAGCTCGCTGAACCGGTTCTGAGCGGTGCGGCGTCCGCCAAGGTGCAGACAAGCAGTCCCGCCGAGACGAGCCTGTCTGCCGGTGAGGGCAGTATCGGCGGCGGCTCCGGCGGCGGCAACGACCCCGCCAACCACGACATGATCATCATCTACGACTACCCCGAGAACGTCGAGCGGGCTGAAGCGGTCATCCGGGATGTTGATATCCGACCCAAGCAGGTCTTGATCGAGGCCACCATCATGGCGGCACGATTGACTGAGGACATGCAATTCGGGATCGACTGGAACCTGCTGAGTGGTCTGCAGGTCGACAGATCGATCATCGTGAGCGGCGCCGGCTATGGAACGCCGATGCAGACGGTCGGTTTTTCAGAGGATGGGGGCGGCACCGGGTTGACCGTGGGTTTCTCTGCGGGCAACGTCCGCGCGGTGATCACGGCCCTGGAGACCATCACGGATACCACGCTGCTGGCCAATCCCAAGATTCTGGCCGTCAACAAGCAGGAAGGCGTGGTGTACATCGGCCGCAAGATCGGTTATCTCGACCAAACGACACAGACGCAGACCTCGACCACGCAGTCTGTGAAGTTCCTTGAGACCGGTACGCGTCTCGCTTTCCGCCCGTACATCGGCAACGATGGCTATATCCGGATGAGCATTTATCCGAAGGATAGTGACGGCACGCTCAAACAGAACAACATCCCTGATGAGACATCGACCGAGTTACGGACGAATGTCGTCGTTAAAGATGGTGCGACGGTCGTCATTGGCGGCCTGTTCCGTGACAGCGTGACTACCACCAAGTCGCAGGTGCCCGTGCTGGGCAATATCCCGGTTGTGGGGGCCCTGTTCCGAGGAACGACAGACAAAGTGAGTCGGGAAGAGGTGATCATCATTCTGACGCCTCGCATCATCGATGAGCCCGGAGAAACACACCCGGATGAGCGTATGGACGACATCCGCCGCAAGCGGGAAGCCGCCACGGACAGCCTGCAGGGGCTCGATCGCGCCAAGCTGGCGGAGGACGCCTATGCGAGGGCCGCGAAGAACTATCTCGAAGGCGACATCGAGAAGGCGATCTTCAACGTCAAGCTGGCGCTCATGATGCGGCCGACCTATCTGGAGGCGCTTCGTCTGCGGGAACGGATGATTGCCGAGACCGATCCGGAGCAGTTCCGCCGGCTCGACAGCATCGCCACGGAAGAGGTCGAGAAACAGCAGACGCAGGACTGGACCCGGCGTTGAGTGACGCCATGACGGCAAGAACGGGGATTTTTCCCCGTCGATGGTTTCGGAGGAGTTTGGGTGAGAGAGCAACGAGGCATCGTCTGGATCGCCACGGCTGTGGCGTTCGCTTCGCTGACGACTGCGGCTGTGACCCAGTTGCAGGGTGCCGTCGCCCCCATGGGCGGCTGGCCGGCCGCGTTGCGCCTCGCCATCTACTGTGCAGGAGCTGTGGGCGTGATCTACCTCGGCATCGGCTACGGCCGACTGACCAGGTCGGTCACGTCCATGGCTGCACGACTGAGATCGAATCAATCCCTTGCACCCGACGGTGGATTGCCGTCGCCATTTCGTACGACGGTCCAGGGCATCGAGGATCGTCTTGCGGATCGCGACCGGGTGGTTCAACAGCTTCAGAATGAATTGAAGGACATCAAAATCCGGTCCCAACTCTCCGAGCGGGAGCGGCAGCATACAGAGGCGATTCTCTACAGCCTGCGTGATGCCGTGCTCGTCGTGGATGGTTCGGATCGACTCCTGATGGCCAACGGCCCGGCAGGGCGGCTTTTCGGATTCGATCCCGAGACTGCCCGGCACAAGCCGCTTGCGGAGACGATGGGATCCGCACAAGCGGAATTCGTCGATCTGTTGCGACAGAACCGTCGCAGCCGCACGGAGGCGACGAAGCGGGAATTACAGTTCCTGCAGGGGGATCAGCCCCATACGTTCGATACGATCGTCTCGTGTGTCCAGACCGACGGGAAGGTCTCCGGCGTCGTGGCCGTGCTGCACGATATCACGCGGGAGAAGGAAGTCTCCCAGATGAAGAACGACTTCGTCAGCCACGTTTCGCACGAGCTCAAGACGCCGTTGGCCTCGATCATGGCCTACTCGGAGATGCTCGCGGACGGGGAGGCGGACGACGAGGAGACCCGCAGGGAGTTCTACTCGGTCATACAAAGCCAGGCCCAACGCCTGAACCGGCTGATCGAGGATATCCTGAACGTCTCGCGGATCGAATCCGGCCTGATCAAGGTGAACAAGGAGCAAGCGAGCCTGACGATCCTGATCGAAGAACAGATGCAGATGATCCGCAATTACGCGGACGAAAAGAACATCACGGTGACCGGCGGCAAGCCGATCGTATACGACCAGGTCTACATCGATAAAGACATGATCTGCCAGGTCATCATCAATCTGTTGAGCAATGCGGTCAAGTATACGCCGGCCGGAGGGCGCGTCACGATCGGCACGGAGGTGAACGAGGCCGGCGGGTTCGTCCGCGTCACCGTGACCGATACGGGCGTCGGCATTCCCGAGGAGGAGGTGGACCGCGTCTTTGACAAGTTCTACCGCGTCGCCGCGAACAACAAACAGGCAAAGGGGACCGGTCTGGGGCTAAACCTGGTCAAGCAAATAGTCGAAAAAGTACATAGCGGCCGGGTGTTCGTCACCAGCAAGGTCGGCGTCGGCAGCACCTTCGGTTTTGAGCTGCCGTTGACGACGGCCCGTCAGGCCGCTCTCGTATGAGGGATCCGTTCGTACGGCATCACGGACGAGTGAATACCGACAGATTATCATTCAAAAGGACGAGAACAATGGCCAACAAGGTGCTCGTTGCAGATGACGAAATCCATATCATCCACGTGGTCGCGATAAAGCTTCGGAACAACGGATATGAGGTGATTGCCGCCAATAACGGCGCGGAGGCGTACGAACTCGCGTGCCGGGAGAAGCCGGATATCGTGGTCACGGACTATCAGATGCCGTTGTTGACCGGCATCGAGCTGATCGAGAAGATGCGCGAGGACGAGCGCACGCGGGAGATCCCCATCATTCTGCTGACTGCCCGCAGTTTCGCCATATCGCAGGAGATGCAGGAAAGCCTTGGTGTCTCGAACTGTCTGAGCAAGCCGTTCAGTCCGAAAGAGCTGCTCAAGACCATCCAGGACATCCTGTACCAGAAAGAGCTTGTGCTCAACAAGTGTTAGTGCCCTTCACGCGGCGTCAACGGTCTGCACATAGCGATAGGTAAGCTTGTGGAAACGGTCACATCGAACACAACGACTCCGACCCTGGCACCAGCACGCCGCCGGGAACTGGAAAAATCCGGAGAACGAATCGCGCGCTTCGGCGTCAATTTCGCCGTGGTGACCGCGGATGGCCGGATCCCCGTCCTGGTGAGCGGCGGTCTGTTCGAGAGTCATCGGGAGCAGTTGATCGAAGCGGGTCGGTCCGTCCTGGACAGAGTCGAAGAGATGCGCTACGAAGGCGGCGAGATTCCGATCTGGCAGTTCGCCGAGCGGAATGTACTCGTGGCCACGTTTTTGCCGATGCCCGTTGTGATTGCGGGATACCGCCATCCGGTGGGTGCGGCAATCATCGATCTCGGAGATCCTTCGACATTCCACGTGAGTGAGAAAGGGCCGTCCGAGGAGGTGTTCGCAGGCGGTTCGGGCCGAAACGTGGAGTACCTCAGCGAGTTGCTGCGGCTCATCGCCCAGAACCACCAGGCCACGATACGGACGGAGGAGCAGATCGAGACCGTCGGCGTCGAGCTGTCGCGGGTATACGAGGAATTGGTCCTGCTCCACAAGATCAGCACGAACATGCGAGTAACGGAGTCCGATGCGAATTTCCTCCAGCTCGCCTGCGACAGTCTGACCGATATTGTCCTCGTGGAAGGAATCGTCGTCCTCCTGGAAAAGATCGTGGAGGGGGAGAGGCGGTTTGTCGTGGCGGCAGGCTCCGGATTGATCGACATCGATGACGCAATGGCGATGGCATTGCACAGCCGCCTGGCCGACGAGATCGGCAACGGTCGCGAAGCCCTGTTGGACAGCGAGGTGGACTCGCCGTTCCGATATGATTGGCCGGCGAGCGTCAAGAGCCTCATCGCCGTGCCGCTGTGCTCCAAGGATAAGAGCGAAACAGGCTCGACGCGCCGGACAAAAGGCAGCGTCTCCATCATCGGACTCATGGTGGCGGTCAATCGGATCGACAAGCCCGATTTTGACAGCACCGACATCAAGCTGTTCACCTCGGTGGCCAGCGGCTGCGCCGTCTTCATCGAGAACGGCCGGCTCTTCAATGATCTCAAGGAGCTCTTCGTCGGCTCGCTCAAGGCGCTCACGAACAGCATCGACGCGAAAGACCAATACACCCGCGGCCATTCGGAGCGGGTTGCATTGATCTCCCGTTGGATTGCCGAGCGGGTGGCGGAGCGAGAGCCGTTGGAGGAAGAGCAGATCCACAAGATCTACCTGGCGGGCTTGCTCCATGACATCGGCAAAATCGGCATCGACGAAGCCGTCCTGCGTAAGAACGGCAAGCTCACCCCGGAGGAGCGGGCGTGCATCCAGCGGCATCCCTCCATCGGAGCGGGCATTCTTCGCGGGATCAAGCAGATGCGCGACATTGTGCCGGGGGTCCTGTGCCACCACGAGCGAGTGGACGGCCAGGGGTATCCCGACGGCCTGGTGGGTGAGGAGATCCCCCTGACGGGCAAAATCGTCCAACTGGCGGACAGTTTCGACGCGATGACCTCGAAACGGACCTATCGCGACGCCATGAGCGTCGAGCGCGCCCTGGACGAGATTCGCAAGGGACTCGGCACGCAATTCGATGAGAGCATCGGCCGATTGTTCCTCGAGAGCGACGTCTATCGCCTGTGGGATATGATTCAGGAAGGCGGGCCGGAGAGCTACGATGCGGCCCATTTCGCGGATTACGGGACCGACGCTGTGGGGACATTGCTCCGATGAGAATCCGATGGCAGGACTACAATGAGGTGACGGTGGTCGAGTTGCAGGGCGAGGTGGACGGCGAGGTGGTCGAGCCCATGAGGAACGCCGTCACCGAAATTGCGGGCAATCAGAGGGCGGGCATCGTTCTGGACATGACCAATGTGAGTTTCTTTGACAGTCAGGGATTGGAGCTGTTGCTTTGGGTGCGGGATTACTGCCGTCAGAACAAGATCCAACTGCGGCTGGCCGGTCTCGACGAGAATTGCCGCAAGATCCTTGAGATCACCCGGCTGCAGGACGAATTTGATTGCCACGCGGAACTGGCGGAGGCCGTCAAGAGCTTCGCCTGACGGTGGTGCAGACGTGCTGAGGTAAGTATGGTTCAGATTCTGCTCGAGAACAAGACGCAGCTCGGCCAACTCTTGCTGGCCCGGGGCGTGGTCTCGCAGGAGCAGATCGAGAAAGCCCTCATCGAGCAGAGAGAGAAGGGGCATCGCAAGCTCCTCGGCGAAGTGCTCGTCGAGCTGGGCTACTGCACGGACAACCAGATCGCCGCGGCCCTGGCGGAGGCCTATGGTGTGCCATATGCCCAGGTGAGTCCGAAAATCTGCGACGCCAAGGCCGTCGAAATCCTGCCCCGCGAATTCCTCGACGCCCATATCGTGCTGCCCCTGTTCAAGGTGCATGACGTGCTCACAGTCGCCGTCAGTGAGCCGACCAACGTCTTCCTGATCGATGAGATCGAGCGAATCAGCGGGTGCCGGGTGCAGGTCGTCTGCTCCACGAGCAAGGATATCAAGGCCACTTTGCAGACCTATCTGCCCGCCGCGAACGTCTTCGTCATTGACGATATCATCGATGAAGAGGGGCTCGAAGAGTTCTCGCTCATCGAGAACATCACCCAGGACATCAGCAACCTGGAGGAAGTGGCGGGACAGTCCCCCGTCGTCAAGCTGGTCAACTACCTACTGTACAACGCAGTCCGGGAGAACGCCAGCGATATCCATATCGAGCCCGACGACAAGAAACTGCGGGTCCGCTACCGCGTGGACGGCAAGCTCTACGAGAAGATGCGGCCTCCGTATCAGATGCACCCGGCGATTGTCTCCCGAGTCAAGATCATGGCCGAGCTGGACATTGCCCAGCGCAGGCTTCCGCAGGACGGCGGCATCCACGTTCTGGTCGAGGGCCGGCCCATCGACCTGCGCGTCTCGGTCATGCCGGGCAACTTCGGGGAGAAGGTCGTCATTCGCGTCATCGATCCCCAGAAGATACTCTACAATCTCGAATCGCTTGGCTTTACCTACGACAATCTCCTGCATTTCCGGGAGGTCATCCAGGCCCCGAACGGCGTGGTTCTGGTGACCGGTCCCACGGGTTCGGGCAAGAATACGACGCTCTATGCGGCCCTGTCCGAGCTCAACAACGAGGAAGTGAATATCTGCACGGTCGAAGACCCGGTGGAGTGCAACATCTCGGGGATCAACCAGTTCCAGGTCAATACGGCGGTGGGGTTCGCCTTCTCGACGGCCCTGAGAAGCCTCCTGAGACAGGACCCGGACATCGTCATGGTCGGCGAGATCCGCGACGAAGCGACGGCCAGCATCGCCGTGCAGGCGGCTCTGACCGGGCACCTCGTCCTATCCACCTTACACACGAATGACGCCCCCGGCGCGGTGACCCGGCTTCTGGACCTTGGCGTGGCCCCTTATCTGCTCAGCGCCTCGCTGCGCGGCGTGATCGCCCAGCGGCTCGTTCGCCGCATCTGCTCAAGCTGCAAGGCCGAGTACGATCCTCCGGCCAGTATCAGGAGGGTCGTGGAGGCGCAAGGCAGCGATGTCCCGAAATTCTATCGCGGCGTGGGGTGCAAGAAGTGCCGCAACACGGGTTACTCGGGCCGAATCGCGATTCACGAACTGTTCGTTCCGGACGACGAGATTTCAGAGATGATCAACGACCGTATCAACACGAAGAAACTGCGCGCCAAGGCCCTCGAAAAGGGAATGCTTCCCCTCGTCCACGACGGCGTCGAAAAAGTGAAGGCGGGGATTGTCTCGGTCGAGGAGATCCTGCGGACGGCGGCCATCGACAACCCCCTCGCATAGAACGTGACATAGATGACAAGGCGGTAGGACTCATGAGCACAGTGTTGACCCAAATGCAGCAGACGCGGGCCGATTCCTCCACGGCTCAGGAGGACGGCATTCAGCGAGATCCCGTTCATTCGCAGATCGGCCGCGCGGTGCCTTCCCAGGAACGCCTGCACCGAGTCCGCGCCAAGTCCGGAGACCTGATCCTGTTCACGACCCAGTTGGCGGTCATGCTCGACAGCGGCGTGATCCTGAGCGATGCCCTGGACGCCATTGCGGAGCAGGCCGCCGATGTCCGGTTCAAGGCGGTGATCCTGGATCTCTCCGAACGCGTCAAGGGCGGCGACACGTTCTCCAAGGCGTTGTCCTGCTATCCGAATACGTTCAGCACCATGTTCATCAGCATGGTCAGGGCCTCCGAGGCCTCCGGCAAGATGGTCGAGATGCTGGCCGTCCTGACGGGATACCTCAACTTCGAAACGGATACCCGCAAGCAGATCAAGAGCGCGTTGACGTATCCGATTATCATGGTCCTTATGGCGGTCGCGGCCACCGGCACGCTGATGTTTTTCGTTCTGCCGCGATTCATGCGGATCTATGCATCGAGAGGCGCCTCGCTGCCGAAGCTTACCCAGGTTCTCGTCGGCTTCAGCAGGATTCTGGGAAACTTCGAGATCATGACCGGCATTGTGACCACGATCATCATCGGGGGCGGCGCCCTGTGGTACTGGGCCCACACGTCCCATGGCCGTCGAGTGCTCGACGCCGTCAAGATACGCACTCCCGTCATCGGCACCATGTTTGTCGACATGGTGGTCACTCGGAGCATGCGGATCATGGCGACGATGGTCAACACCGGCGTCCGCCTGTTGGACGCCATCCGAGTGATCCAGGGGGTTGTCGACAACTACTATTTCCAGAAGCTGTGGGAGCAGGTGGATGCGAAGATCCAGGATGGCTACCAGTTGTCCGAGTCGATCCTGATTGCGGAGGGATCGGATTTGATCGCTCCGGGCATCATCCAGATGCTGCGGGCGGGCGAGAAAAGCGGCCGGCTCGGAGAGGTCTGCGACAAAGTCTCAGTCTTCTACCAGAAGAAGCTGGAGACCTCCATTCGGAACGTCATGACGCTCATCGAGCCGCTCATGATTACCGTCCTCGGCGCCATCATCGGAACGATCGCGATTGCACTGCTGCTGCCGGTTTTCCGTGTCTCCAGCGTCATCGCCCACTGAGCCTGCATGAGGCGAGGACCTTGCGGCACGTGCAGTGGTTTCCGAGATGGCACAGGGCCAGTCGGGCGGCTGCGAACGCCACCGGAAAGGAAAACGGCGGCTTCGCTTGGCCATATCCCAGCGTGATGTGCGGACTCTCTTTATCGCCATCCGGCGGCGTCTCGAACAAGCCGATCGCGATCAGTCCGATGACCACGGCGCCCGCGCGAGAGATGAATGCCCAGACGATGGCGATCACCGCAGACCTCGAGAGCCCGGCCGGCGACCTGGCGATCATGAACCGCACGAGGATGTGAGGCTGGCCGAAGCAGCCCAGCCCCCAGGCCATCGCCGAGAACACACCCAGCAGGGCGGCAGCGCCTCCGTGTGGGATCAGACCCGTGGCGATATTCTTGGCGGCCACGGCTTCGTGAATCCCGGCAACTCCGCCGACTTTTGTATAGGCGACCATGGGCACGACGACCAGGGCCAGCACCATGAGCGAGCCCTGGAACAGGTCGGTCCAGCAGACGGCAAGGAACCCCCCGAGAAACGTGTATGTGATGATGTTGGGTGCTGCGGCGGCAGAAGTACAGACCGATGCCCAGCGGCAGGACAAAGTACGCGACGAAAGTCACGACGGTCGCGGTCGTCACGGCACCCTCCCGGTCACTCGCTGAGATACGACTGGCTGCTCAGGATTTCTTCGTCTGCCGTTCTCCATGCGGGGTCCACGATGCAAAGAAAGACAAGGTCCTTGCGGGCGACGTTCTCAATGTACTGAATTGCCTGAGGCGGGATGTAGACCGTGGTGCCTGCGGCGACGTCGGACACCTCGGCGTTGATGTGCATCCGGCCGTGCCCTTGGAGGATGTAGTAGACTTCGGCGGTTTTGAGTCGATGGGGCCTGGTGGTTTCGCCGGGTCTGACCTTCGCGTGCGCGAGACTGTAGCGGATTGCCGCGTCCATCTTGTCCGGGTGCAGCAGCTCGCGGAGGATGGACTGATCCCCGGCGATGAATTCCTTGCAGTCGCTCAGACGCCGTATGAACATCACGTGCCTCCGAGGAGAATGGAGCCTTCGGTGAAGAACGCGCCCGCGACGCACGCGGTCATCAGGCAGGCCAGCGTGGCGGCCACGAGCGCCCGGACGGCCACGGGCCCGATGGTTTTCGTGCACTGAGGCGCCAGGGCGCACACGCTGCCGACGAAAATGGCCATCGACGCGATGTGGGCGAACCCGCACAGGGCGTAGGTCGCGATGACCGCGGATCGCGGGTGCTCCAGCAAGCCCTTCTCCATCGCCACGGCCAGGTCGTTGTACGCTGCGACCTCAGTGACGATCAATCGCTCGCCGATGATCCGCGAGACCTCGCCGGCATCACCGGGCGGCACGCCCAGGATCAGCGTCAGTGGATAAAAGAGGTATCCAAAGAGGCCGCCGAGCGACCATTGGCCCTCCAGGCCGAACAGGGGGTTCAGCAGATTGCCGATGCTCGAAAAAAACAGATCGACCAGCGCCACCAGGCCCAACACGGCGACGAGCAGAGCGGCGATCCCTACGATCATACGGGCGCCCGCGTTGGCGCCGTTGACGATCGCCTCGAAGAAGCTGCTATCCCGTTCGTAGTAGGGTTCCACGCGCAAGCCCAAGGTCTCGGGTTTGCCCCCTTCGGGCAGGAGGACCTTGGACATGACCAGCGCCGCCGGCGCCGAGAGAAGGGACGCGGAGATCAGGTGCCCCGCGATAGTCGGGAACTGCCTTTGCAGGGTCAGGACGTACAGTGCCAGCACGTTCGATGCGACGGTCGCCATGCCGGCGGTCAGGACCGTGCACAATTCCGAGGCGGTCATGCGAGGCAGATGAGGTTTGACCGTAAGGGTCGATTCCACTCCGACGAAGACGTTGCTTGCGACGACCAGTGACTCGGCCCCGGACACGCGCATGAGCCGGGTGAAGACCCATGCGAACGCCTTGATCAGCCGGGGCATGATCCCGGCGTAGTATAGGATCGCGATCAGGGCCGAGAAGAAGATGATCGTCGGGAACGCCTGAAAGGCGAGGATGAAACCGAGGGATTCCACGCCGTTTTCATCGACCTGTCCAGGCCCGAGCGCCAGACGGCCGAAGACGAATCGCGATCCGGCGCCCGCCGATTCGAGGATCTTCACGACGGCGTCGTTGACGACGAGAAACACCCGGGCGCCCGCGGGGACCACGAAGATGAACAGCGCCACGAGCAACTGCAATCCGATCCCCCAGCCGATCACTCGCCAGTTCAGATTTCGCCGGTCTGCGGAGAGAGTCCAGGCCACCCCCACAAGGACGAAAATGCCGGCGAAGCTGACGAGATTGTGCAAATCCATAAGGTCGGATTGTACACGGGACAAATCCGCAAGAGAAGCACGAAATCGGAACAGACACGAGCACACGGACAGGCACGCACCTCGGCGTTCTTATGGCCCGTGTGTGCCCGTGAGCGTCCGTGTATGTCCATCGGGCGGCAGCCTCATGAATCGGTCGGCTGTTACGTGGCGATCTCGCTGACGTCCTTGAGAACATAGTGTGGCCGGTAGGGGTAGCGATCGAGATCGGATTCCTTCGTGATGCCGCTCAGGACGAGCACGGTATCGATCCCGGACTCGATTCCGGCGACGATGTCCGTATCCATGCGGTCGCCGATGATGACGGTTTCATTCCGCTCGCAGCCGAGCAACTGCCTGGCGTGACGCATGATCAGCGGGTTGGGTTTGCCGATAAAGTAGGCTTGCCGGCCGGTCGCCATTTCGATCGGGGCGATCAGCGCCCGGCACGCCGGGCCGACACCCCGCTCGGTCGGACCCGTCAGATCCGGGTTGGTCCCGATCAGCTTGGCGCCGGCCAGCACCAGCAGAATCGCCGTTTCGATCTTTTCATAGCTGTAGCTGCGAGTTTCGCCGACGACCACATAGTCCGGCCGGCTCTCATCGATGGACAGCCCCGCCTCGTACAAGGCTTGGTATAGGCCGGAATCGCCTATCGCGAACACCCGTCCGCCGGGACATTGCGAGGCGATGAAATGGGCGGTCGCCATGCCGGAGGTGATGAAGTGGTCCTCGCCGACCTCGATACCCATGTGCATCAGCTTCTGATGCAACTCCCGTGGCGAACGGGCGGAGCTGTTGGTCAGGAACAGGAACTGCTTGCCCTCGGACTTGAGCCAGTCGACAAATCCTTTCGAGCCTTCCAGAAGGCGTGAGCCATGATAGATCACGCCGTCCATATCGCAGATGAAACCTCGCTTGTTCTTGAGTGTTTCCATAGGGCGTCAACTCGCACTGGGGGCGGAGGTCGGGACCTTGCTTTCTTCCTCGTGGTGCAGTCCCAGCCATACCCGCAGCCGGAGAGAGGCATGGGTGAGCATCACGTACAACGACGGCACGACCACCAGCGTCAGGACGGTTGCGAAACTCAGGCCGAAGATGACAACGACCGCCATGTTCCGCCACCACTGAGCCGATTCGCTTTTCAAGGCCCAGGAGAACATGTGAAAATCATAGGAGATGCCGACCGCCATGGGGAGCAGACCGATGACCGTGGTTGCGGCGGTCAGCAGCACGGGTCGAAGCCGCGTGGCGCCGGCTTCCGCTGCCGCGGAGACCAGGTCCATGCCACGGGCCTGCAATTGCCGCGTGTAATCGAGCAACACGATCGCATTGTTGACCACGATGCCGGCGAGGCTGATGACCCCAATGCCCGTCATGATGATGCCGAAGGGCAGGCCGACGATCAGCAGGCCGGCGAGGGCCCCGATGAGCGAGAGAATCACCGTGGTCATGATGATCAATGGCACCAGGATGGAATTGAACTGGATGACCAGGACCAGGGTAATCATCAAAATCGCGATCACGAACGCCTTGCCCAGGAAGGCCCGTGATTCATCCTCCGTCTCCTTCTCGCCAGCATAGTGAATCTCATATCCAACGGGCATTTCGAGCCGGACACTGGGAGCGATCACGCCGGGAAACGCCGAGACAAGGGCCTGGCGATTGAGAAACTCGATCTGTTCGTTGCTGAGGTCCTGGCGGTCCCGCTTGAGCAATTCCCCGACCGGCGAGGCCGCGTCAGCGATCTGGAGGTCCTCGGTTCTGAAAAGATCGCGGCCGGCAATCGCCTCGTTGAGCGCTTGAAGCATCTGCCTGTCCTGATCCTCGCTGGATGCTCCGGCGGTTAATTCGGCGTCCAGCGAGGCCGCGCTCTTCTTGGACAGCACGTGCCAGACTCGGGCGGCCAGGCCGGACCCTGGCTGGTTCCGCGCGGCCGACAAGGTACGACGCAGCGCATCCCGATCGAGGATGTCTTTGGCGGACAGCCGGGAATCGCCCAAGGGCCGCAATCGTCGCTGAACGTCTGCCAGCACCGCCGAACTCAGACGCCCCTCGGTGTCGGCTGTCACGGTGACGACGCGTTTGCGATCGACGCGGTTGATCGTGCCGAAGCCGCCTTTGTATTTGAACCGCCCCAGTGAGCTGAGCGGCACGGACTGGCCCGTGGTATTGGGGATTTGCAGCCGATAGAGGTCGTCCATGCTGACGCGATTCTCCAGGGGCAGGCGGACCGTGATGTCATATTCGTCGTTGAACTGGCGGTATGTGCCCACCTTGGTCCCGAAGATAGCCATCTTCAGGAAGTTGCCGACGGTGGCCGTGTTGACGCCCAGAAGCGCGGCGACGCGACGATCCACGGTGAAGGCCAGTTCCGGCCGCGTGGCTTCCAGGTCGCTCCGCAGGTTCACGAGATTGGGAACGTCCGCGATCATCCGCTTCGCTTGTTCGCTGAGCCGCTCCAGCGTCTTGAAGTCCTCGCCGACGATGCGGACGGTGACAGGGGCCCCCGTGGGGGGACCGTCCTGCTCCCGCTCGACCTTGATCTCCGCTCCTGGGATGTCCGCGACTGCCTTGCGGATCTCGGCGATGATCTCCGTCGAAGGGCGCTGCCGCACGGCGAAATCATAGAACACCATGGTAACATTGGCCAGATGCGGGCCACCGGCGCTGGCCATGAGGTCCATGCCGCTGCCGGCGGACCCGACGTTTGTGATGACATCGTCGAGCCACTGTTCATACGGCTTGATCCGCTCTTCGATGATGCGGATGAGCCGGTCCGTCTCGTGGATGTTCGTGCCCTGTGGTGCGCGAACGCTGACGAACGCCCGCTCCGGATCGCCCTCGGGGAAGAACTCGGTCCCCTTGCCGATCTTGGCGTAGAGGATCACCATGGCGGCCAGGACGAAGATTGCCAGGAACAGGGCCATGCCGGGATTCTCCAGACCCAGGCGTTGCAGCCGCCGGTAGCCTTGCATGAACCAGTGGCGGTGGTTTCGCTCTTTGACCGCGCGTCCGGCCCAGATCGAGGTGATAACCGGATTGAACACGAGGGCCACGAAAAGCGACGCCAGCAGGCCGAGCGTCAGCGTGATGGGCAGGTACTTCATGAAATCGCCCATGATTCCCGGCCAGAACATCAACGGCAGGAAGGCACACACGGTCGTGAACGTCGAGGTAATCACGGGCCAGGCTACTTCCCGGGCTCCAAGGATGGCCGCATCGATCCGACTGTAGCCGAGCTGCATGTGCCGATAGATGTTCTCCACGACGACGATCGCATTGTCCACCAGCATGCCCAGCAGCAGGATCAGGCTGAACAGCACGATCATGTTCAGCGTGTAGCCCATCGCCTGGATCAGGAAGAAGGTCACGAGCATGCTCAGGGGGATGACCATGGCCACGATGGTGCTCGGCCGCCAGCCCATGAAAAGCACCAGGACGCCCGTGACGAGGATCAGTGCGGCAATGATGTTGTTCTCCAGGTCGGACACCGTGCTGCGGATGTACTTCGACATGTCGTAGATCACATCGAACTTCACGCCGCCGGGGACTTGTTTGCGGGCCTGCTCGACGACGGCTTTCACCGTATCGGACACCTGGACAACGTTGGCGCCGATCCGCTTCCGCACAAGCAGCGTCACGTTTTCCTTTCCGTTCAGGCGGGAGAAGCTCTCGCGGTCCTTGAACGTGTCTCGAACGGTAGCGACGTCGGCCAGGTAGATGGGTCTTCCATCGCGCACGGCCAGGAGCAGATGATCCACCTCTTCGGGGGAGACGAACTCCGCCGGGATGCGGACATTGAACTTGGTCCCGGGGGTCTCCATGCCGCCGGCGGAGATGTTCACGTTCTCCGACGGGATCAGGGCCAGGATCTCCGGGATCGTCAGGTTGTACTGGGCAACCCGGTCAGGGTCCATTTCGAGACGGATCTCGCGTTCCAGGGCCCCCTCGACGTCCACTTTCAACACGCCGGGGACCGTCTCCAGCGCGTCCTCCATGTCATCGGCGATTTCCTTGAGTTGGAAGGGGGAGACGTCGCCGGAGATGCTGATCTGCATGATCGGGAACTCCGCGATGTTGATCTCGGAGACGAGCGGCTCCTCCACCTCCTGGGGCAACTCGCCTCTGGCGATGTCCACGCGGTCCCGCACTCGCTGGAGAGCGACCTCCGTCGGCACGTCCGGCGTGAACTCCACGCTGATCATCGACATGCCCTCGGCGCTGCTGGAAAGCACTTCTTTGACGCCGCGGATGCCGGTCAGCTCCTTCTCGATCTTCATCGTGATGGCGGTTTCCACGTCCTCCGGCGACACCCCTTCGTACATCGTGGTGACCAGGATGTACGGAATCGGAATGTCCGGGAACGCCTCGCGGGGCAGGGAAACGTAGCTGTAGCCGCCGAGAAGAACGATAATCACTCCCAGGACGGCAACCGTCGTGCGATTGCGAACGGAAAGATCGGTGAGCAACATAAGCCTTACTTGCCTTCAGACACGTTGGAAACCACGTTGACATCCTGTCCGGGAGCGACGAAGCGATGGCCCGAGACGATCAGCTTGTCCCCGGGCTGCAAACCGCTGAGCACCTGGATACGGTCGCCCTTGATGATACCGAGCTTCACCTCGCGTCGTTGGGCCTTGGATGCCTCCTCCACGTAGACGGCGTACCCATTCTCCATCGGGATGACGGCCAGCAGCGGGATCAGGATCGCGTTCTGGAGGATCTGTCGCGTCAGGCGAGCCCGGACGATCTTGCCGCTGTGCAGGAGGCCATCCGGGTTCACCAGCGTGATCTCCATGCGTGTCGACCGGGTCCGTTCATCGGCGATCTTGCTGATGAACGTGATGGTCCCGCTGAAGGATTGCTGGCGGCCCTTGATATCTGCGAGGATTGTTGCGGCGTGGCCGGCGGAGAAGAACGCGACATCCTGCTCCGGGACATGGACGGCCACCTTGACGACGTCCGTCTGGACGATTCTGGCGACCGGCGTGCCCGCCTGCATGTATTCTCCCTCCTTGACGAGCAGGTCGTTGAGTGTCCCGGCGACCGGGGCTGGAATCCGCGTCCGCTCCAGTCGAGCCTGGACTTCCTGGAGCCTCGCCAAGCTGATGGCCAACTGCGTGCCGGCCTGATCGAGCTCTCGGGAAGGGGCCGCGCCGCCTTTGACCAGACCCTGCTGACGATCGAATTCAGTTTGGTCATTCTTCGCCTGGGCCTGCATGCTCTCGAATTCGGCTTGTAGAAGATCCGTGTTGAGCCGCATGAGGGGGGCGCCGGCTTTCACCTGCGAGCCTTCCCTTGGGCCGATCCACTCGACTCGGCCGGCGACCTCGGCGGCAATGGTGACGATCTGATTGGGCTCGATGACGGCCGGAAGGTCGAAGGCATCGGGGAACTGCGGCTCCGCCGAGACCGGCAGGACCGTCACATTGACCGGTGGGGCTTCCGTCACCGCGACATCCTGCTTCGGGGAGGGCATCTGAGCGAGGACAAATAGCGTAATGATTGCCACCGCCACGATGACAATCTTCACGACGATTCGCCTGGCTCCATGTCTTCCGGCTGCGTCCACTTTGGTTCTCGAAACCTTCGCAGTCATAGTATTCTCCGCGGACTCATCGAGTCCTGTCATAGCCTACTTCCCAAACACACGTTTCATGCGCCAGTTTAAAACAAATGTTTAATACATCAAGAGCCAAGGTGTGGTTTTGTGTCGAAAAAAGTGTAGATCTATCCTAAGCTCATATTATTAAATTGGTTATGACTATTGGATTGTCGCGGATTCCTCTCAATTAG
>DCUI01000310.1 GCA_002327785.1 Phycisphaerales bacterium UBA2218
ATCGGCCTTCAGGGCCAGACTGTGGTCCCCGCCTACGGCGATGGCGACAAAGTCGTTGCCGTCCGGGGGCGTGGCTTTCCCTACCCAAGAGGAAAGCATGTGTTCCCCATCCCCGGTACAGTCGCTTCCCCAACCGACGATCGAGCCATCAGTCTTCAGGGCCAGACTGTGGTAGTCGCCTGCGGCGATGGCGACAAAGTCGTTGCCGTCCGGGTGGGGCCACCTATTTTCGCCCCAGCCGACAATCGAGCCATCTGCCTTCAGGGCCAGACTGTGCTCCCCGCCTGCGGCGATGGCGACGAAGTCGTTGCCCTCCGGGGGGGTGGCTTGCCCGTATGTGTTGTAGCCCCACCCGACGATCGAGCCATCGGCCTTCAGGGCCAGACTGTGGCCATCACTTTCCACCCACACCCCACCTGCGGCGATGGCGACAAAGTCGTTGCCGTCCGGCGCTGTCGCTTGGCCATACCACTGGTTCAAGCCCCACCCGACGATCGAGCCATCTGCCTTCAGGGCCAGACTGTGCTCCCCGCCTGCGGCGATGGCGATGAACGGGGCGTTGAAGGCGGTGCTGTCGATACGCGTGCTGCCCCAGCCGACGATTGACCCTTGGCCTGAAAGGGTCCGCGGATCGTTGGGATTCGTGGTTGCCGGGTACGGGGCAGGGTCGGCCGCGAGGTCCGCAGCAGCCGCCTGGCCTCGCACGACGCAGAAATGGCCGGCCATCAGGATGGCGACGGTGCCAACCCATGCCGCCAGGACTCGGATGAAGCTTCTGTCCATAGCCATAGCGCCCCTCACTTTCCCGTTGTGCCTGCCGGCGCCCCGGCAAAGCAGCCCAAGGATAGAAGACGAAGCCAAAGACGTACCTTCCTGCCGAGGGTGTATTGTACATTCTCGGACTCAGCAAGTCAAGCGGAAGGTGACCATTCAACGCATGAGCGGACAGGTCTGGAGTGCATTGCGGTCGCCGTTGTCACGGCGTCTTCTCTGTCAGCTCGATCTCATAGATCTTCGGCCAGAGTTTGCCTGTAACGAGGAGGCGGTTGGTTTCGGGGATCCAGGCGATGCCGTTGAGGACTGCTTCGGAGTCCTCGGGACGCGGGTAGAGGGCCGAGAGGTCGAGCCGACCGGTGACTCGGCCGGTCTTGGGGTCGATGATGACGATCTCATCGGTCGGCCAGACGTTGGCGTAGACCTGTGGCCCAGCCGCCCCCGGCTGGGAATCGATCACCCCCGAGGGCGGGGGTGCCACATACTCCAGCTCGTTCAAGCCCTGCACGGGGCGGCCTTCGTCGCGGACTTCGATCCGGCCGGTCTCGACGAACGTGTTCGGGTCGAGGAAACGGAGGATGGCGGTGCCGTCGCTGTAGATCAGCCGCTTGCCGTCGCAGGTGATGCCCCAACCTTCCGTTGTATAGCTGAATTCCTTCAGCAGGGTGAAGGTGTCCTTTTTGTAGACGAAGCCGGTTTTGCTCTTCCACGTCAGTTGGATGATCTTGTCCTCGAAGAGGGTGATCCCCTCTCCGAAATGCCTCCTGGGCAGGCGAGTTGTCTTGAGGACTTTGCCTGTTTTGAGGTCCCGCCTGATGAGGGTGGACAGGCCGTAGAGGCCCGTCCCCTCATAGAGGACGCCGTCCTCGTAGGCGAGCCCCTGCGTGAACGCCCGGCGGTCGTGCGGGTAGGACTGGATTGCTTTGTAGCTGTAGCGAACGACCGACGGCGGCTGGGCGGATTCTGTCGTGGGCTCGCCGGGCCGGCCCCAGGAGCATGCAGCGCTCCACAGCGACGCCACACTGCACAGAAGCGCCAGTCCGCCCTTTATATGGCCCGATTTCTGCATCCCGACTCTAATCCATTCTGCAAGGCTCATAGCGGATTATACGCATTCGGCAGCTCGACGGTCAATGCCGACTGCGTAGACGGGGACGACCCGGACCAAACAGGATTGGGCTTGAAGAAGGCAAGAGATTTATGATACGGTGTATGCGAGGGATTTGGAAGCGTGTGTGCCGTACAAAGTAGGAATAGTCGATGGCTCGACGCAAGGCCCTTGCGCAACGAGAACAGAAACCAAACCCGTCGTCGGATAAGGTGCGTGCCGAGAGACCGCAGGCAGCAACGTCTTTTTCTCGATTCCGGCCGACGCGCGGCCTCGTCTTCTTCGTGCTGTTCTACGTGTGGTTTGCCTGGGGGATCGACGTTCGTTTGTTCTATCACTGCTGCGGCCTGATCGACAATTTCCCCTGCTTCTACCGAGGGTGGGGCTTCTTCCATGGTTTTCCGGCCTATCCCGGCGGGCCGGTCGAGTACCTCTCCGCTCTGCTGGCGCAGTCGTTCTACTATCCCTGGCTTGGTGCGGCGGTGATGACAGGCAAGGCGTGGGTGTTCTATGCGTGCACCGATTGCGTCGTGAAGACCTTCGGCGCTCCGCAGTTGCGAGGTCTGCGGTTCCTCGGCCCGTTTCTGCTTGTGGCCATCTATTCTCAATACGGTTTTCCCTTTCTGACCACGATGGCTCTGCTGGCGGCCCTGTTGGGCCTGTGTCTCTATTTGAGACTTGGCTCGGGAAGGGAAGTCCGCGCGGTTGGTTTGTTCGCGGGCCTCTGTTTGTTCCTCTACGTTGCGGCGGGGGGCGCTTCCTTGGCGTTTGCCATCCTGTGTGGATTGTACGAGCTGCTTCTGAGACGACGCGTGCGCCTGGGTTTGGCCCAACTCGCATTCGGTGCGGCGGCGCCGTGCGTACTCGGGGTCCTCGGGTATGGAATCCGTGCACTGGACGCCTATGGCCGGCTGCTGCCGCTGTCCTGGGAACTTCTGAGCCACAGTTCGTTTCGGATCGTGCTGAAGGCTGTCTGGGCTCTCTATCTGTTTCTGCCTTCCGTGATCATTGCCGTGGGGGGCTGGCGCCTGCTCTTCAAGGGTCGACATGGTCTCACGGCGTCTCTGGACAAGACCCGCATTGCCAGGGCCTTTCACGATGACGGCGGGGGGGCCGTCGGGTGGAATCTTTCAACGCTGGCCCTTGCCGGCGTCACTGTCCTCGTCCTGCTGTTTTGTCGTGCGCCGGCAACAAAGAACGCTCTCCGGGCCGACTACTTCTCTCGCCAGGAGATGTGGGCCCAGGTGCTCGAACTCGGCCGTCGCAGTCCGTACCAATACACCGTGTGCCATGCGGTGGACCGGGCCCTGTGTCGGCTCGATCGGCTGGGCGATGAGATGTTCCGCTTTTCGCAGCAGCCTGTGGCATTGCTGCTGACCGACCGCAGTGCCGAGCCGATCTGGCAGAAATTCGATACGTGCATGGATCTCGGCCTGATCAACCAGGCCGAAAACGCGATGGTCATGTGCACCGAGATCTATGGGGAGCGTCCTCTCTTGTTGCATCGCCTGGCGACGGTCAACATGATCAAAGGCAACATCGAGACGGCCCGTGTCTACCTCGGGGCATTGGCCAAGGCCCCATTCTGGCGGTCCACGGCACGCAGGGACTTGGCGCGTCTGGAGGCCGATCCCGATTTGTCCGAGGACGAGCCGATTCGGCGGTGGCGAGGCATCATGCTCAAGGCCGATTCCGTGAGGGACACCGATGTGCTGAGCCAACTGCTGAAAGAGAACCCTGCGAATCGCACGGCCTATCAGTACGCCATGGCCTCGTTGCTGCTGTCGAGGGATCTGGACGCTTTCGTGCGGATGTTCGAGGCGCGCCACTGGCTCAGTTTCTCGCGGATTCCCAGGCATTATGAAGAGGCGCTGCTTTTGTCCCGAACGCTCAAGAAGCAGCCGGTCGATGTGCCGGGGCAGACGATTTCTCCGGAGGCCAAGGCGCAGCTTCAGGAGTTTCTCCAGGCATTCCAGCAGGCCGGCAGGGAGAAGACCGCGACTCGGTCCGCGATTCGGAAGAAGTTCGGCGGCACGTACTATTACTACTATTTTCTTGGCAGATGAAGAGGCTCCGCCGTGCATAGACGTTCTGTCGTCAGTTTGCTCATCCTGGCACCCGCGATCGGCGCGCTGGTCGTTGCGACCATGCTCTTTCGGCCGGCCTCGTGGGCTCCGATTCGGGAGTCCGAGCCGGTGGACCGTCAGGCCAGGATCTATCCCGACTACAGCGGGTTGGTCATTCCGCCGAACATTGCCCCATTGAATTTTGTAGTCGAAGAGCCCGGCGTGGCCTTCTGCGCCCGGATCTCTTCCCAACAGGGCGACGCGATCGAGGTTTTCAGCCGGGACGGGGTCGTCAAGATCCCGCCCAGGCGATGGAAGCATCTGCTGGACGGCAACAGGGGGCGGACGCTGAGTGTGGATGTCTTCGCCAGGGATGCCGACGGGCGGTGGAATCGGTTCCAACCGATCACGAATCAGATCGCACCGGAGGACATCGACGACCACCTCGTGTATCGAAAGATGCATCTGACCCACGTTCGCGTGCGCAGCAGGATCGGCATCTACTGCCGGAATCTGAGCACCTTTGAAGAGTCCGTCGTGCTCGGCAGCGACAGCTACGAAGACGGCTGCCTGAACTGCCACAGCTTTCGCCAGAACCATTGGGACAAGATGCTGCTGGGTGTCCGGTCGGAGAAATACGGCACGGCGACCCTTCTGGCGGAGGATGGCGCGGTCCGCAAGCTCGACGCGAAGTTCGGCTACACGTCCTGGCATCCCAGCGGGCGTCTGGCCGTGTATGCCGTGAACAATATTCCTCTGTTCTTTCACTCGACGCGGAACGAAGTGCGCGACACGACCAACGTGGACTCCATGTTGACGATATACCGTGCCGAGCAGCACCGAACCGCCGTGGAGCCGAAGCTGGCGCAGAAGGACTGGCTGGAGAACTGGCCCGTATGGTCGGGCGACGGCAGATATCTTTACTTCTGCACGGCTCCCAAGCTCTGGCCGGCCAATACGCCCATGCCGCCTGAACAGTACGATCGCATCCGGTATGACCTGGTCCGCATCCGATACGACATCGAAACGGATGCATGGGGCGAAATCGAGACGGTGCTCTCCGCCCAGCAGACCGGCAAGAGCATCGGTATGCCGCGGGTCAGCCCGGACGGCCGATTCCTGACCTTCTGCATGTTTGATCATGACTACTTCCCAACCTGGAAGCAGGAGAGCGACCTGTATTTGATGGATCTCCAGGCCCCCGCGAAGAACGGGCAGTTCACGTACCGGCGTCTCGAGATCAACAGTGACAAAAGCGAATCCTGGCAGACGTGGTCGAGCAACAGCCGGTGGATCGTTTTCAGCAGCAAGCGGCTTCACGGCGTTTTCACACGGCTGTTCATCAGCTACATCGACCCGGCCGGCAACGCCCATAAGCCTGTGCTTCTCCCTCAGGGGGACCCGAGATTCTATGACTCTTGCCTTCTGGTGTTCAATACACCGGAACTCGTCATCGGTCCCCCGCCAGCGGCTCGCGAGTCGCTGGCCGGCGTGTATCGTAGTCGGCGGGCCACATCCGTTTCGATGCCTGTCACTATGGCGACGCCGGCCGCCGGCAGGACGCCTCCCCCGGCTCCATCGCAGATCCCACACGAATAGTCTGCCCGGCGGCCGGGGGAAATGGGCTTGACGCGGGTCGCAGTCTGGCGATAAGCTGGCTTTATGAACCACGATGGATGTTTAGGTCTGGGGTCTATCTTGATGCGACGGCGCATGAAGTACCTGCAATCGCGAGGGGAGCGACCTGTGATTGGGTCAGGAGGAATGACGAGATGAACAGAATGAAAGCGGTTTTCATAGTCCTGCTATTGTTCGTGGCGTTCGGCGCGGGTTCGTGCGAGAGGCTTCGCCGGTGCGAAACCCTGGTGTTCGCCCGCTCAGGCGGCGATGACCTGCTCTCCACGGGTCTGATCGGCTGGCAGCAGATTGGCGGTGAACAGGGGACATGGCACTTCCAGGACGGCATCCTGTACACCGAAGGGGAAAACGGCGGCTGGCTGGCGACGCTCCGTCAGTACGACAACTTCCGGCTTTCGCTGGAGTTCCATGTCCCGCCGGGCGGCAATAGCGGCGTCTTTATCCGAGCGCCCCTCGAGGGGGACCCGGCCTACACGGGCATGGAAATCCAGATCCTCGACGATTACGCCGAGCAATGGCGAGGGCTGAATCCCTACCAGTACACCGGGAGCATCTATGGCGTTCAGGCCCCCTCCGAGCGGGCGACGAAGAAAGCAGGACAATGGCAGAAGATGGTCATTACCGCTCGCGGACCGCGGATCGAGGTCGTCCTGAACGGCCAGAAGATCATCGATACGAACGTGACGTACTATCCGTACAAGGCAGAGGCGCACCCCGGCTTGATGCGCGACGGCGGGTACATCGGCCTGCAGAATCACGGCAGCCGGGTCGAGTTCCGCAACATCCAAATCCGGGAGTTGCCGGAAGGGCGTGTGAGGAGGTAGGAGCAGGCGTGTCCTGGCGAACCACGGGCATCAAGAACGGCAGCGATTCAATGCCACCCGGAGAAGGCCCGATCTCGCGATCACACACCATAGCTCTGTGGATGAGTGAATCGCAATTAGTAAATAGTCAATTACAAATGACAAGGGTTTTCTATGGTTGCAAGCAGCGTTTCTCGTCGTGATTTCATCAAGGCGTCGGCCGTGTCCGTGGCGGCGGTGGGGATGACCCGTCGGATGTACGCGGCGGGCTCTGATACGATCCGTGTTGGCTTGATCGGTTGCGGCGGACAGGGGACTCGCGACCTTGTCAGTTGCGTCAGGAGCTCGCCGGGCGTGGAGATCGTCGTGATGGGCGACCTGTTCGAGGATCGACTCAAGGAGTCGATCGACAAGCTCGCCAAGGAGGTCCCCAACGCTCTGAAGGTCGCGCCGGACAGGCGGTTCGTGGGGTTCGATGCGTACAAGAAGGTGCTTGCGACGGACGTGCAGATGGTTCTGCTCGTGGCTCCGCCGCACTGGCGGGCGCAGCACTTCCAGGCCGCCGTCGAGGCGGACAAGCACGTCTTCATGGAAAAGCCGGGCGGCGTGGACCCCAAAGGCATTCGCTCGTTGATCCAGACCGCGGAAGTGGCCGGGCAGAAGGGCCTCTCGGTCGTCGCGGGCACCCAGCGGCGGCACAGCAAGAAGTACCAGGAGACCATCCGGCGGATTCACGACGGTCAGATCGGTGAGATTGTCGCGGCCCAGGCCTACTGGAACGGCGGCGACATGCTCGGCTACTGGAAGTGGTGGGATCAGGGCAACCTCTCGGATATGGAGTGGCAGTGCCGGAGCTGGCCGTGGTTCACCTGGACCAGCGGCGACCACATTGTCGAGCAGCACGTCCACAATCTCGACGTCATCAACTGGGCCCTCCAGGGACATCCGGAGCAGTGTATGGGCATGGGCGGCCGGGCCGTCCGCACTTTGGGCAACATCTACGACCACTTTGCCGTCGAATACGAGTACGCCGACGGCGTGCGGGTTGCCAGCATGTGCCGCCAGATCAACGGCAGTACGGACCGGATTGCCGAGCGAGTGGTGGGCACGAAGGGCGCCGCGGATATCGATCGCGGTGTCATCACGGGCGAGAAGCCGTTCAAGTACGAAGGGCCCGATCCGGACCACTACGTCCAGGAGATGGCCGATCTGATTCAGAGCATTCGCGAGGGCAAGCCGATCAACGAGGGCAAAAGCGTCGCCGAGAGCACGATGAATGCGATCATGGGCCGCATGAGCGCGTACACCGGCCGGGCTCTGAAGTGGGACTGGGCGATGAACGCCTCGAAACAGGACCTGACGCCCCCGAAGTACGACTGGATTGGTCTGCCGGTCGAGCCGGTCGCCGTTCCCGGCAAGACACAACTCATATAGAATTGGCGAAGGATGCCCCGGATCGAAGTCCGGAGTAACAGGGTTGTTGACGGATGATTGAATGATCCGTGCTTGAAACAGCACGCGGATCAGATTGAGGCGATTCGTCGGGATCAGCGACTGAATGAGGGCCGGCGGATCGCCGAGAGCACCCTGACCTCTATCAGGGGTCGGATGAGCGCATATACGGGCCGGGCGTTGAAGTGGGATTGGGCGATGAACGCCTTGAAACTCGATCTGACGCCGTCATCATACGAGCCGGGCGATCTGCCCATGCCCCCGGCGGCGTTCCCCGGCAAGCCTCAACTCATTTGAGATTGAGGATTGTCATCCTGAACGGAGCGCAGCGAAGGATCTGGCCGATGACCAGGAATGACTCTCATTCGCAGGTCGGATCCTTTGCCTTTGGCTTACGATAACAGGTCTGGCACATTAGAATGTGGCTTGGTTCATACAGGAAAGGGAGGTTTATGGGACGCCTGACACTTGCTCTCGTTGGTTTGTCGATTGCGGCTTCGCTGCTGATCGTGCCCGTCATTGGCGCGGAGACCGCTGCGGTCGTTGTGCCGAAGGAAAAGACCATGCTCTGGAACGACACGGACTTCGTGGGCTGGAAGCGGTTTCTACCCGACGCATCGCAGAACGTCGATGATACATGGTCCATTGCGGACGGGGTGCTTCGGTGTATGGGCCGGCCGGTCGGTTACATGCGAACCGAGACCTCGTATGCGGACTACCACCTGCACGTCGAGTGGCGGTGGCCGGCCGCGCCGGGCAATAACGGCGTGCTGGTCCATATGAGCGGCCAGGACGTCGTCTGGCCCCGAAGCCTCGAATGCCAGTTGGCCTCCGGCAGTGCAGGCGATTTCTGGGTCATCGGCGGTTTCGAACACGCCGAACACGCCAAGGGCGGCCAGCGGGTTCAAGGCCGGCGAGTCGTCAAACTCCACGACAGCAGCGAGAGACCCCTCGGCGAGTGGAACCAGTACGACATTCTCTGCAAGGACGACTGGGTCGTGGTTCTGGTCAACGGCGTTCTGCAAAACGTGGCCACCCAGTGCTCCGATAAATCCGGCAAGATCTGCCTCCAGAGCGAAGGCGCTCCCATCGAGTACCGGAACGTCTGGATCGAACCGCTGGAATGAAGTTTCGACTCGGTGAAGCAAAGGCGACGCGTGGAGTATGCGGCGGAGATTCGATGTTATCGGGCGACCGACCGCCAGGCGGTTCGGGAGATTTCCTGTAACACGGCGGACATCGGAGAGCCTGTGGACAGGTTCTTCCCCGACCGGGAGGCGGCCGCCGATGTGATCGTCGGCTACTACACAGATCGCGAGCCGGGTTCGCTATGGGTGGCCGAGTGCGACGGCCGGGTGGTCGGATACCTGACCGGTTGCCTGGACTCGAAACGATGTCGGAATGCCACGCGAAAGACCGCCGTCAAGGCCGTAGCGGCTGCGATGGGTCGTGGGGCCCTCTGGCGTCTTCGGACGTGGCGTCTGCTGGCGGCCATGATCGCGACCGTTCTGCTTGGCGGGGGCTCGCCGGAACCGGACCTGGACCGTTTTCCGGCCCACTTCCACATCAACCTCCGGCGGGAGGCCCGAGGCATCGGGTTTGGCCGGCGTCTCGTCGAGCGCTTTCGATCTCAGGCTGATGCGGCCCGCGTTGCCGGGATTCACGTCGTGACACGAGGCGACAACGCCGCCGGCCGGAGATTCTTCGAGGCGATGGGATTTCGCCTGTTGCACGAGCGACCTCTGATCCTGCCTGCCGGTCGATGGTTCAGAAGAACATCGACGGCCGTATATGGATGGAGACGGGAGCAATGACGTGCGAGTCCACGCGAGAGATCGGACGGCGACCGTTCAACACTCCTCCCGAACATCTCGGCGCGGTCGTGCGTAGATAGGGGCATCAGTCATCCCTTCGTGACAGAGAGAACTTGAGGTTCCGTTGCGAATATTTCGCGTGCTTGTGTCTGGCCGAGGGGAGATTCAAAGACCATGTTTCCTGGAATGCAGGGCTGTTTAAGGAGGTATGTCATGAATCGTCGCGGTATCGCACGGGAGTCTCTTTTCGGGTGTGCGGCCATTCACGTCCTGTTCCTTGTCGTTGTTCTCGGGTTGGCGGTTCCAGGGCTGGCGGAGGGCCGCACGGATGCGGCGAGAGAATTATCGAAGGCCTTCTCTTCTGCGGCCAAGGCCGCTGTGCCGGCGGTGGTGTCCGTCAAGGTGGAGAAGACGGTTCAGGTGGGCGCCATGTCGGGACGGGGTGAGGGGTTTGGCTTCAACGATCCTTTCGGCCAGTTCGGCGATGACTTCTTCAGAAGGTTCTTTGGCGATCCATCCCCGCGGAGACAGGCGCCCCGGGAGTATTCGCAAAGGGGTCAGGGATCGGGCTTCATCATCAGCGAGGACGGCTACATCCTGACCAACAACCACGTCGTCGGCGACGTGGACAAGATCACCGTGGAGCTCAAGGACGGGCGCGTCTTCCATGACGCCAGGCTCATCGGAAGGGACCCGGATTCCGAGGTGGCCCTGATCAAGATCGACGGTCATGGTTTTCCCGTGCTGCCCCTGGGCGACTCCGACAAGATGGAGATTGGCGACTGGGTCATCGCGATCGGCAATCCCTTCGGCTTGAGCGAGACCGTAACCGTGGGCGTCGTCAGTGCGGTCGGACGCAGCAATGTACGCATAGCCGCCTACGAGAATTTTATCCAGACCGACGCCGCCATCAACCCGGGCAACTCCGGCGGCCCGCTGATCGATCTGGACGGCAAGGTTATCGGCATCAACACGGCCATCGTCAGCCAGAGCGGCGGTTACATGGGCATCGGCTTCGCGATACCGATCAACATGGCAAAGGCCATCGAAGAGCAATTGAGAGACAGCGGCAAGGTCAGTCGCGGCTATCTGGGACTCTACGCCCAGGACGTGACTTCAGAGATGATCGAGCCGTTGGGTATGAAAGAGCCCGGCGGGGTCGTCATTGCCCGGATCGAGAAGGAGTCCCCCGCCGAGAAGGCCGGACTGAAGGTCCAGGACATCATTCTGGAACTCAACGGCAAGAAGGTCGAATCGTACGATTCATTCCGCAATCAGGTCGCAGCCTTGCAGCCCGGCTCGCGGGTCCGATTGACGATCTTTCGCAATGGCGGGTCCGAGGAAATCATGGTGGCGCTCGGCGAACGCCCCTCGACAGCCGCCATGAAGGAAGCGCCGACCCAGGAGTCGAAGGAGGCGCTCGGCATCGAGGTCCAGAATCTGACGAAGGATTTGGCTGAGCAGTTTGGGTATCAGTTGGGCGAAGGAGTGATCGTTTCGGCGGTGGTGCCGGGGGGGCCCGCCGCCGAGCAGGGTATTCAGGTGGGAGACTTGATCGCTTCCGTGAACAGGCAGAGCATTACATCCGTCCATGAGTTCACGGCCGCGGTCAAAAAGGCGAGCGGGAGCGGCAAAGCGCTCTTTCTGGTCAAGCGCGGGGAGATGTCGCAGTTCGTGGTTGTGAAGTTCAAATAGCACACTGGTGGCAACGCCGTATTGTCCGGCCCCGTGCCGCGACGGCTGCCCCGACAGATTCCATGCGCCGACATGGGTGCAGGTACCCCGACTTCGAGTCCGTTGCGCCCATGTCGGCATACTGTTTCGAGACACCCGCCATGAAGCCGTGCGGCGGCCACAGATGCATCGGCCGGGTGTGAGTCAGTTTGTGTGGATTCCCGTGAGTACTTGCCTTAGAATTCCCCCTGTGTGTGGTGATAGGACCAAGGTTTTATGGGTTGTGCTTGCGCGGATGCCGATGGGAGGGAACGACACTGCGATGGAAAATACTTCAGGAGTGCCATGAAGGTACTGGTTGCGGCGAAATGCGGGTTCTGCCCCGGGGTTCGAAATGCCATTAGCACGGCCGAGAGGATCTTGGCCGAGGCCGGCCCGCAGGAACAGGTCTACAGCCTCGGGCCGGTGATCCACAACGAAGATGTGGTGGAACGACTGGCCAGCGCGGGCCTTCAGACCGTCAAATCGGCCGACGAGATCGATTCCGGGACGGTCCTGATCCGTTCCCATGGGGTTGCGCCCCGGGAACTGGACCGGCTCCGGGAGAAGCATCTACACATCGTCGACGCAACTTGCGTCCTCGTCAAACGCGTGCAGGAGATCGCCAAACAGCTCGAAGAAGAAGGTTACGAGGTCGTTATCATCGGAGAAGAGAATCACCCCGAGGTCCAGGGGGTTATGGGGTGTGTCCAGCACGTGGTCGTTGTCGCCGACGAAGGGGACCTGGACAGGCTGCCGTCGGACAGGCGGCTCGGGATCGTCTGCCAGACCACCCAGAGCCCGGAACACCTCGGTCGGATGCTGGGGGCTATCGGACGGGGCAGTTTTCGCGAGTTGAAGGTTATCAACACCCTCTGCAAGGAAGCGGTCAAACGTCAAGAATCCGCGATTGCCCTCTGCAAGGAGGTGGATATCATGTTTGTCCTCGGGGGTCTGCACAGCGCCAATACCCGCCGACTGGCCGAGTTGTGCAAAAATCACAATAACGCCACGTTTCACTTGCAGAACTGGGATGAACTTGATAAGAATGTACTGTTTGGCAAACAGGTGGCCGGCGTAACGGCCGGCGCCTCGACGCCGAACTGGGTTATTGACGAATTTGTCAAGCATCTGGAGAGCTTCGACGAAAGACAGTAGTATGGCTCGCCACGATGGATGAAGAACACTCGTTCCCGCTGCGTGGGCGGGGGCATGAAGGCGTTTGACTAACTTTTTGGTTACTGCAACACGCTGTGAGAGCCTGCCGGTGTGTATGTGGGGCATCGGCCGGCGAGATCAATAGACTCCACAGGGGAATGACAACGTATGGTAGATCGTAACATAGTCAACAAGCTGGGTTTGTCCGACGAGAAGCTGGAACAGCAGGTTCAGGAAATGTTCGGGGACGGCGAAAACCAGTACCTCGAACAGGTGCTCCAGCGGAAAGTGGATTCTCGTCTGCCGGGCACGATCCTCAAGGGCACGATCGTTTCGCAGATCGGCAACGACGTGATCGTCGAGGTGGGCCTCAAGAGCGAAGGCGTGGTCGATGCCGCGGAGTTCGACACGCCCGAAGACGCAGCGCCAGGCACGGAGATCGAAGTCCTGCTCGAGGACACGGACTCCGAAAGTGGACTGATCCTGCTGAGCAAGCGCAAAGCGGACATGATCCGGGGCTGGGAGTACATCATCAACACGAAGAAGGAAGGCGACGTCGTCAAGGGCCGGGTCATCCGTCGGATCAAGGGCGGCCTGCTCGTCGATATCGGCGTGCCCGTCTTCCTGCCTGCCTCGCAAGTCGATATTCGCAAACCCGGCGACATCAGCCGGTTCATCGGCAAAGAGGTCGAGTGCAAGGTCCTCAAGATCGACGTGGAAAACCGCAACATCGTGGTTTCCCGCCGCAAGCTCATCGAGGAGGAACGCCGGGCCAGCAAGGACAAGATCCTCAACGAGATCGAGGTCGGGCAGCTTCGCAAGGGCGTCGTCAAGAACATCGCCGATTTCGGCGTGTTCGTCGATCTCGGCGGCCTCGACGGCCTGTTGCACATCTCGGACCTGAGTTGGGGCCGGATTTCCCACCCGTCCGAAGTCGTGAACATCGACCAGGAGATCGAGTGCGTCGTCATCGGCGTGGACAAAGAGAACGAGAAGATCTCCCTGGGTCTCAAGCAGAGGTCCCCGAGTCCATGGGAGAACGTCGAGAACAAGTACCCCGTCGGGTCCCGGGTCAAGGGCAAGGTCGTCAACGTGATGAACTACGGCGTGTTCGTCCGTCTGGAAGACGGAATCGAAGGCCTCGTCCACATCAGCGAGATGAGTTGGACCAGGCGACTCTCGCACCCGAGCGAGATGGTCAACCTCGACGACGAGATCGAAGTGGTCGTCCTCAACGTCAACAGGGAGAAACAGGAAATCTCGCTGGGCATGAAGCAGACGGAGCCGAACCCGTGGGAGCTGGCGGCCCGCAAGTATCCGCCGGGCACCATCGTGACGGCCAACGTCCGCAGCATGACGAATTTCGGCGCCTTCGTCGAGATCGAGCCGGGCATCGACGGCATGATCCACATCTCGGACTTGAGCTGGACCCGCAAGTACGGCCATCCGAGCGAGGCCCTGCAGAAGGGCCAGGAAGTCAAATGCGTCGTTCTCGAAGTCAACGAGGAGAAACAGCGAATCTCCTTGGGCATGAAGCAGATGACCGAGGATCCCTGGATTCACGCGATTCCCGAGAAGTACATCCCGGGCCAGATCATCAAGGGCAAGATCGCCAAGCTCACCAACTTCGGCGCCTTCGTCGAGCTTGAGGCCGAGTTGGAGGGTCTGTTGCATATCTCCGAGTTGGCGGACCACAAGATCGACAAGCCGCAGGATGTCGTCAAGCCGGGCGATGAGGTCGAGGTGAAGATTCTCAAGGTCGATCCTGAGGCCCGCAAGATCGGCCTGAGTCTGCGAAGGGTGCAGTGGGCGGCCGCCACCCCGGCCGATGATCACGCCGCCCCGGCGGGGCCCGCGAAGAAGACACCGAAGCAACCGGCTCGGCCTGTCGCGGCCGGCGATGCCGGCGGTGACACCCTCCGCGTCAAAGAGGCGCTCCTGAAACGAGCGCAGGCAAAGGCCGCCAGCGAGTCTCAGGAGGCTGCTCCAGAGCCCCCGGCGCAAGAGTAGTCCGATGCGGGTACAAAGGACGTGAATGGCACCAGGGGCGGCTATTCGGCGTTCCGGGTGTGTATGAAAGGCAGTACACGGGCCTTCCCATGGTCGGGAAGGCCCGTTTCGCGTACATTGGCGCCTGTGAATCGGGCTGCCGCCCGACGGAATCATTGCCACGGCAATCGCGGAAAGCTATAATAGATTATCCGCATACATACCTGTCATACGAAGGAGTTATGGCGATGCTGCTCTGGCTGTTCAGAGGAATCTTTGTCATCATCGTGGTCTCGGTGCTGGTGGTCAACGCCGCTTCCAAGGTCCTGTCCGACGGGGCGAACTCGGCAAGCTGGTGGACGGTTATGATCAGCGGGCTCGGCCTGATCGTGTTCTTCCTGCTGCTCGACATTCTGACGCCGAAGCGCAAGCTCACCGCCCTGGCCGGTGTGTTCTTCGGACTGCTCGTCGGAATGCTCATCACGGCCGTGCTGGCGCTGGCCGTAGATATGATCGGCGAAACCTATGGAATTCTCCAGGTGCCGCAGGCCAATCTCGCCATCAAGTGGATGCTCGGCGTCTGCATCTGTTACTTCACGATCAGCATCGTGATGCGGACGAAGGACGACTTTCGCTTCGTGGTGCCCTACGTTGTGTTCTCCAAACAGACCAAGGGATCAAGGCCCCTCGTGCTGGATACCTCGGCGATTGTCGATGGGCGGATCGCGGACCTGTGCGAGAGCCGGCTGTTCGATGCCCCGGTCGTGGTGCCTCGCTTCGTTCTGAACGAGCTGCAGCTTATTGCGGATTCGGCGGATAAGCTCAAACGCAATCGTGGTCGTCGCGGCCTGGACGTGCTCAAAAAGATGCAGGCGAGTCCCACGATTGACGTGGAGATCGACGAGACCTCCGCAGCGGAAATCGAAGAAGCCAAAGGGGTCGATCAGAAGCTGCTGCTCTTCACCAAGGTCCGGAATGGGCGGCTCGTCACCACGGACTATAACCTCACGAAGGTGGCCCAGGTACGAGGGGTCGATGTCATCAATATCAATGATCTGGCGAACTCGCTCAAGGTCGTGGCCCTGCCCGGCGAAACGATGCGGGTCAGGATCGTGAAGCCGGGGGAAGAGGCGGACCAGGGCATCGGTTACCTCGACGACGGGACGATGATCGTCGTGGAAGGGGCGCGCAGCAAGATCGGCAGGGACGTGATCCTGAGTGTGACCAGCTCGCTCCAGACGTCGGCCGGCAAGATGATCTTCGGCAAGTTCGAATCCTTTGCCGCGCAGGACAGCAGCGGGGATTCCCAGAGTGGGGGTGGGCGTCGCTCCGGCTTTCGTCGGTCCGCAAGCCCGAGTACGACCACCACGCAGTCCGGCTGAACGGAATTGAGCCCGCCCATGCGAGGATAGGTCCTATCGTCATGTAGGTCCTGCGCAGGCCTGCATTCCTCCATGTCTGCCGTTTCTGAGTAAGACCCTGGCACAAACGCCGGTGCCCAACACATAACCTATGGCGAAGAGCCACGGAGGGAAATGCTCCACGTAGTCTGCTCGTGTGATATGCCTTCCCCCAAGGCAGAAGGAGGCGACGACGATCCCCACGGAGACCAACCATCCGAGCCAATCGCCGCGAGCGACGATCAAGAGTCGGCCGTGTGCGCAGCGATGCAGGATCGCCGCGGCAAATGCGAACATCAGCACCGACACGAGCACCGGATACAGAGTCGGCGACGCCCAGACCGCGGGGATCAGGAACAGCACGTCCCAATCCATGATTGAGGCCGGCCAATCCAGCAGGACCTTGAGCCAGAAGTAGTAGAACACGTCCCACACGGCGAAGATGGCCAGGAAATAGGCGACCCGCTCCCATACAAACCGTCCGAAGAGCCAGGCAGCGGTTAGAATCAGCACGATCGTGGCGGTTTCCCGTCCGATCTCGGTCAGGAGCAGGCGCTTCGCTTCGGCTGTGACGCCAAACACCTCCAGCGGGAATGTGAAGCCGTTTGGATGGAAGATGACCCGCAGATAGACCACCACGGCGGATTCGATATACGCGAAGGCGATGCCGAAGACCACAGCGATCCCAAGCCTTTTGAGCATCTCCCCGGTTTGAGCCGTCATATCGGTTGAGCCTCCCTCTGCCTGCCTCGCTACAATTCGTCAAGTGCCTCCAGCAGTCTGGGGATGATTTCGGATTCGGGCACGGTCGCAGTCCTCTTGCCGTCGCGATAGAAATAGGCCTTGTCCTTGGCGGCGCAGATGGCGAAGTCCGCATCCGCGGCCTCGCCCGGCCCGTTGACCACGCAGCCCATCACGGCGATGCGAAGAGGCTTGCCGAGCGATCGCACGGCCTGTTCGACCTTGCGCGCCAGCTCGATCACATCGATCTCGGTCCGGCCGCACGTCGGGCAGACGATCAATTCGGGTCCGCGTCGCTCGCGAAGACCCAGGGATGTGAGAATCTCTCCCGCCATCCCGGTCTCAATGACCGGATCACCGGCGGCGCTGACCCGGATGGTGTCGCCGATTCCCTCGGCCAGGAGCGTGCCCAGTGCGATGGCGGATGGGATTCTCGCGTGTTCGGGCAGGCCGGCGTGAGTCAGGCCCAGGTGGAGGGGATAGCGGAACGCCTCCGCGATCCGGCGGTTGATCTCGATAGTCCGCAGGGTGTCGCTGGTCTTGGCGCTGAGGACCAATTGGTCGAAACCGCGATCCTCGAACAGCCGCACGTATTGCGTCATCTCCGCGAGCATCAAGTCCACTCGTTCCTGCGGTGGGATTGGCTCTTGCTTCAGATCCCGAATGCTGGCCTCATTGACGCCGACACGAATCGCGACCTTGTGTGCCCTGGCGGCATCGATAATGTGATGGATGTCGTCGCGGCTTCTGATGTTGCCCGGATTCAGGCGGATCTTGGCGGCCCCGCCCTCAATGGCCTCGATAGCCCGTTCGGAGCTGAAATGGATATCCGCGACCAGCGGAATACGAACCTGCGGAACGATCCGGGCGAAGGCTTCCGTGTCGGCACGTCGCGGCACAGCCAGACGCACGATCCCACAACCTGCTCGGACCAACTCCTCGATCTGCCCCACGCAACGGTCGATGTCCGTCGTGGGGACCTTCGTCATGGACTGGATTGCCACGGGGGCACTGGAACCGAGCGGCACAGCCCCGACGTGCACGATTGTCGTCACTCTTCGTGTAATCACGGGCGAATTGTAGCTTGTCTGGGCGAAGGCGGCAAACTAAAATGCTCGCCTGCTGCGGATGCATCGGCTGATCCGGAGAAATGGTTGATTGTAAGCGTTCGATAGTTGACCCCCAAGGTGGGCTTGATTCTTCTATATCTTGTTCTTTCGGTTGTCCTGGCGTATGCGGTGTGGGGCCTGGTTCTGCTCT
This sequence comes from Phycisphaerales bacterium UBA2218, assembly GCA_002327785.1. Taxonomy (GTDB): domain Bacteria; phylum Planctomycetota; class Phycisphaerae; order Sedimentisphaerales; family Anaerobacaceae; genus PLanc-01. Next base: position 17,917 of record DCUI01000310.1, read on the forward strand.
TCATGCAGCGAAGGCTGTTGTACCGGCCCATCCGCGAGGTGGTCTTTGCGCCATCCGACCGGGACCTGCCCCATGAGGACGTGGTCTTTCACAGCCGCGACGGAGTCAAGCTCACGGGTTGGTACCTCCCTGCCCTTAATGCCCACTTCACGTTGCTGTTCTGTCACGGCAATGGTGGCAACATCATGCACGTGCTGGACAGCATGGAGTTGTTCCATCGAATGGGCCTGAGCTGTCTGGTGTTCGATTACCGCGGTTATGGCAACAGCGAAGGCACGCCCACCGAAGCAGGCACGTACCGCGACGCCCGGGCGGCCTTCGATTGGCTGACGCAGGTCAAGCGGATTCCCGCCGACCGGATCATCATCTGCGGCCGGTCTCTGGGCGGCAGCATCGCGGCTCACCTGGCCGCGGAGGTGCGACCGGCGGCCCTCGTGGTGGAGAGCGCGTTTACCTCCTATCCGGACATCGGCGCCAGATTCTATCCGTACATGCCGGTGCGCTTATTTGCCCTGTTCCGCTACAACACGCTGGCGCACATCAGGAAGGTTCATTGTCCCGTGATGGTGGTGCACAGCAGAGAGGATGATTTCGTGCCCTTCGACTTCGGCCAGCGTCTGTTCCAGGCGGCCAACGAGCCCAAGCAGTTCGTGGAGATTACCGGCAGCCACAACGACGGCTTCCTTCTCTCGGGCGACCAGTATAAAGAAGCCTGGGCCAGATGGCTGGATTTTCTGAAAGGCATCCCAGCGGAAGCCACTGTCCGCAACGTCCGGTAAGCATCCCACTCGGCATTTTCAGTGCGGACAGAGCAACGGCTGCCAATCGTTCTATTCTGACTCCACGACAGAACCGCATTAAATCTTGCTATTTGCCCTCCCTTCCGGTATAATCATGTTATGCGGCGGGCGGAGATGCCGGGCGGCGTAAGTTGGCCCGGCTATCTTGTCGGGGGTCAATATGGAGACCGGGCAGGTCAAATATCATCAATGCTGCGAGGAGGAATCCCATGTGTGTGAAGGTGCTTGATTCGCGTTATATGCTGATGCTGCTAGCGGTCGGCCTGTTGTGGTTTGGGACGGCGCAGGCCGTCGCTCAGACCGTGGAGGAGTCGACCGAGACGGCCGATGCGACCAATCCGCCGCGTTACATCGTCGAGCTCGTGGAAGCCAGCGAACTGAGTCAGGAGCAACTGGACCTGATGCGAGCCGACGGCTTGGGCTGGGGCGAGATCCGGATTGCCGTCCGTCTCGCGGAAGAGATCGCTGCTGCCGGCGGGGGCGCGCTGACTTTCGACAAAGCGCTTGCCGAAGTGCTGGCCGCACTCGATGCCGGCGAGGGGTTTGGGGAGATTGCCAATGAGCACGATCTGAAGGTCGGGCAACTCGTCGGCAACGGCAACCAGAAGAAGGGAACCTCCCCGGGAGACGGTCTGGAGGCTCATCAGGGCAACGAGGCGGGGCAAACCAAGAGGGTCACAGAGAGAAAACCGGGTTTCTTGGCCCGGCTTGGCAGATTTCTCGGATTCGGCAAAAAAGAGCAGCGAAATGAGCTTTTGATGCCGACGGACATCGAACCGACCGGCAAGACCGAGATGGTCCAAAAGGTCGAGCGGATCCCAAAGACCGAACGAGTTGAGAAGGTTGAGAGGGCGGAACGTCCGAGCAGGCCCGAAAAGCCGGAGAGACCCGCCAAGCCGGAAAAGCCCGAGAAGCCGGAAAGGGGACCTACTAGGTGAAACGCCGTTCTTTCTCATTCACTCTTTTCGCATGTACCGGGGGGGTGCTCCTGGCATCCCCCGTTCTTTCTGCCGAAAGGGAAGCTCCACAATGGCAGTACGGGCTGTCCTTCTCCTATTTGACCGGGGGTTACGGGGAGGATGACGATACCGATATCTTCTATACGGCAGCGACTGTCAAGCGGTACCTGAAGAAGGGGGATGTGACGCTGACTGTTCCCTACGTGGACATCTCCGCCGATGGCGTGACGTTCGTCGACGGCACCGCGGAGTCCGTCGCCGACGGCGGCGGCGGGTCGGGGCTCGGCGACATCATCCTGAAGGGACGATACTACGCGATCGAGCAGGATGGACTGCTACCCTTCATCGATCTGGTGGGCAGCGTGAAATTCCCCACGGCGGACGAGGATGAAGGGCTTGGGACAGGCGAGTTCGATTTTACCTTTCTTGTGGAGCTGGTCCGCAGGTTGAAGAATGATGCATGGATCGTCCTGGGGGAATTCGGGTATACGTTCGTCGGTGAGCCCTCCGGCTATGACGTGGAGAACCGATGGATCTACAGCGTAGGGCTGGGGTACGAGCTCAATCCGAAGGTGACTCTCAGCGGCTACCTCGATGGTCGCACGGCGATTATCGAGGGCCACGATGACCCACTCTCCATCCTCCTGATCGGCGAGTACAAGTACCGGCCGGATCTTCGGCTGGATGCCCTGCTTGAGATGGGGATGAACGATGGCGCCCCGGATCTTGGCGTCACGCTCGGGCTGCGCAAACGCATGTAACGAGCCGGCAATTCGGGACTATTCCTCGCCGGCCGGTGGTGTGCTCCACTTCAATCGTGCGATGCGGATACCGTCGAGGGCCCCTTCGTTCAAGGCCGCGATGTAGTATTGGCCCTCGTGCAGGATGATCTCCGGAGCCGCTACCGGCAGCGTGCAGAGAAAGTACTTCGAGTCCTGATTGATGCCGAACATGGTGGGGTCGGTGGAGAAGTAGACGTTCGTCCTGGCCGGGCCTCGTTTGCGGATGTCGCCCTCTTTCGAGTCACCGTAGGATTGGGTGCGGAAGAGGTAGAAATCATTGTCGCCGAGCCTGATGACGTGCGGACATTCCGCCGACCACGACCCGGTGCCCGCCTGACCCCCGAACGCGACGACCGCGGAATCCGTCCAGGTCCTGAAATCCGTTGTCGTTCGGAGACAATCCATGCCCTGATTGTTTGGATGGCACGTGTAGTAGCCGTACCACTTGCCGTTGTGGGGCAGGAGCATGATGTCCCGTGTATTGACGTGGGGGCCTTCGCTGAACAGGCCCGTCTTGCCGTGGGGCTGGATGACGCGGGTGAACGCCTTGCCGTCCTTGCTCGTCGCGTGGCAGATGTTCACCCAGTCTCCATAGAGCATGTGCCAGGTGTCGCCGACCTTGACCACGTGCGGGGCCTGGAGTCCGCCGGGGGTTTCGCCGAGAGCGGGGTCGGCCTCCATGGCAATGCCCATAGGCCGCCAGTCTGGGTTGGTCAGACGCCGGCCCTCCCACCGATAGAAGAAACGGCGTAATCCTCCCTGGCCGCCCGCGGTCGTATTGCGAAGGCATGACCAGAGTTGCCAGGAGCCGTCCACGGCCTGCCAGACGGCGAAATCGACCGGCTCTTGCTTGGCCGTGGCGTACTTGTGGTCCATGGGATTGCCGGCCACCTGCCACCATGGGCCTTCGATCTGGGGGACGGCAATGTCCTTCGGCGCGCCCGCCGCGATGCCGACGCCAAACAACAGGACCACCGCCCCCTGAGCCAGACTCCATTGTGTAGGTGCTTTCGACATGGTTGTGTCCTGCGTCATTTCAACTCCACCGATCCGCTGTTGCTCTCCAGGCGAATCTTGCCGGTCCCGTCGCCGATCCTGCCTGTGATTTTCTGTTTCGAGATCTCGCCGCTGGTCGTCACGGGCAGGGTGGTGCGAATCGTGCCATAGCTCGTGCGCAGATACACCTCGCCCGAAAACGCCGGGGGTGCTGTGAACTCGACGCTGCCATAGGAGCTTTTCGCCAGCGCGTTGAGATCGGCCGGTGCGGCGGCGGCACAGAGTATGTCGATATTACCATTTCCCGACTCAGCCGTGAGGTCTGCCGCTGCGATCCGTGTCAGGGTGACGCGGCCATATGATGAAGACGCGTCCAGTTTCTTGGCCTGGGTGTCGACCAACTCTACACTGCCGTTGCCCGAGCGCAGATCGATCGAATCGCCCCGGAGGTTGTTGCCGGCAATCGCCCCATACGAAGAGCGGGCGTCACAGATGCCGAACGATGCGCCGGAGATTCTAATCCTGCCGTTGCCGCTCTTGAGCCGCAGGTTGCCGTCGGAGAAGTCCTCACAGGTGATCGCGCCGTAAGAGGTCTCCGCGGTCGTCGAGCCGTGCAGTCCCGCCGCGGCGATGGAGCCGTTGCTGCTGTGAAGTGAGATCGACTGCCCGGCCACGTTTCGGCACTCGATTGACCCGTAGAAAGTGTTGAGATCCGTCGCCCCTCGGATGTCCCGTGCCTTGATTGATCCATTGCCGCTCTTTCCGTCGAGCCGGCCCTCGATGCCGGACACATCAAGACTACCGTAGCTGCTGTCGCACCGGACGCTCATTTGCCGAGGGACTGCGATTGTGTAGCTGACGCTGATCGACCGATTGTTCGTCAGGTTGGGCTCGCGGGACCGGATCTTCACGGTGTCTCCCACGGCTTCTCCAACAATCTCGACCTGTTCGGCCAATTCCTGGGCCTCCTCCTCCGTCGGCGCCTCGGCGATGATCCTGGCCACGACGTCGCAGTCGGTTCTGTCGGCCCCTGTGATGGCGATGGACCCGAGCCGCGTGGCCACGTCAAGTGTATCTCTCCCGCCCAGGGCGATTTGCTGAGCACTCGTTCTCTCGAATCGCGACCGGCTTGTCGAGCTCCAACTGCCGAACTTCTCGTCGCATCCCGATCCGGCGACAAGCAACAGGCCAACGACGATATACGTCATGTTCTGACATAGATGATGTGATCTCATGGGGTCATCTCCTTGAGTCATGGATTCAGCGGATCGTGATGGATCCGACGATGGTCCTCAGATAGGTCCTGCCCTCGCCGTAGATGCACGAGCTGGAGCAGACGAGTGTCACAGCCAGCATGCCCAACAGCGAGACTTTCGCAAGAAGTCCTCTTGTCATTCTGTTCCCCTTTCCCTTCATTCCCGATCCACGGCTATTTTCCAGGAGGGATTCTTACGTCGCCCCATTGTACCCATTGATACCATAGTCGGGCCAGAACGAAAGAGGTTTCAGGAGAAACGGCCATTCCCGATGCCCCGGGTATGCGCGGTCCCGACGCAGCGAGAAGTGGATTTGACTCGCCTGGGCCCGGCGGTATAATGGCCGCTCGGTTCGTGCTCTTGGTGTCGGTTCCCTCCGGGAAAGGGCGATGGCGAGTGTGCGATGAGGTGAGCATGGGTGTCTATTTGCTGTGTGGCGCATCTATGATTGCAGGACTTACGATTGTCGACCTGGTTCGACCCGCCGAGAAGAGACTGGCTCGCTTCTATGATGCAGCGCTGATCGTGGGCGGATCGATTCTCATCGCCGGGTTGGCCCAGATTGCGACAGGGTACCCCGTTCCGATCACGGGGCAGACGTTCGGCGTGTTGATGGTCGCTGCGTTGCTTGGTTCGCGGCGGGGCGTTTTGTGCGTGCTTGCGTACCTCGCGGAGGGCCTGATCGGTTTGCCCGTGTTCTCCCAGGGCAGGGCCGGACCGGCCATGTTTTTCGGACCCACCGGTGGCTACCTCATAGGGTTCCTGCCGGCCGCGTACATCGTGGGCATCCTCGCGGAGCGGGGCTGGGATCGCCGTGCGGTGACGACCATGCTGGCAATGGTCCTTGGGAGCGTCGCGATGTACGCCTGCGGGCTCGCGTGGTTGTTCTGTCTGGACCACCTGCTGGGCAAGCCTCTGGGCGGCGGGGTGCTGGCGGTCGGCCTGTACCCGTTCCTGGTGGGTGACGTGCTGAAGATTGTCCTGGCGACGATTTTGTTGCCCTCCGGCTGGAAATTGATTCGACATTTTCGATTTGATAATTCCGCCGGTATATGATAAGCTGGTTTCCGTTCGCCTGAACGGGCTATTTGGGGAATAGTGTAACGGTAGCACAAATGACTCTGGATCATTTAGTCAAGGTTCGAATCCTTGTTCCCCAGATCCGGGTTCCTCGTCTCGACCACATCCGCTGCAATCTCCCCCGAGAGGGTATGCGATGAGCAGGCTGGCTGATATTAGTTTTCTCGCGGCTTCGATCCTCGTATATCCGGTTAGTCCGGCAATCGCTTTGGAAAGAATCTCCCCGCCCGCCTCGCCGGTCGTGGGGCTTGCCTCCAAGTACTTGGGCGATAAGGGGATAGAGAAAGACCCCGCCGTGGTGTTTGTTGAGGATTTCGAGACGGGCGATCTGGAGGCTGCGTGGTCCCGCTGGGAGAGCGTGCAGAGCAGGGAAATCATGTCGTTGTCGGCCGATGTGCCCGCTGGAAGCGGCGGTGCGAGATCGCTCCTGATGACCCACATCGGCGGCCAGAGCACGGGCGGACACCTGTACCGACGGCTGCTGCCGGGGTATGAAAAGCTGCACCTGCGTTTCTATGTGAAGTTCGATCCCGCGTGCTATCCAATACACCATTTCGTCCACCTTGGGGGCTACAATCCGCCGACGGCTTGGCCGCAGGGCGGCGCGGGAACCCGGCCCAAGGGAGACGAACGCTTCTCCACGGGCGTCGAGCCCTACGGCAGCGAATGGCGATGGGACTTCTACTCCTACTGGATGGGAATGCGGTCCTCGCCGGACGGGGGATCGTGGGGGCACGATTTCATCAACGATACTGCCCTGGCGGTCGTGCGGGGCCGATGGATTTGCATCGAGCTGATGATGAAAATGAACGATCCGCCGACCGAAAGCAACGGCGAGCAGGCCCTCTGGATTGACGGCCGCCCATGGGCCAGGGACGGGCAGACCCTTAGTTTTCTTGGCCCCGGCTTTCCTCGCGGCAAATGGGTCTGGGACAGCTTCCTGCCGGATCCGAACGGCAAGCCCTTCGAGGGATTCCGCTGGCGAAGCACGGACGATCTGAATCTGAATTTCCTCTGGCTGCTGTTGTACATCACCAAGGCGCCTCCCGGCTGCGTAAGCAAGGTCTGGTTCGACGATATTGTCGTCGCCCGCGAGTACATCGGTCCCATGACCCCTCGCAGGCTTCGCTGAAGCCGGTGCGGACGGATCGCCTGTGAAGTCGCTCTCAGGAGGCTCTTTGTCCTATTCTATGACCGCGACAATCGGCGTGTGGTCGCTGGGGCGGTCGGCGGCGCGAGGTTCTTTGTCGATATAGCACGCGATGCATCGGTCCGCCAAGGGGGCGGTGGCCAGAATATGGTCGATGCGCCATCCCCGGTTCTTCTCAAAAAAATTGCCGATCCGATAGTCCCAGAAGGTGTACTGCCCCGGTTCCGGGCAGTGCTTGCGGAACAGGTCCGTGAAGCCCCATTCCATGACCTCGGCCAGCGCCCTGCGCACGGCGGGGTGGTAACATACGTGGCCTTCCAGTGCCAGGGGATCGTATACGTCGATGGGCAGCGGGGCGACGTTGAGATCCCCCATCCAGAGAACCGGGTCGCTTGGCCTGAAGCAGGCACAAAAATACTTGTGAAGCCGGCCGAACCAGTCGAGCTTGTACCGGAACCGTTCCGAGGTGGCGAGATAACCCTGCGGAACATAGGTGTTTATGAGAGTCATGCCCTGGATCGTCGCCGTGGCGATGCGGGGCTCATCCCTGGGCTCGTCGGGGAGCCCGAATTCCACGTGCTCGATCTCATGCCGGGAGATTAGTGCCACGCCGTTGTAGGTCTTTTGACCTCGGAACGCGCATGTGTAGCCGATCTCGTGAAAGGCTTCCTGTGGGAAATCGCCGTCCTGGGCTTTGGTCTCCTGCACGGCCAGGACGTCGGGCCGATTCTTCTGCAGCCACGCGACGACAATCGGCAGCCGGACACGGATCGAGTTGACGTTGAAACTGGCGATTTTCACGGAGCTCCATCCCATACGGCTTGCGGGTCCCCTCGGCCACATGAGCCTCGCCGATAGTATCCGGCGAGTTCTCAGAAGGCAACAGGTTTCCGAATGGGTCTCCGCAGTTCGCTGCAGGAGACGGCCGACGAGTGGCATGTATAGTTAGTTGCCGGGAATTTGGGGGAATAATGAACTCTCATGCCCTGTGATCTGTAGTCGGCAATGGAATACACCGTCTCGAAACCGTGGTTTTGACGCGATGCAGGGATGGCTGCACGACAGATGACGTCGAATTGTTTTGGAACAGGATGTTGACAGGATAATGCTTAGTACATTAAAACAATGGGAATAGTAGGAGATTTCCGACCATGAAACTTTCGACACGTACTCGTTATGGGATGCGGGCGATTATCGAGCTGGCCCAGCACGAGGACAAGCGGCCACTTCAGTTGAAGGTCATTGCCGAGCGGCAGGACATCTCGATCAAGTACCTGGAGCAACTCATGAGCCTGCTGCGTTCGGCGGGGTTCGTCCGGAGTGTCCGGGGTTCCAAGGGTGGGTATATCCTGGCTCGGCCCGCGGATCAGATCAAGCTCAGCGAGATCTTCCGATGCCTCGAAGGGGCGGTGACGACCGCCGAGTGCACCGAGGACGAGTCCTACTGTGCGCGGTCGGCGGATTGTGCGGCTCGGGATGTCTGGAAGCGGGTCGAAACAGCCATCCAGGAGGTCCTGGGATCCATCAGGCTGTCCGACGTGGTCCAGAGATCGAGCAGGAGCACAACGGAATACCAGATCTGATGAATTGGAGCGAAGTTGCATGAGTGCTGTATTCGAGGACATCGCAGCGGCCGTGGGATATACACCCTTGGTGCGAATCAACAAACTGGGTTCAGGCAGAGCCGAGATCCTGGGCAAGTTGGAATCGAAGAATCCCTGCGGCAGCATCAAGGATCGAATCGCCAAATACATGGTCGAGGCGGCCCAGGAAGCGGGACGGATTGGGCCCCAGACCGTCCTTGTCGAGCCGACCAGCGGCAATACGGGCATTGGACTGGCGTTCATCTGTGCCGCCAAGGGCATTCCCTTGATCCTGACTATGCCGGAATCGATGAGCATCGAGCGGCGGAAGCTCCTGCTGATGTTCGGGGCCCGAATCATTCTCACTCCGGCCGACCGCGGCATCGCGGGGGCCGTTGAGAAGGCCGAGCAACTCGTTGCCGAAAATCCCCATGCCTACATGCTCCAGCAGTTCAAGAACCCGGCCAATCCGCAGGCGCACCGCGAAACGACCGCCAAAGAGATTTGGATCGATACGGACGGAAAGGTTGATATACTGGTGTCCGCCGTAGGGACAGGTGGTACGCTGACCGGCTGCGGCGAGGTGCTCAAGGGCAAGAACCCTGACCTGAAGGTCGTGGCGGTCGAGCCGAAGGACTCGGCGGTCCTGTCGGGAGGCAAGCCGGGGCGTCACAAGATCCAGGGGATCGGGGCGGGCTTCGTTCCCGAGGTGCTCAAGACCGATCTCATCGATGAGATCATTCAGGTCTCGAACGAAGACGCCTTGCAGACGGCTCGTCGGCTGGCCGCCGAGGAGGGGATCCTTTCCGGAATCAGCGGGGGCGCCAACACGTGGGCGGCCGTCCAACTGTCGAACCGCCCGGAGAATGAAGGCAAGACGATCGTCACCTTCATCTGCGATACCGGGGAACGCTATGTCTCGACGGAGTTGTTTGAGAATCTGCCCGAGCCGGAAAGGGCGTGAAGAGTTTTGCACGATGGGGATGGGATGGATGCAGTTGAGGCGGCCGAATGGCGAAAGACAGACTGACGAATAAAACGCTCGACAGGCTGGTGGACGAGCTTACGGAAACCTACGATGGAGATTTTGGCATCAATTTCATCGATGCCGCCAATCTGCCTGTGCGAGGCAAGATTGTCGAGGTGCTCGACCTGCTGTTCGAACTGCTCTTTCCAGGGCACACGGGCAATAAAACGATCACGAAATCGAACGTCAGATACATCGTGGGCGATCTTCTGAGCCAGGTTCATGCGGAATTGTCCGAGCAGACCCGGCGCGCGTACCAATACCAGTGCCGGATCGACAACTGCGTGCACTGCGACTGCAAGACGATGGCTGAAAAGGTCACGGGCGAACTGCTCGACGAGCTGCCGCGGATTCGCGGGCTTCTGAAGACGGACGTGCGTGCGGCCTATGACGGCGATCCTGCGGCCAAGTCCTACGAGGAGATCGTGATGAGCTACCCGTGCATCGTCGCAATCGCGACGTATCGGATCGCTCACGAGCTTCATATCCGGCAGGTCCCGCTGATCCCGAGGATCATGTCCGAGTCCGCCCACATGAAGACCGGCATCGACATCCATCCGGGGGCCACGATCGGCAGCGGATTCTTCATCGATCACGGCACCGGCGTCGTGATCGGCGAGACCTCCGTGATCGGCAGGAATGTGAAGATCTACCAGGGGACGACGCTGGGGGCCCTGAGCTTTCGGCGGGATGAGCGAGGCCGCATCATCAAGGGCGGCAAACGCCACCCGACCATCGAGGACGATGTGACGATTTATGCCGAGGCCACCATCCTGGGCGACGTCACCATCGGTAAAGGCGCCGTCATCGGCGGCAACACCTGGGTCAAGGAATCCGTGCCCCCGGGGATGATCGTATCGAGCCCCGGCCCGGACCTGGTGTATCGCCGGCCGAAGGCCGTCAGGAAGAAGGGGGCCTGAGCCTCGTATCATCAAGACGCGGCGATTCCGTTCCGGGTGGCAACGGCAAGCGGAGGCTGCGAAGCTTGCCGATCCCACCGTGAGTTTGTGAGGGATCAGCCGAGTCCCAACGACAACAATGGAGGATGAGTTGGATCAGAAGTTGCTCGATAAAATCCGGGGATTGAAGGACAAACGCCGCGTCGTCCTCCTGGCGCACAATTACCAGCCTGCCGAGATCCAGGACCTGGCGGATTTCTGTGGAGATTCGCTGGGCTTGAGCATCCAGGCATCGAAGACGGATGCCGAGATGATTGTCTTTTGCGGCGTCCGCTTCATGGCTGAGACGGCCAAGGTGCTGTCCCCTGGCAAGACCGTGCTGATTCCGGATCGGCAGGCGGGCTGCCCGATGGCCGACATGATTACCGCCGGGCAGTTGCGCAGCCTCAAGCAGCAGCACCCGGATGCGCTGGTCGTCTGCTACGTCAACAGCACGGCCGAGGTCAAGGCCGAGAGCGACTACTGCTGCACGAGCGCCAACGCCGTCGCCGTGGTCCGGTCGCTGCCCCAGGACAGGCGGATCATCTTCGTGCCCGATCAGCATCTGGGCCGATTCGTCGAGCAGCAGACCGGGCGGCCCCTGATCCTGTGGCCCGGATACTGCACCACGCACGTGTTGATCTCGCAGGACGACATTCTGCAGGCCAGGCGGCAATATCCGGATGCGATTGTGATGGCCCATCCCGAATGCTCGGAGCCTGTGAAGGACCTGGCCGATACGCTGTTGAGTACGGGCCAGATGCTCAAGTTCGTGCAGAACAGCCCGGCGAAGAGGTTCGTTGTGGCGACCGAGATCGGGATGATCCATCCGCTGAAGAAGGCCCGGCCGGATGCCGAGTTCATCCCGGCGAGTCGGCGGGGCGTGTGCCCGAACATGAAGAAGATCACCGTGGAGAAGGTTCTCGCCTCGCTCGAGAACCTGCAATATCCGATTGAAGTTGCGGACGAGATCCGGCTCAAGGCTACCCGGGCCCTCCAGCGAATGGTGGAGATTCGGCCCGGGAACTGAGAAATCCCGAAAGCAACGGGGGAACAGTAATGACGCAAGAACGACAACATCTGGAGACCTTGGCATTACACGGCGGCCACCAGGTGGATTCCGATACGCTCAGCCGGGCGGTGCCGATCTACCAGACGAGCAGCTATTGCTTCAAGGACAGCGACCATGCGGCCCGGCTCTTCGCACTCCAGGAGTTCGGCAATATCTACACGCGGATCATGAATCCGACAGTGGACGTCCTGGAGAAGCGTCTGGCGGCACTCGAAGGCGGCGTGGCGGGCTTGTGCTTCAGTTCGGGCATGGCCGCAATCACCGCGGCGGTATTGAATATCTGCCGGGCCGGACAGCACGTCGTCTCATCGGGCTCCCTCTACGGCGGCACCGTTACGCTCTTCAGCCATACGCTTCCCCGACTGGGGATCGACGTCAGTTTCGTCGATGCGGACGACCCCGCGAATTTCGCCAAGGCCATCCGCGACAACACCCGGCTGGTCTACATCGAGAGCATCGGCAATCCGAAGAACGACGTTCTCGATTACCGCGAGATCGTCCGGGTGGCCCGTGACCATGACGTGCCGGTGATCTGTGACAACACCGTGTTGACGCCCATGCTCTTTCGGCCGATCGAGCACGGCATCGATATCGTCGTGCACAGTTGCACCAAGTACATCGGCGGACACGGCACCAGCATCGGTGGGGTGATCATCGACTCCGGCCGGTTCGACTGGGCGAACGGGCGGTATTCCGAGCTGACCGAGCCCGATCCCAGCTATCACGGCGTCAAGTACACCGAGAGTTTCGGCAACCTTGCCTATATCCTCAAGGCCCGTGTGAACATCCTGCGGGACACCGGCGCGTGCATGTCGCCGTTCAATGCGTTCCTGTTCCTGCAGGGGCTTGAGACGCTGCATCTCCGCATGCCCCGGCACAGCGAAAACGCCATGAAGCTCGCGCAGTGGCTCGAAAAGCATCCACAGGTGAGTTGGGTGAACTATCCGGGCCTGGATTCGCACCCGGATCGCGCGAAGGCCAAAAAGTACCTGCCGGCCGGTTGCGGTGGCATTCTTGGCTTCGGCATCAAGGGCGGAAAAGGGGCCGGCGTGAAATTCATCAACAACGTGAAGCTCGCCAGCCACCTGGCCAACATCGGCGACAGCAAGACGCTGGTGATTCATCCCTCCAGCACGACGCATCAGCAGTTGAGCGAGGCAGAGCAGCTTGCAGCCGGCGTAACGCCCGATTATATTCGTGTCTCGGTCGGCACCGAGCACATCGATGATATCATCGCTGATTTCGAGCAGGCGTTGAAAGCCAGTGTGTGAGGCAGCGGAATGGGACCTATAGTGTCCTATAGGTCCTGTTCCGCAGGCCACAGAGAACCTCAGGGAATACAGAACAGAAACATCGAGGACAAAGAACTGCCATGTGGGAATACACCGACAAAGTCATGGATCACTTCCTCAACCCGCGCAACGTGGGCGAGGTTGAGAATCCCGACGGCGTGGGCGAGGTCGGCTCGCTGGCCTGCGGCGACGCCCTGAAACTGACGTTCAAGCTCGACAAGAAGGGGCGGATCGCGGACGTCAAGTTCAAGACGTTTGGCTGCGCCAGCGCGATCGCCAGTTCCTCTGTGCTGACGGAGCTGATCAAGGGCAAGACGCTCGAAGAGGCGATGAAGGTGACGAACCGGGACATCGCCGAATACTTGGGCGGACTGCCGGAGCAGAAGATGCACTGCTCCGTGATGGGCCAGGAGGCCCTGGAGGCGGCGATCTCGAACTATCGCGGCCATGCGGCCATCCCTCATGACCATGAGCACGGGGGTCGCATCGTATGCACGTGCTTCGGCGTCACCGACAAGGAAATCGAACGGGTGATCCGCGACAACGATCTGACCACGGTCGAACAGGTGACGAACTACTGCAAGGCCGGCGGCGGCTGCGGCGGCTGCCGGGGCGAAATCGAGAAGATCATCCAGGCCGTTCAAGGTCAGAAGGTGAAGGAGCAGATGCCGCCGCCGCCCAGGAAGGGCAAGAAGCTTACCACCATTCAGAAGATCCAGCTCGTCCAACAGACGATCAACGAGCAGGTCCGACCGGCCCTGCGAGCGCATGGCGGCAACATCGAGTTGATCGATGTCGAGGGCGACAAAGTGATCATCGCTTTTCGCGGCATGTGCGCCCAATGCAAGATCAGCGAGTTCACGATGAGAGACGTGGTGGAGGCCAAGCTCCGTGAGTTCGTCTCCGAAGACCTCTATGTGGAAGAGGACAAGGACTCGGTGGATGTTCAGCACGTGCACAAAGGATAGGAAATGAAAGTCATCTATTTTGATAACAACGCGACCACGCGGGTGGCCGACGAGGTCTATGAGGCGATGCAGCCGTACTTCTGTAGACGGTACGGCAATCCGTCGAGCATGCACACGTTCGGCGGCCAGGTCGGCATCAAGGTTCGCGAGGCTCGCGAGAGCGTGGCCCGGCTGCTCGGCTGCGATCCGAGTGAAATCATCTTCACCAGTTGCGGCACCGAGAGCGACAGCACGGCGATCCACGGGACCCTGGCGGCCGTCCCACATCGGCGAAAGGTCATTACGACCCGGGTCGAGCACCCGGCGGTCCTGACCGTCTGCCGTGAATTGGAGAGTCGCGGGTATACCGTCATCGAGCTGAGCGTGGACAAGCTCGGCCGGCTGGACCCGGACGAGTTGGAGAGTCATCTCGACGACGACACGGCCCTCGTCACCATCATGTACGCCAACAATGAGACCGGTGTGATCTTCCCCATCGAGCTGATCGCCGAGATGGTGACCAGCCGGGGCATCACGTTTCATACCGACGCCGTTCAGATCGTGGGCAAGATGCCGCTGAACCTCTCGAAGAGCTCGATCAACCTGGTGAGTCTCTCCGGTCACAAGCTGCACGCCCCCAAAGGCGTCGGCGTCCTGTACGTCAGGAAGGGCACTCGAATTGCGCCATGGCTGCTGGGCGGGCATCAGGAGGGGGGACGGCGGGCCGGGACGGAGAACGTCCCCGGCATCATCGGCGTGGGCAAGGCCTGCGAACTGGCCCTCACGTACATGGACGATGAAAACACTCGTGTGAAGGCCCTGCGGGACAGGCTCGAAAGCGCGATTCTTGAAGCGTGTCCGGACAGCCGGGTCAACGGCACCCCGGACTCCCGCCTGCCCAATACGACCAACATCAGCTTCGAGTACATCGAGGGCGAGAGCATACTGCTGATGATCAGCGAGAAGGGCATCTGCGCCTCCTCCGGTTCCGCCTGCACCTCCGGCTCGCTCGAGCCGTCCCACGTGCTGATGTCCATGGCCGTGCCGCAGACCTACGCGCACGGCTCCATCCGCTTCTCCCTGAGCGTCTACAACACGCAGGAAGAGGTGGACTACATCATAAAGGAATTCCCGCCGATAATAGAGCGCCTGCGCGCCATCTCGCCCTTCGCCGACGGCAAGCCGCTGTTCGGCATGGNNGCACCTCCGGCTCGCTGGAGCCCTCCCATGTGCTCCGCGCGATGGGCGTGCCGTTCACCGCCGCCCACGGCTCGATCCGCTTCAGTCTGAGTCGGTATAGCACCGAGGACGAGGTCGATCTGACCATCGAGAAGATGCCTCGGATCATCAATCGCCTCCGCGAACTGTCGCCGTTCGTCCAGAGCGCTGCTCTGAATCGTTCTTGAGCCGCGGGTAGTCAAAGGGCAGGAATTCAATGCGGTTCGCTATGATGATGGACGAGGTGGACGGCATGGACGAAGTGGATACGACTGAGTGGACGAGGCCGGGAACGAGTCCATGGCGTCCACAAGGTCCACATTGTCCAGACGTCTCCTGCCTGGGGGCGTCACCGTATTCCAAACGCACGCCATGCGGCCTGGCGACTCACCTCGGACGAACTCAAAAGGGAAACTTTGTGTATAGTGCATCGATATTGGCATCTTCAGGGGGTTTTTTCTTGTGAATGGGAAATGAGTATGGGTCAACGTAAGCGCATTGTGATTGTGGGCGGGGTGGCAGGTGGGGCATCTGCGGCGGCCAAGGCCAGACGCGTGAGTGAAAAGGCCGAAATCGTTCTGTTCGAGCGAGGCAGCGATATTTCCTTTGCCAATTGCGGCCTTCCCTACCACGTCGGCGGGATCATCCAGGACCGCTCCCGGCTCCTGGTCCAGAGTCCTGAGGCGATGCGCCAACGGTTCGCCATCGACGTTCGCACGAACAGTGAGGTCACTCGCATCGATCGCGGCAGAAAGGCCGTCGTAGTCCACGACAGGGCCAAGGACAAACAATATGAGCAGCCCTACGACGCCCTGATCCTGAGCCCCGGGGCTGAGCCGGTCCGCCCGCCGATCCCGGGCGCCGATCACAAGGAGGTTTTTACGCTTCGCAGTCTGACGGATATGGATGCGATCAAGGCCGTGGTGGATGCCGACTCCCTCAAGGCCGCCGTCGTGGTCGGGGGCGGATATATCGGTCTGGAGATGGCGGAGGTCCTGGTGCATCGTGGGCTTGCCGTGTCACTGGTGGAGCTCGAATCGCAGGTGATGGGCCCGATCGATCCGGAGATGGCCGCGCCCCTGCACGAACACCTGCGTCTGAAAGGTGTGGACCTGTGCCTCGGCAGCAGTGTCACGGCCATCGAGGACGACAACGGTCTGCCGGCGGTGCGGCTTAGCACGGGCCGGGTTATTCCGTGCGGGTTGGTCATCCTGGCCGTGGGTGTCCGGCCGGAGGTGAAGCTCGCGGCCGAAGCGGGCCTGACCATCGGCCAGCGTAAGGGTATCGTCGTGGACGATCACATGCGGACTTCGGACCCCGATATCTATGCCGTCGGCGATGCCGTCGAGGTCCAGGACTTTGTCGGCGGATTTCCTGCCATGATTCCTCTGGCCGGCCCGGCAAATCGGCAGGGCCGAATCGCCGCGATCAACGCCTTGGGCGGAGACGCCGTCTATGAGCGGACCCAGGGCACCGCGATCTGCAAGGTCTTCGACCTGGCCGTCGGTATGACCGGGCTCAGCGAGAAGGCTCTCAAGCGAGCAGGTTTGGCCTACGAGAAGATCTACGTGCACCCGGCCAGCCACGCAGGCTACTATCCCGGCGCCATGCAGATGAGCCTGAAGCTTCTCTTCGACCCCAAGAACGGCAAGATTCTGGGAGCCCAATGCGTCGGAGCCGCCGGGGTGGACAAACGGATCGACGTCCTGGCTGTGGCTCTCCGGGCGGGCATGACCGCGTACGACCTGGAGAAGCTTGAGCTGGCCTACGCCCCGCCCTTCGGCTCCGCGAAGGACCCGGTCAACTACGCGGGATTCGTCGCTGCCAACGTGCTGCGAAAGGAAGCCCGAATCTGCCACGCGGCAGATGTGGCGAATCCCGGCTCCAAGCAGTTGGTCCTCGACGTGCGGACCGCGTCGGAAGTGCGGCAGGGCACGATTCCCGGAGCGATCCAAATCTCCCTTGACGAGCTACGCAGCCGACTGGGGGAGTTTCCGAAGGACAAGGAGGTTCTGGCCTTTTGCCAGGTTGGACTGCGGGGTTACTTGGCCTGCCGCATTCTCTCCCAGAGCGGCATCGCCTGCCGCAATCTCTCGGGCGGGTACAAGACCTACTGCCATGCGATGGGCCAAATCTCCGATACGCCTGCGGCTCAACGCGAGGTCATGGACGACACCGGCCTGATCGTGCAGGGCGCGCCGCCCGCCTAACGCGGCTCCGTCCAGATCGCCGGAGAGACTGACGCCTCCGGCCGGTGGCGTTCGGGTGGGAACATGATCCAGGGTCTCGGCGGGACGTCCGACAGGTAGCCCTTCGCCAGCAGATCGTCCGCACCGTATCGAGTGGACACCTCCGCTGTCCGGCACGACAAGCGCGAAGGACCGTGCTACAGGCCGTCAGACATCCACGCCGAAGAGGGTGCGCAGGACGAAGCCGACGAGGAAACTGAACGCGGCTACGCCCAGACTCAGACCCGCCATCTCCAGAAAACGGCCCTTGAACGGCTCGCTCCGAGCAACCGAGATGTAGTAGTTGAACCCGGCGATGATCGCAATCGCGGCCGCCAGCGTGCAGGTGAGACTGACGTAGTAGTTCGACAGGATCAGGTAGGGGAAGATCAGGACCAGGACCGTGAGAAGGTACGCGACGCCCGTGTAGACGGATGCCTTGAGCGGGTTCTTCCCCACCCCCGGACCGGAGGGCCGCTGCGCGTCCAGGCCGTGCGCTGGGGTCGGCTCTTCGGACTTGGTGGACAGGTACGAGGATGCTCCCATGGATAGGGCCGCCGCGACCCCGGTGACCGAGCCGGTCAGTGCGATCAGCTTCGCGTCCCGCAGGGCCAGCGTCAAGCCGGCCAGGGCACCGGTCAACTCGACCAGGGCGTCGTTGAGCCCGAGGACCATCGAGCCGGTATAGCGGAGCCGCTCCTCGTCGAGCATGCCGAGCAGGGCGGTCTCGTGCTCCTGCTCCTCTTTCATGATGGCCTCGGCCTCGGGGATCACGCCGCGCAATTGCTCGTAGCCGCCCTGGGCCTTCTCCTCGGCGCTCTCCATCAGCTTGACGCCGAACGTGAACCCCAGAATCCGGCTGATCCAGAAGTACTTCGCGATGGCCCGGCGATTGGGGGCCATGTCTTGTTCAGTGTAGTCGCGCCACTGCTCATAGTGCCGCAACTCGTCGGCGGCGATCTTCTCCAGGACCCGCCGATTCTCCGGCGATTTGACGGTGCCGGCCAGCCGGCTGTAGATGTGGTTCTCGGTGATCTCGATCCTCTGGAAGATCAGCAGTTTCTGCCGTATCTCCGGACTCAGGCTCATTCTTCCACTCCTTGTCACGAGCCATCATGCTCATACTGTGACCGTTTTGTCAGCGGGTTCCTGCGAAGTCGGTTCATCGTAGCATGGGCATCGTGCCCATGAATTGCAGGGTGGCCTTCTGTTCTCTCGATGGGAAGCTCCGGCCCTGCCGATTGTCGTCTTGTTTACTTCACGGGCAGGATGCCCGTGCTACTTTGCATTGCTTGTCCAGTTTCGTGAAGAAATCCCGGAAGATCGGGTCCCGGTGCACGAAGTTCACTGCGCGAATCAGATGCCTCGATAGGTCGAAGCTGAACGTGCAGTTGTCGGTCACGATGGGGCTGTGCACGAGGTCCGACGGCAGCCACCTGTCGTTGACGAGCCAGGCGATCGCGGTCATGTCCCACAGGACCTTCGACCAGGCGAAATGGTCCTTGTGGTAGTCCTTGAAGATGGTCAGCAGGTAGTCGCCGATCGGGCCGCGACCGCCGACGTATCGCTCCATCTCGGGTACGGTCGTCGTGAAGTGCGTTACGACGGGCGTGCAGGGCAGTTGCACGAGGGGTACGCCGCAATCAAAGACGACGCGGGATGCCTTGAGGTCCTGCATGAAGTTGAATTCCCTCTGGTGAGCCCAGTTGTGCCCGTTGCCGCCCAGCCAGACGAGGACGATGTTCTGGATGATCGAGGGTTCGATGAGGATCGCATTGGCGACGTTGGTGATCGCGCCGACCGCCGCGACGTACAGCGGGTCCTGGGGGCTGCTCTTTCTCGCCCGTTCGATCAGGTCGAGCGCCGCAGGACTCCGCTCGGGCTTCTCAACATCTCTGATCCAGTTTGTGCTGCCCTTGAAGGCGAACCCCTCGGGCGACTTGCCGAGCTTGTCGAGGACCCGCAGAATCTCCTCATAGCTCTTCTCCATCCCATCGCCGGGCCCACTCGACCGGTTGTTGTGGAACGGCGCCGCATAGACCGCCTGCACGTCCAATTCCGGCGAGAGCAGTGCGTAGACCACCGCAAACTGATCGTCGATCTCGTTGTATGTGTCGGTATCCAGCAGCATCCGCACCGGCCGCTTGGCAGGGGACTTGAGCATCTCAATCCGCAGGCTCTCCGACACCGCCGGAAACCGCTGTGCAATCGCCGGCTGTCCTGTGGCAACCACGCTCAACAGCAGAACTGAGAAAAGTATCGATTTCATGGCTCTCCTTTCGTCATCGGCAAACAAAAAGGCCTTTGGCAAACACGTTAGAAGGTGACTTTGTACTGTCGCAGTGCGTTGGCAACTATGTCAGCCGTGACAAGTCCTTTGGCTAATTTGAACGCCGCAAAGTGTCTACCTTGCCAATCTTGGGCCTTCATATCCTCACCCGCACAGTATTTCGCAAAGGCTTTGCAGAGATAGAACTGTTGGGCTTTGACAGGGTCACCAATCTTAGAGAATGATGTGATCCATTGTCTTCACACTGTGCATGGTGCGTCTGCGTATCTCGTTCTGCGGCCTCAGCCAAATCAAAGAGTGTCATAACGCTTTCCATTTTCTGATCCACATCCGTTTTCGGTAGGTGCTCATGTTCTCTCAAGTATTTCTCGTACAGTAAGCCGACACCTTTGCCCACCTCCACACTCGATATACTTGCGGAGAGATACTGAAAACATCGCATCGTAATGTCCGCCATCAGCAACGCATGTGCTTTGTCAATGAACAGTTCTTTATCCTCTTTCGTTAGCACCTTACCTTCATCCGCCAGACCCATCAACTTGTCACTGTTCGTCGCCAGCAAATCACACTGGAAGGAGATCAGGTTCGCCAGGAACTGGGGGAAAGCAATGCGTTTCCCGAACAAGGACATAGCAGCTCCAATCAGAACTGGTGGGGCAAACCCCACCCTACATGTGCTCGCTCTGCATGCTACAAGACCTTTGTCGTTCCCGGCATGGCGACGGGGTAGTCGCCTTTGTCATCGGGCATCACCGGGGCCGGGGAGTCGAGGGTCCAGGTGTCCATGCCCGGCGCGAGCACGAGCTTGGAGGCCATGGCCTCGTCCCAGGTAACCATCTGGCCGGACTCGGCGGCCATGCGGCCGAGGATGCCCACCATCGCGGCGTAGCAGGATCGCTCGGTCTCGTTGTAGGGCTTGTTCTTGCGGATCGCGTCGAAGAGCAGGTCGTGCTCGACCTGGTATTGTTCGCAGGGCGCTCCTTTGTACCGCCAGATGACATTCTCGGGCGTCTGGTTGTAGCCCTTGAAGATGCGAGGATCTTTGACGCCCTCGCCGAGGACGGCGGAGCCTTTGGCCCCGTGGATGATGTCGCCGAAGAAGCCCCAGCAGTTCTCGATGTGCCGGCCCTGGGCGAAGAGCCGCGTGCCGTCGGGGAAGTGGTACTCGACCGCGTAATGATCGAAGAGCTGGTCCGGGTTCGTGCGGGTCTGGCGGCCGCCCTGGCCCTGGGCCGAGACCGGCCAGGCGTCCTTGCACCAGCAGGCGACGTCGAGATTGTGGATCAGCCAGTCGAGCAGGAAGCTGCCGTTGGCCCAGGTGAAGCAGTGATAGTTGCGGATCTGGTGGGCCAGCTCGCTCTCGCCGGGACGCTTGTTGGAGAAGGGTACGATGCCGTGCTCGCGGTAGGCCCAGCAGGTGATCAGATCGCCGATACGCCCATTGTGGAGCTGCTCGATGGCCTCCTCCAGCGGCTTGGAGTGCCGACTCATCAGGCCGCCGGCGATCTTGAGGTCTTTCTTCTCGGCCTCTTTGCCTGCCTTGAGGACGCGGTGCACGCCCGGCGCATCCACCGCGAATGCCTTTTCCATGAACACGTTGCAGCCCTTCGCGACCGCGTACTCGACGTGCAGCGGCCGGAAGGCCGGCGGGGTCGCCAGCAGCACCACACTGCCCGGTCCGATATAGTCGATGGCCTTCTTGTAGGCGTCCATCCCGAGGAACTGGCGATCCTTCGGCACATCCACCTTGTCGGCGAACTGGGCCCGGAGGCTCTTGAGGCTCGTCTGCATCCGGTCGTTGAACACGTCGGCGACGGCAACCAGCTTCGTTGGGCCATCAGTCGAGAGGGCGTTGACCGCCGCCCCGGTCCCTCGCCCGCCGCAGCCCACCAGGGCGACCTTGATTGTGTTGTTCTCGCCGGCGTGGGCCCGCACGTTGATGGCGGTCGCCAACGCCGCCCCGGCCAGGACGCCGGACGATTGTTGCAGGAACTCCCGACGGGAAGTGGAACGTTCTCGATTGCTGTTTCGCAGGTTCATCCGGCACCCCTTTCATTGTCTCGTTTGAATGATAGCCAAGCGGCCGGCTCAAGGCCGCGCAATAGACTGTGCCATTATCCCAGGGGGACCATCACAAGGCAAGCCAAACAAGGTGACATCCAAAAATCGCAAAGGGGATGTGTCTGGAGTGGCACGCCTGGTATGAAGACCCGCGAGGGGATACCTGGCTGATCGACATGATTCATATCTTGCGTGCATCGCCTTACGCAGGCAGGTTCGAGGAGACCGCCGACCGAATTGCCGCTGCGCTCGATGATGAGCTCAGAGAGGCGATTCTCTTGATCCAGTATGCGATTCCCGAGGAGGGGATTCTCACCTGGGTCCTCTGAGACGGACTCGGGTGAATCCTCTTGCGACTCCGGCCTGGTCCTCCTGAGGCGCAACCAAAGAGCTTGTCTTGAGCCTCGAGGGAATCCGGGCAGGGGCCAAGAGGTGTCTCTCGGTCGCAGGCCAGATCCTTCACTCCGCTGCGCTCCGTTCAGGATGACAATCGCAGCGCACAGATCAGTCGCAACCCTTGTCAGATGTATTCCACCGTGGCGGGGGGCTTGGGCGTCAGGTCGTAGAGACACCGACTGACGTCCGGGACCTCCGTTGTGATCCGCTCGGAGAGACGATTCAGCGTCGTCCAGGGCAGCTCGGTGGCCGTCGCCTGGCGGGCGTCCGTGCTCTCGATGCAGCGGACGACGATGATCTGTCCGAACTCGCGTTTGTTGTTGCGGATGCCGGTGGCCCGGTCTTTCAGCAGCACGGCCAGATACTGGAAGGCCCCCGTACCGCCCAGTTCCTCTTCGACGATGGCGGTCGCCTTACGGACGGTGGCGAGCCGCTCGCGCGTGACTTCGCCGACGATGCGGGTCGCGAGGGCCGGACCCGGGAACGGGATGCGGTTCGTGACTTGGGCGGGAAGCTCCAGGAACTTGCACACCGCGCGAACGTCGTCCTTGCGGAGCGTCTTGAGCGGCTCGACGACCGCATAGCCGTAGGCTTCTTTCGTATCGATGCCGAGCTGCGAGAGGATATTGTGCTGCCTCTTGATCCCTGCGACGGTCTCCTCGATGTCGGTCAGGATGGTGCCGTGCATGAGGAACCTGGCTCCCGACTCCTTGACGAGCCGGCCGAAGACCCGCGAATAGAAGGTGTCCGTGATCGCCTGGCGCTTCTCCTCCGGATTGGTCAGGCCCACCAGGGCGCCAAGGAACTCCTTCTTTGCGTCCACCAGCTCGACCGGGATTCCCATGTCTGCAAACATAGCGACAACCCGTTGCGGCTCGCTCTCACGCATGAGGTCGTTGTCGATGAAGACGGTTCTGAGCCGCTCGCCCAGGGCACGATGCCCAAGGACGGTTACGAGAGAGCTGTCCACGCCGCCGCTGAGGGCGTTGATCGCCGTGGCCTTGCCCACGGTCTTGCGAATCTGGGAGATTTGTTCTTCCACGAAAGCCTTGCAGTCCATCATGTGTTCCTTCCTAATTGGAGGTGCACCGTTCGAGCGTCGCCCGCTCAGGAGCGAGTCAGTGTATGGAGTGGGAGAGCAACTGTCAAGCGACGAGGTCCGCAAGGTTGACAGGACCGACCCGCGAGAGCCGATGCCGGTCGATGAGTCCCAGATGAAATTCGACGAAGCCGGGGCCGAGGGACCGCAGTCTCCTGCGGATCTTGTCCGTCTTCAGATGGGACCGCGTCCTCGTTTGCGTGTGTTCAACACGTGGGCTTGGCAGGCACCGTCAGCAGGGCTCGGGCGAGGGCCTCGACGGCCGCCTTGCGGTCCGCCTCCTTGACGCCGAACATGATGCTGATCTCCGAGGAGCCCTGGTTCATCATCTCGATGTTGATGCCGCCGTAGGCCAGTGCGGTGCATGCCTTGGCCGCCATGCCGACGGCATACCGCATTCCTTCACCGACGATCATGATCAGGGCCAGGCCGTGTTCGATGGTTACATCGTCCGCTCGCAACTCCTGCCGGATGCGATGGAGAATCTGACTTTCTTTCTCGGGGGTCAGGGCCGCACTGCGGAGGATGACCGACATATTGTCGATGCCGGAGGGAGCGTGCTCAAAGGAAAGCTGTTCCTGCTCGAGGATTTGGAGCAGACGTCGGCCGAATCCCACCTCGCGGTTCATCATGTACTTGCTCAGGTAGATCGAGCTGAAGCCCCCGGCGCTGGCGATGCCGGTGACCTCGCCGTGACGGTACTTGCGCTGGGGCACGACGAGGGTGCCCGGAGCCTCGGGGCGGTTGGTGTTCTTGATGCAAATGGGGACCTTGGCCTGCACGGCGGGTATGACGGCCTCGTCGTGGAAGACCCCGAACCCGGCGTAGGACAGTTCCCGCAGCTCGCGGTACGTCAGGATCGCGATGGCGGGACAGTCCGGAATGATCCGAGGGTCGATGGCGTACACGGAGTCCACGTCCGTGAAATTCTCGTAGACGTTGGCCTTCACCGCCGCCGCCAGGATCGACCCGGTGATGTCCGAGCCGCCGCGAGGGAACGTGGCCACCTGGCCTTTCAGGGTATACCCAAAGAATCCCGGGAAGACCACGATCTCCTTGGTGTCCCTCAGCGTCGCCAGGTGGTCATAGGATTCCGGCAGCACCTGGGCATTGCCGAAGTCCTCGCTCAGGAGCATGCCGGCCTCTCGCGGGTCCGCGTATCGGGCCGGGGAGCCTCGCCGGACGAAGACCTGCGCCACGAGCTTTGCACAGTTGTCCTCGCCTGCGGCCTTCATCGTATCCATGAATTGGGCGTCATTGTCGGAGCGGCTCTGGATGCGGCGGCGCAGGTCGGTCTCGATCTCCGCCACAATGCCTGCATCCAGGTTCAGTTCCCGCTGGATTTCGGCGTATCGCTCCACGACCGCGGCAAGATCGCCTTCGAACGGCTTTCCCGCCACCACGGCGTTCGCCAGTGCGATCAGCAGATCGGTGACCTTGATGTCCTTGGGGTGGCGCTTGCCTGGAGCGGAGACGACAACGATTCGCCTGGTGCTATCCGATGTGACGATCTCGACGACTTTGAGGATCTGTTTGGCGTCGGCGACCGAGGTGCCGCCGAACTTGACGACCTTCATTTTGGCTCCTTGTTCTTGCGCGTATAACCTTAGGCCCGCCCCTTCTTCACTCTTGCGGCTGACGGCCTTACCATTCGAGTCTCGCCTACGTTGGGAGGTATTGTAGCGATGGTCTTACGCCAATACAAGGGAAAATGGAGCGTGCCACCCCGCCGGTCCGAAAATGCCTTGGCACAATCGTGTTGTGGACCCAGCGGGTTCCTCGGCGCCTACGGCTCTGCGTCATCGCCCGGCAGCTCTATGTGTTCCTTGGACAGCTCGACAAACGGATCTTGTGCCCGGCCTCGGCCATAGAACTCGTTGCGGGCGATGCGATAAAGCCACGTGACAAATGCCTTGCGATCCCTCAGCGAGCAAATTCCACGCACAACCTTGACCCACACATCCTGAAGTGTGTCGGCGATGTGACCGCCGGCGCAGTCCAGCCGCCGCTGGAACTACCGGAACACCTCTTCGAAGGCCGCTGGGTCGCCGTCTTGGCAACACCGGACCAATCTTTGTAGTTGGTCTTCAGGACCCATCCAATATCGTTGACATCGACGAAACTTGACTTCCACCAGGTAGGATGGCGGTTTTTCCGCGATGTTCAAGAAAAAGTGGGAATGGCCACGACTATGCGGTATTCTGTAACGCCGGAAGAAGAAGGTGAGAAGTTGAGAAGGTCGCAGATTCTCACCTTCTGCGTAGGTATGGATGTAAAGATTCGAACGAGTAAACAGGGAGAAGCTATGTGCAAAATCGTGCATCGACTTGGGGTGGTATGTTTGTTCCTGTCGGTTAGTTGCTCTGTCGGCCTCGCGGGTTCGTCGGCCATTACGACGGGGTCGTTGTTCGAGGAGATGGTGGATATGGCGAACCTGGCGAAGTTCCCGTCGCCGGTGTTTCGGACGGTGCAGTTCTCGTCCTACGATCACCGCAGCCGCCTGCCGGGCGGGCCGGACTGGTTTGCCAACGCCGATGGGTTCGGCGGCGAGCCCATCCCGAATTTCGAGAAGGTGCTCAGAGCTCCGGACGACAACGGGATCGGCGAATATCTGGTTGCAGACGTCAAGGGACCGGGGGCTGTCGTGCGCCTCTGGACCGCTGCGATCTCCGGCAGCATCCGCATGTGCCTCGACGACTCGGAGAATGCAGCCTATGAAGGCAGTGCGGACGATTTCTTCCGCCGTCCGTACGATTGTTTCCCGCAGATCAATGACATCGACAGGGACAGGTTTGGCCGAACCATCTACCAGCGAGACGCCTCCTACGCACCGATCCCATTTGCCAGGCGGCTCCGCGTCGTGTGGACCGGCAACATCAAGGAGATCCATTTCTACCAACTCCAGGTGCGCCTTTATGACGAGGGGGCATCCGTGGTCACCTTCCGGCCTGAGGATATTCATGAATACCGCCGGACGATTGACCGGGTGAGCCTGGTCCTCTCCGATCCGGACAGGAACGTGCCGCCGGGTTCGCAGCAACCGCCAACAACCTTCGACCTGAGCCTTAAGGCGCCCGCAAGCGGCGCTCTGGCTCACCTGAACGGGCCGGCGGCTATCGGGCAATTGAGCCTGCAACTGACCGCGACGGACATGGACAAGGCCCTCCGGCAAACGCTGCTGACGATCACATGCGATAACTACCCGTGGGGCCAGGTGCAGTCGCCGGTGGGGGATTTCTTCGGGGCCGCTCCCGGCGTCAATCCCTATCAGTCGTTGCCGTTCACGGTGCAGCCGGATGGCACGATGGTCTGCCGGTTTGTGATGCCTTTCGAGCGGTCCTGCAGGGTCGAGTTGCACAACCTGGGCGATCAGGTGATCAGTGCAAAGGGGTCGGTGCATTCGATCCCGTTCTCCTGGGACGAGCGAGCCATGCACTTTCGGGCGAGATGGCGGGCCGATCACGATCTGATCGCGTCGAATCGTCAGGTGCAGGACCTGCCCTTCCTACTGGCGCATGGAAAGGGCGTCTACGTCGGCACCGGCGTCTACCTGATGAATCCGTCGCCCGTGCCCACGCCGTATGGGAGTTGGTGGGGCGAGGGCGATGAAAAGGTGTTCGTGGATCGAGAGAGCGAGCCCTCGACCTTTGGCACGGGCTCCGAGGACTACTTCAACTACTCATGGTCCTCGCCGGACATTTTCATCTACCCCTACTGCGGCCAGCCCCGTAACGACGGGCCGGGCAACCGGGGGTTCGTCACCAACTACCGTTGGCACATACTCGATGGGATTCCGTTCCAGGAGAGCATTCGATTCTATATGGAGCTGTTCAGCCACGAGCGGGTGCCGGGCATGTCCTATGCCCGCATCGGGTATCACTACGCCCGTCCCGGCCTGACCGACGACCATCAGGCCCTCATGCCGAGCGACCTGAGGCTTCCGCTGTTGCCGGAGAATTGGCAGCCGGCCGCCCGGATGGGCGCGGCGAGGTCGGAGGTTTTCGTCGCCGAGGACATCGCGACCGAAGCGAAGGGCACCATTCTGCGGGACGCACGGATCTGGGCCGGCGGGAAGCTGCTGGTCTGGACGCCTGAGAAGAAGGGCGACCGCAAGAGCTTCAAGATCCCGATTCGTGCGACCGGCAAGAAACAGATCCATGTGGCCTTCGCCATGACGCCGCGGTCCGGCCAAGTGGCGTTCCGCCTGGACGATCAGCCGCTGCAACTGGCGGACCGGGCCGACACCCTGGATCTGCACTGTCCGTATCGTACTCTGCTGCGCAGCATGGACTTGATGCCGATGGAGTTGACCGCCGGCGACCACACCCTCTCGCTCGAATTCGTGGGTGCGTCGGAGGGCGTTGCCAGTCCGGAGATTGGCGTCGATTTCATCTGGGTACAGGACAAATAACGGCCCGTAAGAACGTTGACCAGCAAAGCCGGTCGTCTTTCGCGGCAGCGTTCGTCATGGTGGGAGAACCGGCGATCTCCCAGCGGCGTGCTGCTGATTGACGAGGTGCAGGGATTTCAGTACAGTTGCCGCGACCATGAAACCTGGGCAGAACCACAAGCCGCGTCTGCTAGCGTTGGAGGTGACTCGACGGTGCCGGTTCAACTGCCGACATTGTCGTGCGGATGCCGACCGTGCGGCTCGCGCGGACGAGTTGAGCACGGAGCAGTGGAAGAGGATTCTCGATGCCA
This sequence comes from Phycisphaerales bacterium UBA2218, assembly GCA_002327785.1. Classification (GTDB taxonomy): domain Bacteria; phylum Planctomycetota; class Phycisphaerae; order Sedimentisphaerales; family Anaerobacaceae; genus PLanc-01. Next base: position 45,792 of record DCUI01000310.1, read on the forward strand.
TTGCCGCCTATGAGAAGTGCGCCATCATTCTCACCGGCGGCGAGCCGATGGAACGCGAGGATATCCACGATCTCATCCGCCACGGCCGGGGTTTGGGTCTGCGGATGGTCATGGCCACCTGTGGCTACGCTATCGATGACAAATCGCTCCCGCTCCTGCAGGAGGCGGGCGTCGTGGCTCTGTCGCTTTCCCTCGACGGGGCAGAGGCCGAGACGCACGATGCCTTCCGGCGAACACTGGGCGCGTTCGACACCGTCGTGAGGGCCGCAGAGGCTGCCCGACGGGCCGGCATGCGATTCCAGGTCAATACGACGATCACCCGCGGCAACCTGGCCGAAATCCCCGCGATTGCCGAGTTGGCCCGCCGGCTGGGAGCGTGCTGCTGGAACCCGTTCATCCTTGTGCCGACCGGCCGGGGCGAGGAGATGGCCGATGAACTTCTGGAGCCGCAGCAGTACGCCAAGCTGCTCGCCGACCTGTTGACGCTCCGGTCCAAATTACCCATCGAGCTGCGCGTGACGTGCGGGCCGCAATACGCGAGGCTCTTTCGCGAGGCCGAGGCTCGTCGTGCGTCGGGCGTCGTGCGGGATCCGGGACTTGATAATCCTCGCACGATGCAGCCTGGAGGGTGCATGGGCGGGCGGGGGTTTGGGTTCATCAGCTACCGCGGCGACGTTCAGACCTGCGGCTTCTTGGACATCTCCGCGGGCAACCTCGTGGACAGTGGATACAACTTCGCGGGGATCTGGGATGGGTCGAAGTTCCTGAACGAAATCCGCGATCTGGCCTCGTACAAGGGCAAGTGCGGCCAGTGCGCCTACCTGAGGGTGTGCGGGGGCTGTCGGGCGCGGGCCTATGCTGTGACGGGGGACTACCTGGCCGGAGATCCGATCTGCTGGTACGAGCCGAGGGCCACGCCGTGAGCGTTTCGCTGACCGATTTCCAGAAGCGACTGTGCAATCGTCTTCAGGAGGGTTTGCCTCTTTGTGCGCAACCGTTCGCCGAGATGGCGAAGCTCCTGAACAGCGACGAGGCGGAGGTCCTGCGACAGACGCGCGAGTTGAAGGAATCCGGTGTCGTCCGCCGGCTTTCGGCCTTCCTCAATCATCGTGCCCTGGGCATGGCGAGCACGCTTGTGACTGCCCATGTCCCGGCGAATCGAATCGACGAGATCGCCGTCGCCGTGAACGCCCTGGCGGGCGTATCGCACAACTATCTGCGCGAGCACGACTACAATCTCTGGTTCACGCTTCAGGGCGAGTCGTCCAACCGAATCGCGGAGATCCTGCGGGACCTTCACATGCAATTCGGCGTCGAGTTCCATGATCTGCCGGTCACGCAGGTCTTCAAACTTGACGTCCGATTCGATCTTGAGGATGACGATGTCCTCACGCATGACGTCTATGATGTCCCCGCCATGGAACCGGTGCCGTTGCGACCCGAGCACAGGCAGGTGCTCGATGGGTTGCAGCGGGGCGTCGAAGCGACATCGCGGCCGTTCGATGCTTTGCTGCCCGCGGGGGCGAGCCCTGAGGTTATTCTCCCACTTCTGGTCGAGTTGAAGGCTTTGGGTGTGCTCCGGCGAATCGCGGCCGTCCTGGATCATCGCAAGCTTGGCTATACGACGAATGTCCTGCTCGCGGCCGAGGTGTTGCCCGAGTCCATCGCCGAGGCGGGGCAACGTCTCGCGAAGTTCCGGGCGGTCAGTCACTGCTATGGCCGGCGGACCTTTGAAGGTTGGCCGCACAACCTCTTCGCCATGCTACACGCCCGTTCCGAGACAGTGATCGAGCGAACGATCCGCGAGTTCACCTCGGCTGCCGATGTTCGTTCATACTGCCTGCTGCCCACCGCCGCGGAGCTAAAGAAACAGCCCGTCCGCCACAAGCTCCTCTGACACAGGTTCCGCACATTCGAGATTTGTCGTCCTGAGCGACAGCGAAGGATCTGGCCCAGGTGGAAGAACGAACAGTACTTGCGTTCATCGCGCAGATGCTTCACTTCGTTCAACATGACGGATTCACCGGGAAAATGCATCTCTCTGATTAACATCCACGCGGGTGCAGCGTCATAAGGATGATCCGCGAGGTTCCGCCCAGTGCCGCGAGGTGCAGTTGAGACGCGATGGCGCGCGGGGCCGACGGTCTGCAGAATGGCTTCGAGGGGATACCATGCAAACGCTATGGCAAGATATTCGATATGGCTTTCGCATGCTGCGCAAGAAACCCGGCTTTACGGCCATCGCCCTGATCACGCTGGCGATCGGCATCGGCGCCAACACGATCATGTTCAGCGTGGTCAATACGCTGCTCCTTCGACCGCTGCCCGTCAAAGAGCCCGACCGATTGGTGCGATGCGAATTTAATGTAACACGTCTCGTCTTTTATCCGGGCTATGTCGAGCTACGTGATAATAATCCGGTGTTCAGCGATCTCATCTCCCACAGTTACGCCAGAAGAACCTGTACTCTGGTAAGAGACGGTATGGTAAGACATGTGGATCCGCTATACGTCTCGGCCAACTACTTCAGCGCCCTGGGGGGATCCTCCCTTTATGGGCGGACGTTCTTGCCGGAGGAGGAAATGGCCGGGGGCGAGCAGGTGGTGGTCCTGAGCTACCGAACTTGGCAGCGCCTGGGCGCTGAGCCCGAGATCGTGGGCCAATATGTGCGCCTCTCTGGTGAGTTCTTTAGAATCATTGGCGTGATGCCAAAGGCATTCGCAGGCGCATCCGTCATCTGCCCCGACGTCTGGTTGCCTTTGGGCACGTATGGTCTTGTGGGTAGAATCTATAAAAAGAAGCCGGAGAAGACGGATGAACGATGGCACTATGCGCCATCGGTCTTAGTGGGACGACTCAAACCTGGCGTGAGTCGAGCGGAGGCCCAAGCATGGCTGCAATCTATGCTCCCACGCCTGAAGCAGATTGACCCTTGGATGTTTAACAGGCCCATGTTCGGGTCGACAAAGATAGAGGAGGTCTGGTTTGAACTCCACCCGTTGCCCAGACTCAGCGCCGGTGGTATCGACAATGACAGGTCCACCTTGGATCGTATCAGTCTGGGGTTGATGGGAATATCGGGGGTCGTCTTGCTCATTGGCTGTCTGAACCTGGCGAATATGATTGTGGTTCAAGGGGCGGAGCGCCAACGGGAAATCGCCATCCGTGCGGCCATCGGCGGGGGGCGTTTGAGGATTGTGCGGCAGTTACTAGTCGAATCCCTTCTCTTGGCTGTCTTCGGTGGCATCCTGGCTATGGGCGTGGCCTTCTGGGGTGTCCGGGTTCTCAAGCTGTGGGCGGCGATGGGCCAACTCCCGATGCAGTTGGGGGAGGCCATCGCTGAGGGAATCACGCTGGATATACGCGTCCTGGGAGCCACCTTGGGTTTTTGTTTGATTGCCACGGTGCTCTTCGGGTTGAGACCGGCCCTGCGCCTATCGAGGCGCGATCTTGTTGGCGATCTGAAAGAATCCGGCCGAGGTGTATTGCGCGCCACGCGCAGTCGGCGATGGTTCGTCCCCCGCGGCCTGTCGGTGCTCTGTCAAATGGCCCTTACTTTCGCGCTGGTCATGTGCGCGACCCTATTGGCTCGAACCGCGCTGAGTGCCGCCCGGGCCGAACCTGGTTTCGGCCTGGATGGGAAGTTGATCGTCAACTTGGATCCTTACGCGGGAGGCTACAGGGATGCTCAGGCAAAGCAAGCTTGCCAGACCCTGGCTGAGCGGTTGAAGGAAAATCCCGAGATTCAGGCGGTTGGCGTGTCTTTTAAATCGCCTGTGAACCTGGAGTGGTGGCCCTGGGTTCGCGAAAGAGTCGTCGAGTATGTACCGGGCCGCGAAGATGACGCGTCAGGCAGCCTATTGACGAAGCCACTTCACGAGTATGAGGTAAACGGCGACTACTTCGAAGCGATGGGAATTCGGCTCTTGCAGGGTCGGGTTTTTAGCCCTCTCGACAGTGCCCCTGATGCAGAAAAAGTCGTGATCATCGATGAGCTTCTGGCACGTAAACTCCGGCCGGAGGGTAGTGCCCTTGGCTGTCTCATCCAGTATGGCTCGGGGCCCCACCGAGTGGTCGGTATCGTACCGAACCTACGGAGCGTTTGGGGCAATGGCCAAATCCAACCCCATATCTATGGACCACTCGGAGCCCAAAGCGTGCCCGAATCCATCCATCTGCGTGCCAGAAGTACGGCGCCGGGAGCCGAGGCCGCGCTCGTGCGCACCATCGGTGCACGCATTCGAGAGCTCGATCCTCGTCTGCCGGTCGTCTCGGTAGCGTCTCTGGCGGATCGACATCGCAATGATCCCACGGTATTGTTCACGAGAGTTGTGGCCCGACTTGCCGTGATGTTCGGGGCCATGGCCCTGTTCCTAGCCGGCCTCGGCCTCTATGCGATCAAGAGCCATATGGTTGCTTCGCGGATCCCAGAGATTGGTATCCGCATGGCCTTGGGCGCCACCCGGCGGGACGTCTTGATCCTGGTGCTGCGTCAGGGCGCCATATCGACGTTCGTAGGGCTGCTGGTCGGCATGCTGCTGGCGTTCGTTATGATACGGGTGATACGCAGCGCGGTTCAGGGCATCAGCGCGATCGATCTCGTGAGCATCGTTGTCACCGTGGTTGTGCTCGCAGCGACGTCGCTGCTGGCCACGTATATCCCCGCCCGCCGGGCGCTCAGAGTCGACCCGAAAATGGCCCTGCAGTACGAATAGGAGAAGACCAAGGACAACCATGTGGCAGGGCTGCCGCCCACCGAGCCGCCAAGATCGATCCCGTGGTCGCGCTGCGATACGGATAGAATGCTTTGGCGTCCCGGCTCGCGACATTACGAACTGGGAAAACCAGAAACGGGGCGGCTTCAAGGAGCCGCCCCGTGTGTCTTGGTGATGTGTGGGAATTTCGGTCAGTCCTTCAACTCGCGAACCCAGATGTTGCGATAGCGGACCGGGTTGCCGTGGTCCTGGAGCTGGATGGGACCCTTGTCGGGGTGCGGCTTGTACTCCGTGACGGCGTGGGCGTTGATCCAGCCCGTGCCGCCCGTCAGTTCGACGTGGCCCTGGATAAGAACGCCATTTTGGAAGACGGTGAACGTGGCCTTCCGCGTCACCTTGCCGTCCTTGTCGAACATCGGCCGATGGTAAATGATGTCATAGCTCTGCCATTCGCCGGGCTTGCGGCAGACGTTGACCAGCGGCACCGCCCGCCCATAGAGCGCGCCGCACTGACCGTCCGGGTAGGTCTTGTTTTCGTAGGAGTCGAGGACCTGGATCTCATACTGGCCCTGCAGGAACACGCCGCTGTTGCCCCGTCCCTGGCCCGATCCCTGCACGTTGGCCGGCGTAGCGAACTCGACGTGTAGTTGGCACGAGCCATACTCGTCCTTGGTCTGGGCGTATCCTCCACCCTTGACGCTCTCCATGTATCCGTCGACGAATCGCCATTTCACCGGATTGGGCTTGCCGTCCGTGAGTTTGCCGTCCGTCCAGTTCTTCAGCGAGTCCTCGGTCCCATCGAAGAGCACGACGGCGTCGGAGGGGGCGGCCCCGCATTCGGCGCCCGGCGTGATGATCGGCGGAGCGGGCCGGCTCTCATCATGGACCATCCACCGCCCGGTTGGCGTATCCACGTACTGGGTCAGAGGTTTCGGCTCGGCCTGGGCCGGTTCCGTCTTGGCCGCTTTCTGTGTGGCGCATCCGGCTACGATCCCCAGCAGGGAGATCGCGGCCGCCACAAGCAACATCCTTCTCATGGTCACTCCTTTCTCAATCGACTACTTACTATTGACGATTCACTTTTTGCGTCACTATCCACGAAGTCATCAATGTTAAATCGCAAATCGCGAATAGTAAATAGGAAATGGACCGTGTCACTTTTTCGAGCGGTTTTGGAAGATGGACGGATCAAGCAAACCATATGGGGTGAAGCTGCTCCGTGTGGTCAGGCGGATGCCCAGGGCGACCGTGACCGCCGTGCCCGAGAAGATCGCGATCATGATGGCGATCTGGTACTTGATCGCGGTGACCGGACTGGCTCCGCCGAGGATTGTGCCCGTCATCATGCCGGGCAGGGCGACCAAGCCGATGGTCGCCATTGTGGCGACGGTCGGAGCCAGGGCCGCCTGGACGGCCTTTCGCAGGTACGGGCGGATCGCCTCGTGCAGCGACGCGCCCTGGGCGAGGCTCTGGAGAAAGGCCTTCTCCGTCGAGCGGATCGATTCGTAAAAGGTCCGGATGCCCACGATGTCGGCGCGGAGGCAGTTGCCGAGGATCATACCGCCGATGGGGATGGCGTACTGTGCGTCGAGGAGGTTCGCCCGCCGCAGGATCAGCCCTGTGAATAGCAGTAGCGGCACCGCTGTCCCGGCCGCCAACGCGATGAACAGGGGCAGCGCGATCCGTCCGAGCCTCAAACCGCACGAACGGACGATCGAGACATCCGCGACCGTCACCATGACCACGAGCCACAGTGCGTTGAGCCACAGGATGTTCAGGCGGAAGATCACTTGCAAGTACAGGCCCACGAGAATGAGCTGAACCGTCATCCGCACGAGAGACACTGCGGTCTCGCCGACCATCGGGATTCGGTACCACAGCATGATGGCAAAGGGAAGCGCCAGCAGCAGGTATGCCGCCGCAAGCTGCCATGTTCCGATGTCCACGATCTTGTTCATGCGACGTCCAGCACCTTCGAGTTGCCGGGAAGCTCGACGACCTGAGGCACGAAGGAAAACGCCTCGGGGTCGTGGGCGACAATCAGCATCGTTGCATCTTGCCGGGAGCGGAAGTACTCCCCAACGGCCTGCTTGCCAGCTTTGTCCAGGGCCGATGTGATCTCGTCCAGCAGGAAGATGGGGCGATCCAACAGGATGGCTGAGACCAGGGCGATCCGCTGTTTCTCCCCGCCGGACAAGTCCCCGACGCCCTTGTGCAGCAACTCACGGTCGAGATGGAACCGCTCGAACAACTCCGGGGCGCGGTCCAAGTTGCCTCGAAGGCCGGCATTTGTCCGAAAGTGGAACGGGCGTTCGATCGCCTCCGCTGCCGTGCCGGTCCCGAGATCGGGCTCCTGTGCGACGTATGCCATGCGCTGGCGCAGCTGCCAGACGGTATACGCCGTGAGTTCCGCACCGTCGATGTGAACCGTACCGGCCTCGGGAACGACGAAGCCGAGAAAGCAGCGGAGCACGGTGGACTTGCCGCAGCCGGAAGGGCCCGTCAGCAGGGTCTTTTCGCCCGATTGCAGCGAGAGTGAGAAGCCGTGCAGAACCATCTGCTCTCCGAAACGGACTCGGAGGTCTCTTGCCGCCAGTGCGCTGGTCATACTTACGGCATCCGCCTGTCTCATTGGTTCTCGGCCAGGGCCTTGTCCATGGCGACGAAACCATCCTGCCACTCGTTGACCCGGGTGATGTTCTTCTTCCTGGCGATGGCCATGAACTGGTCGTAGATTTCTTTGATCGAGTCGGACATTGGCCACTCGGCGCCGGCGGTCTTCGCGTCCTCGTGCATCTGTTTCCATCGTATTATGAACGTATACATCACGGGCAACTGGGCCACCTGGATGCGGAATCGCAGATCGGGGTTGTCGGCCACGGCCTGCTCGGCGGCCTTGAGATGTTGCCAGCCCCGTGCGAGGTTGTCGAAGGATAGGTACCTGGCCGTGTGCTGCTCGAAGCAGCCAAGCCAATCGCCGCTGGCCTCGACGGCGTCGTGCGTGACCTTCAGATATGCCTTGATATGCGGCGCGGCGGGACCATAGTAGCCTTCGATGAACTCCTTGGTGAGGGCCTCGCCGTCGCGGGTCGGGTCCCACAGCAGCTTGGCGAGCACCCAAGCGCGAAGCTCGGCCATCTCCGCGCCGCTGCTCCCATAGGCACCCTGCTCGAAGATGCCCGTGACGTTGTGGTCTGCGAAGAACTTCACATTGGGTCCCAGGACCCGCAGGTTGGGATGGGGCATGATGTGGTGGCGGAAGTTGGTCGTGTAGTCCCAGATGTAGAGCCGCTCGCTGATCTTCGACCAGCCGACGAGATCGTCGCGGAATGCCTGGTTCCGCTCGTCGGCCAGCGGCTTGCAGAACGAGCACTCGATGCTGCACAACTGCACGATGACGTTGGACCGGGGCTTGGTGATCTTGGGCGGCTTCCGCGTGTACTGATAGGCCAGCGTGCTGAGGGCGACGTTCGGGAATTCCTGCTCAATGTCGGCTGCGACCGCGTTGACGAATCGCAGCATCAAACCCGCCGGACTTTCTTCCTCCTGCTCGATGGCGGCGCAGTCCTTGCACTGGCAGTTACCATGCCAGTCGTTCTGCGAGACCGAGGCGATGGTCGCCGCCGGATTGTTGCGGAGCCGCTCCTTGAGATTCTTGACCAGTTCCTTTCGCATGTCCTCGTTCGTGAGGCAAAGCTGCGCGTGCTCGGTTGTGCGTTTGCCCTTGATCTCGCTGAACCACTCCGGGTGTTCGGCGAAGTACTTGTCCGGCGGGATCAGCGGATAGAAGGTGTGCACGAATCCTTCGTAGATGTGCTTGCCGCCGTGTTTGGCCTCAAGGCGGTGCGATTGGCCGTTGGCCTTGTTACGTGCGGCCCAGTCTCCATCGAACGCGTCGAACCAGAAAGGCGAACGATACTCCAACGGCGGGACATATCGGATGTTCATCTCCTCGATGACGATGGTCGGCTTCCTCGGAATCGTACTCTCGGTCGAGGACCACCATCGGCAGCCTACTTGGTCCTCCAGGAAGGTGTAGACGGCGTACAGCGTGCCTCGCGGGCGGCCGCCGGCCAGGATCAGGCTGTCGCCGACCGTCCTGATGACGATGCCTTCGGCCCCGAGTCCGCCGGTCGAGAACTGCGGATCGACCTGCCTGGCAGCGTCCGGCCCGACGAAGATGCATGGGCCAGGTTTGACCACTTCAGTGACCGCCATGAATCCGGCGCCTGTAACTTGCTCCAGAAGGTTGGCCAGTTCCTGGGCTGCGTACCGTTCCGGCTCGGGTGCATCCCCGCGAACCACAATGATGACGGTTGCCCGTCCGTCTTTCGCGATTGTGACGGCCGGGAGAGCCTGCGAGGCACACGTTGCCAGAATCACGGACACGAACAGGATTCGTCTTGCACTGAACATCGCTTTGTTACCTCCAGTCCCGATCTGTTGTATTGTCACGTCGCCCGATCCCACTGGCGGCAGAGCCGTTCGAGGTACTCGACCACGTCGGCGTGTTCGGGCCGGCCGTACAGGTTGACCCGTTCGCCGGGATCGTTCTTGAGATTGTACAGGGCCCCGTCCTTGTCCGCCACCCGTTCGTCCATGAACCAGACGAGTTTCCATTCCTTCGTGCGGACCATGACCCGCCGGCCGCTGCGCTCCCGCAACTCGTCGTACATGGACATACTGTGGTCGATCTCGCAGAAGCACGCCTCCCGCCACTGGGTGACGTGGCCCCGGATCAGGGGCATCAAGCTCCGGCCGCTGATCGAGTCCGGCGCGTCCAGGCCGCACAGGTCCATCAGCGTCGGGACAAAGTCGATCATCTCCACCGGTTCGTCAATCACCTTGCCTCTCGGCAGCAGGACGGGGCAACTCAGCACCAGCGGAGCCTTGACGTTGTCGTCGTACAGGACTCGCTTCTTCCAGAGCCTGTGTTCGCCCAATTGCCAGCCCTGATCGGAGTTGATGGCGATGATCGTGTTGTCCAGAATCCCCGTTCTCTTGAGGCAATCTACCAGCCGGCCCACCTGCTCATCGACCAGGGAGACCATGCCGTAATAAGTGCCGCGGGCGATCCCGATCTGCTCGCGAGTCAGGTCCAGCCCGCCGGAGTAGGCCCGCAACTGCTCCCGCTCGAATCGGGGCTTGCCCGCGAGTTCCTCTTCGCTTGGCAAGGGCAGATCGATCCTCGCCGGATCGATGAAGTACGAGGGCGGCACCCGGCAGGGCACGTGCGGGGCGTGGAACGAGACCCGCAGCAAGAAGGGTTCGCGCTTCGTGGAGAGTTCCGTGAGCTTCTCAACCGCCAGATCGCCGAGTTTCCACGTGGTTGTCTCCTGCGGCTCCAGCGGCACGACTCCTCCGATGGCCCAGCCGTGGGTCTTCGTCACAACCGCCGGATATTTGCAGCCGGCTTCCTGGAGTCTGGCCTTGAGCTTCTCATCCCGTGGCCTGCCGAGGACGTCGAAGTCCTCGGGGACATCCTTCTGGTAGCCCCAGTCTCGCTGGTAGGCATGCGTTTTGCCGATGTTGACGGGTGCTATGCCGATGCCTTTCCAGGCGCTGAGCAGGTTGGGAACGTCGTGGGCCCGCTTCACGTAGGAGGGCGGGACGGCTGCGGGTTTGCCCATCGCCGTCTTTCCGAAGGTGTGTGGGTAGTGCCCCGATTTCATCGACAGACGGGACGGGACGCAGACGGGGTTCTGCACGATAGCCGTCTCGAAGCGGACGCCCTCCGCCGCGATGGCGTCCATGTGCGGCGTGCGGACCCAGCCTCGTCCGTAGCAGCCCAGCGTATCGGCCCGGGCGTCGTCCATCGTGATCCAGAGGATATTCGTCCGCCCGCTGGTTTGGCTCGCGGGGGTGGATGGTTGCTCCGATGCCAGAGCCATGCCGCAAAGGCTCGCCCCGATGCCCGCTTTGATGAAGTTGCGACGATTCATTGCTGTCCTCCAGGGATTCTCAATTCAGTTGGTCCGACAACTCGATGGAAGCCGTCGCCAAGCTTCGCTTGACGCTGCCACACGGAGACGGGCCCATGGGTCCCATCCGTCCTATGTTGCATAGCTGTGCATGCCTGCGAAGATTCTCGACAGGTTCACCCACAGCAGCGTGATGATGATCGCCACCATGCCTGTAATTGCCCACACGCTGTTCGCGCGAGGCCGCCGCGCGCCGAACATATACCGCCAGTGAAAATAGGCGATGTACACCAGCCAGGACGCCAACGACCAGAGTTCCTTGGGGTCCCAGCCCCAGTAACGGCCCCAGGCCAGTTTGCCCCACCAACTGCCGAGAACCAGGCCCAGAGTGAGCAACGGGAATCCGATGGCGATCAGCTCATAGGTCGCCTGCTCCGGCGGGATCAACGACTCCTCGATACGTGGCCTTCGGTTGAGCAGTTGCTCGCCGGCCTGGAAGGCGGCTTTGAGCATGAAGATATACGCAAGCATATAAACCGCCACATGCGGGGCGAACAGCGGGCTCTGCAGGGCCGGCATGAGTTGTCTGGGGGTCGCATCAAAGACGAAACCGACGGGAAAGAGCACAATCGCTCCGATGAGCATATCTGCCCACCGGTCGCCGATCCGCAACACGCGAGAGGAGAATCGAGAGATTGGATACAGCATCATCCCAGAGAACAGAAGCACTTCGAAAAGGTTCTGTAGCGGGACATGCCGGACATCGTACCAGCGGTAGACATAGGAGAGCGCCGCCGCTATGAAACCGGCGAGGTACAATGTCCGGCCCGCCCGCGCGCGGCCGGCGATCGTTGTGGCAAACGCCAGCAGGTACGCGGCCATTGTGACGTAGACGAGCAGACCCTGGACTGTGTACTTGATTTCCATAGACGCCTCTACCGAGATTCTCCAGGGATCCTTGCCGCGATCACATAGTGGGTTCTGAACCAGTGCAGCGCCCGCCGGCCCCAGAAGTGCCAACAGACCCCGGCGATCAGAAACGCATAGCCTGCGTAGACGACGTTCAGGCCCGAATCCGAGACCACCAGCAGGATGCTGTACTCGCCGAACCGGTCCCTGCCCCATTCGTGCTGATAGAAATGATAACCGCCATGATACAGCGGATGGTTGACCTCGATCTCCTTTGCGGCAACTCCCCGGCCGTCTTGGATAATCTCCAACGTGCTGATGTAGTCCTTCACGCCCCTGCGATAGTCCATGACAAGCGGGTCATTCGGGTCCGTATGGCCGAATCGCTGCTCGAAGACGTATCGCCTTCGCGGTTCAGCCCCCGGCCTCTCGATGGCGATCTCCAGAGCCGGGTTGGACCCGCCCGGCAAATCGTATGCGACGGGTTTGTCTCCCTCGAGGTCCATCTTGAAATTCCGGAACACGCGGCGGATGGTCACTGTGCCCAAGTTTTCGCCCAGCGGCAAGGTCTGCCCCGCCTCGGCGGGCAGCCGCCAGTTTCGCCCATCCCGGCTGTGGATGTACAGGTCCCCCGGCTCGTAGTACTCGATGCGGAAATCTTCGAGCCGGACAAAGAACGGCAGGTCGCGAACGCTGTTGCCGTCCTCCACTCGGACCTGGTTCTCCTGCATTTGTTCATACATCCCCATCTGACCCCGGGGGATCTTATCGATGCCGAAGAGTCGTTTCTGGAGGGCGTGGCCGGGTTTCGAGCCCCACATTGCCCCGAGCAGCACAAGAATACACCCGCCGTGCATCAACAGCAGCGAGGGGACCCGCAGCAGACGGCGAAACGAGGCAATCCCGGTGGCCAGCAGGGCGATGGCGGCGAACCAATACACTGCCAGCGGCAGGGAATTGAAGAACGCCTGCGCCCGGTCGGCGCCGATGAAAGCGCCGTAGATCGACAGCACGGTCAGTAGGATGACGGCTGCCAGCGCGGCCCAGAGAATAATCGCCCGCCTGAATCGACTCATTCGTTCTCCTTCACAAGCTTACGGTGTATCCGTGGAGATTTCCTATTATCCGGATCGCCGACTGGTTCGCAAGCACAAGTTTGCAGTGACGCCGTGAGGCGTTTCTTGGGAGTCCTTTTCTTATACCTTTACACGCCCACTGATATGGAACGGCCGTTGTCAACAGGTTTTCTACGAACGAGTGGTGCCGGGACCCTGCGAATGCAGCGAACGCGTGGGCAAGGACCCTTCGTGTGAGTTCAAGGGCAGATCCGGTGCAGGTCGTCGAGCGTGAGATCGTTGAGGCGGTGCACGATTTTATCGGCCTGTCTGAGCTGGGCGGCGTCATAGGTGTTCGTCACGGCAACGGTGCGCATCCCGGCGGTTTGGGCAGCCTTGAGGCCCCAGTGAGAATCCTCGACGACAATGCAGCATTCCGGGGCGATCGGGTCGGGCCAGACATCGTTGAGCTTCTGGAGGGCCAGGAGGAAGCCCTCGGGGTCCGGCTTGCCATGGTGGACCTCCTCGGCGGAAACGATGATATCGAAACAGTCGCGCAACCCCGCCTCTTCAAGGATCAGCTCGATCTCCGGTCGCAGGGCCCCCGAGCAGATGGCGATCGGGACCTGGGCCTTGGCCAGCAGGTCCAAGAGCTCCCGGACGCCCTCGATAATCCTGCCCTCCGTGCGGGCCAATTGCTCGAAGACTTGCGTCTTCTGCTGGATGAGGGCCGGGATCTGGGATTCTTTGATTCGGAGCCGGCCTTCGCCGATCAGGGCCTTGAAGCAGTCCTTGTCGGCCATGCCGAGATAGTCTTTGTAGTACTCGTGTTTGGTGAGTTCGAAGCCATGCGGCGCCAGCACCGCGTTGAACGCGCGGAAATGCAGGATCTCGGAGTCCGTGATCACGCCATCGAAATCAAAAATCACAGCTCGAAGCATCGGCAACCCACTCCCGACGGACACGGGCGGACACGGACAAACACAGACCCGTGCGGACATGGGCGTCCGTGTCTGTCCCTGAGAATCTGTGAGTGTCCATGTGCCATCATCGATTCTCCGACGATTCCGCCGATCAACTCTCCGGCACCGGCCCGATCAGGGCCTCGTAGTCGCTGAACGTCGATTTGTCGCCCTGGCGGATCAGGTCGGTCAGGGCCTTGATCTTCGGGGCGTTCTTCTCGACGTAACGCTTGGCCAGCATGAGCTTCCGCTGTTTCATGGGAATCGTCTGGCCGTTCTTGACTGCGCCGCCCGCGACGGGAACGTTCATCTGGACCTTTGTGCTGGCCTGCCCGCAGAACAGGTACCCGTTGATCAGGTCGATCGCGACATCGACCAGCGGCCGGCCGTAGAGGTCCATGTACTCGTTGCCCTGTTGTTTGGTGAATTCGATGGCCGCCTTCAATTGTTGCGTGCCCTCGGCCAACTTCGCGAGCAAGTCGCTCACCTGCGGGTCGTATGGCAGGGCCGCCAGCTCGGCGAGGTATTTCTCCGCCGTGCCGCTGCAAACGCCGCGGACCGCTGCGACGACCTGCAACTGGCTGGTACCCTCGTAGATCGTCGTGATTCTCGCATCGCGGGCATGGCGCTCACAGGCGTAGTCCCGCATGAAGCCGCTGCCGCCGAGGACCTGGATCGAATCGTAAGCGACCCGGTTGCACATCTCCGAGCAGTAGTATTTGCTCATCGGCGTCAGCATGCCGGCGTAACGCTTGTAGATGCGGGCCTTGTCCTTGAGCTTCTTCTGTGCCTCTTTGTCCTCGGGCGGATGGTTCTCCACGAGATTATTGTACCCGATGGCCAGGTCCACGACGCGGGAGGTGTCGTAGAGCAGGGCGCGTCCGGCTTCCATTGCCGTCTTCATATCGATCAGCATGTCCCGCACGGCGGGCAGCTTCTCGATGGCGACGGAGAACTGCTTGCGGCTGGCGGCGTAGTCGCGGGCGATGCGATACGTCGCCTCAGCAATGCCCATCGACTGGGCGGCGATCCCGATCCGGGCGCCGTTCATCAGCGTCGCGACATAGGGGACCAGGCCGCGCTGCCGCTCGCCGATGAGCACGCAGGGCGTGTTGTCGAAGAAGATCTCGCAGGTGGGCGAGCCGTGGATGCCGAGCTTGTCTTCGAGTCGGCGGATGTGGACGGTCGGCCCAGGCTCGCACAGCAGCAGGCTCAGGCCCAGTCCGCCGCTGCGGTCCGGCTCGCTGCGAGACAGCACCAGCAGCACGTCACCGCAGCCGTTGGTGATAAACCGCTTCACGCCGTGGAGGAGCCAGTTGCCCTGGCTGTCCTGGAAGGCACGCAGCTTGACGGCCTGGAGATCCGAACCGGCGTCCGGCTCCGTCAGCACCATCGCGCCGGTGACTTTGCCGTCGGCGAAGGCCGGCAGGTACTTCTGTTTGATCTCCTCGGAGGCAAACGCGTTGATCGTGTCGGCGATGCCCTGGAGGCCGAAGATGTTCATCAGCGAGGCGTCGGCTCGCGAGAGAATCTCGTTGGCCATCGAGTAGACGAGGTTCGGGAAGTTCAGTCCGCCGAAGCGGTGGGGCAGGGTGAAGCCCATCACCTCCGCCTGGCCGAGCTTCTCGATGGCCTCGGCAATTCCCTTGGGCCGAATGACGAAGCCGTCCGGGTTGAGGGTGTTGCCCTCGCGGTCCACGCTCTCGGCTCGCGGCGCGATGAAGTCCGCGCACAGCTCGCCGAGCGAATCGAGCACCATCTCATAGTTGCGGATCGCCTCCTCGACACTGCGCGGTGCGTAGTCGAACTCGTTCGCGAAGCGAAACCCCTCTTCAAACGCCTCGGCCAGCGGCGCCAGATCGATGTGCCTGAACATGAACCGAATATCGTCGTTGTCGCGGTAAAAATTCCCCATGTGTTATCCTGTCATTGACTATTTACGATTTGCTATTGACTATTTGAGGCCGAGCCTCTGCCGCCGACAAATCGTAAATAGTAAATTGTAAATCGTAAATTATTTGGTTCCTTTCTCTTTGATCGCCTTGATCATCCGGGGCACGACCTCGTTGAGGTCGCCGAGGATCTTATAGTGGGCGACGTTGAAGATCGGGGCGTCCGGATCGTTGTTGATCGCGACGATCTTCTGGCTCTGAGCCATGCCCGCCTGGTGCTGGATCGCGCCGCTGATGCCGACCGCGATGTACAGGCTCGGGCGGACTGTCGTCCCGGTCTGGCCGATCTGGTGGTCGTGGTCGATGAAGCCCAGATCGACCGCCGCCCGCGTCGCGCCGGGAGCGGCCCCCAGGCAGTTGGCCAGGTCCCAGACCAGCTTGAAGTTGTCCTTGCTGCCGACGCCCGCGCCGCCGGCGACGATGACCCTTGCGGCCTTCAGATCGACCTTCTTCGCCCGCCGGTGTTCCTGGAGGATCTCGATCGGCAGGTCGTCCGGCGTGAACTCGATGCTATCCGCGACGATCTCGCCGCGGCGTTTCGTATTCGGTTCCGGCATCGGCATGACGCCCTCGCGGACCGTCGCCATCTGGGGCCAGCGGTCGAAGTTGATGATCGTCGCGATAATGTTGCCGCCGAACGCCGGCCGGATCTGGAATAGCAGGTTCTTGTGGACCTCGCCGGTCTTGGCGATCTCGTGGTCGCCGATCTGCAAGTCCGTGCAGTCGGCGGTCAGTCCCGCCTTGGCGGCGCTGGCGATCCGCGGGGCCAGATCCCGGCCGGCCACGGTCGCTCCATACAGCACGACCTGCGGCTTGTGCTTGTGGATCAGGTCGAGGATGACCTTCGCGTAGCTGTTGGTCTGATAAGCCCCGAGCAGCGGGTGCTCGACCAGGTAGACCTTGTCGGTCCCATGCCTGACCAGCTTCGTGGCCAGCTTGTTCACGCCGTCGCCCAAGAGCACGGCCCCGAGTTTCACCTGCAATGTATCCGCGAGGTGTCGCGCCTTGCTCATCAACTCCAGCGGCGTCTCCTCCAGCCGCCCGCCATGCTGCTCGGCGAACACCCACACTTCCCCTTGTCTGTTGACTTCAATCATGCTTGGCTTTTCGTCGTCCTTTCGTCGTCGATTCGATCTCTCGGCATCTGTCCCGAGAGCATATTACAGAACATTCGTTCTTATGTCACCCCCGCACAGTCGCCGATCCTTGGGGGCTCTGCCCCCAAACCCCCGGCATTTTTCGCTTTGGGCCAGCAGCATGATAGTAGGGGGGGGCAAAGCCATCCCGCTTGCCTCTTGCCCCGGCCAGGGATTAGCGATAGTCTATAAATGCTGCTGCGGAGGATAGGGCTCTGCTGGCAAGCACCCCGCCTCCGGGCGTGAGCCCGCGCTGCGGGAGGGTAGCAGTCCGGCGGCATGGGCGATGCTGTCAATGCGGAGGCATCGCCTTGCCCTTGCATCATGCTGCTGGCGAAAAGCGCAAAATGCCAGGGGTCCGGGGACAGAGTCCCCAGGCGCTGGACGCTGTCGGGCCCGATGGCGCGCAAGAGCCGAGTGGGCTTTCTATCAGAGGCTTCGCGAACATCAATCATCTGTCAACTTCGCCTCCGCTGGCAACGTTGCTCGGATCGTGCTCTTGAGCTTCTCGCCAGCCTTCTCTGGCTCATCCGAATCCCACAAGATCGTCAGATGGTGATTTGTGTCGAAGTGCGTCTGCAGTTCTCGGAACTTCTTCTTTTCGCAGGTGTAAATGACAGGCTTCTCCAGCCCCTCCGCATAACCTGCTTCCCAGTAGGCACCTCTGTTCTCGTGCGTGAGATCAGCGATCAGAAATCGCGATGTTCGTATTTCCACCCTGAGTCTGTCGTCCATCAGTCCGGCTGGCTGGTTTGGGTCATCAAGTCTGGACAGATCAAATCCCGTTTGTTTGACGGCGGGTTTGAAGACGTTCTCAACGATTGCATCCAAGTCTCCCTTGCCGTATTGCATCGCCATGAACGCCTTACGGCTGTCGGTGGTTGATCGCTTGAGTTCGCGGTATCGCTCCCAGCCAGCCCAGGGCAGAGTCACCTTCCTCCAAACGCCGGTCTCCGACCTATGCTCGATGAGTCCCTCTTGGCCCAGGTGGTCGAAAACGAGCTCGAACTCCTCACTGGTCGCAGACGCAACAATTGCCTGAATAGCCAGCTCCTCGACCGCAATGTACTCCCCGCCGACCTTAATATTATCTCCTATCCAGCGGATGAAATTGTCCACCTGCTCTGGGAGAGATGGACGTGGATTTTTGATGATTGAGTTGACCAATTCCTCGTTCAAAAAGACCTTCTCACGGCGGTAACCACCTTTGTTTGGTGGTTCATTTCTGATAGCTTCATATTCCGTCCGAATCCAGTGGCTTAGGACCGCGACACTTTGAATGTCGAGTCGCTGGTCCCTAACCTGTCTATCCGTGAAGCTGTCAATGTGGTAATCGCCACACCTCGGGCATGAAAAGGCGTAACCATGATCATCCGCACCAATTAAGACTTTCTTTGAGGCGGATAGCTTTGAATTACATACGGGACAGGTTTCGCTCATGCCTTCAGACTCTCCAGCGATTCACGCGATAATCTTGTCCTGGATCAGCTCGTGGATCATGGCGATGACGCCTTCGTCCGTCGGGGCGATGTCCTTGCTCTCCTTGGCCGCCAGGACGACGCTCTGGATGCGATGGACCTTGGTGGGTGAGCCGCTGCGGCCGCACCAGGTCAGGTCGGCTTCCAGGTCGCTCAGGTTCCACTGCTGGATCAGCAAGCCCCGCCTGGCCAGGGCATCCGCCTGTTCCTTCGTCATGCTCTTGATGGTCGCGTCGTCTGCGGCCGGGTTCGTGGCTCGGATGCTCTGCTCGATCTCGGCCGGCGTCCGCGCGTTCTTGTACTTCATCATCCGCCGAGCGGCGGCTACACGGGGTTCCGGAGCGTCGCCCGTTACGGTCAGCAGCACGGGCAGGGGTGCCCGGACCAGTTGCCAGCCGTTGCCGAGGTTGCGCCGGGCGGTGATCTTGCCGTCCTCGATGCCCTCCATCGCCTCGACGTAGGTAATCTGGGTGATTCCGAGCTTCTCGGCAAGCTGCGGGCCAACCTGGGCGGTGTCGCCGTCGATGGCTTGGCGGCCGCACAAGACGATGTCATAGTCCAACTTTCGGACCGCACAGCTCAGGATGTAGCTGGTGGCAAGGGTGTCGCTCGCTGCGGCCCGCTGGTCGGTTATCAGAATGGCGTCGTCGGCCCCGCGGTAAAGGGCATCCCGCAGGATTCGGGTCGCCGCGGGCAGGCCCATCGTGATGACGGTTACCCGGCCGCCGAAGCGGTCCTTGATCTGCAGCGCCATTTCGAGGGCGTTGAGGTCTTCCGGATTGAAGATGGCCGGCAGCGCCGCGCGGTTCACCGTGCCGTCGTCGTTCATGACCTGGCCGGTGATCCGCTGTGTATCCGGCACCTGCTTGGCCAGCACTACGCAGTTATACCCCACCTATGGTCTCCTACAGTTGTTCCTGTCTACTTCGAGATTTCTCCTAAGGTGCGTGAAAAGCTGGTTCGTCGTGGCATGGGCTTCCAGCCCATGAAGCATCGGCAGGACGCCGATGCCACAAAATCCCACGAGCAGGATGCCCGTGCCACTCTTCACACCTCTTCTCAGACGGGCATAGTTTAGCGGCCGGGGCGCTGCGGTCAACTCAAAACTGCCCGCGGCGATCTGCGTTTCCGGACGTCGCATAAAAACAGCTAATCCTCCGCCGAAAAATCACCGAAAGACAGCTTGGTCGATGATCTTGTGTGGAAGAATGATGGAAAAATGGTTTGACTTCAGCCCCGATAACCTCATAATAGCCCTCGCGGCGACGAAGGTTTTATCGGGTGTATTGATCGGGGTCAATACTGGGTTGCTGAGCGAAAGGATGCGACCCCTGGGATATCCAGGGGGATGTGAATGAGTACTGAGACCTCTTACGACACGCTGTTCGGGCGGATGGCGGTGGATCAGGGGCTCTGCACGGATGAAGAGCTGCGCCGAGCCATCCAGGAATACAAGGAACGCCGCAAAACTGATCCTCTGATGCTCCAGGACCTGATGGTTCAGCTTGGCTACCTCACGGCCAACCAAGCGGAACGCCTCAAGACCAGCATCAAAGAGAGCAAGGCCGCCGCCACGCAGATCCCAGGCTACAAGATCCTCGGCAAGCTCGGGGCCGGCGCCATGGCCGTCGTCTACAAAGGCAAGCAGCTCAGCCTTAATCGCAGCGTTGCGATCAAGGTGTTGCCCCGCCGGTTCAGCGAGAATCCCGAGTATGTCCAGCGGTTCTACAAGGAAGGGCAAGCCGCCGGCAAGCTCAACCACCCCAACATCGTCCAGGCCATCGACGTCGGCGAGGCAGGCGGCTATCACTACTTCGTCATGGAGTACGTCGAGGGCAAGACCATCGCCGACGACATCTCCAACGGCCACCTCTTCGGCGAGAAGGAAGCGATCGAGATCATCATCCAGGTCTGCCACGCCCTCCAGCACGCCCACGCCCACGGCTTGGTCCACCGCGACGTCAAGCCCAAGAACATCATGATCAACACACAGGGCGTCGTGAAGCTGGCCGATATGGGTCTGGCCCGCGAGACGACTGACATCGAGGCCGCGCAGAGTGAGGAGGGCAAGGCCTACGGCACGCCGTACTACATCGCTCCCGAGCAGATCCGCGGCAAGATCGATATCGACGGCCGGGCCGATATCTACGGCCTCGGCGCCACCTTCTATCATATGGTCACCGGTCGCGTCCCCTTCACGGGCGAGGATTCCTCCGAGATCATGAAACGCCACCTCCGCGAGAAGCTCGTTCCGCCGGACCACATCAACACCGGCCTTTCGGCCGGCGTCTCCGAGGTCATCGAGATCATGCTCGCCAAACGCCGCGAGGACCGTTACAACAACGTCGAGGAGCTTCTCATGGACCTCGAAGCCCTCCGCCAGGGACACCCGCCGCTCCAGGCGCACAAGCGGTTCGACGTCTCGATGCTCGAGCAGCTTGAGAACGGCGACACCGTCGAGATGGAGCGCGAGGTGGATACGGAAGAGATCATCACCCGCTATCGCCTCTACCTTCTTGTTCTCGCCGCCGTATCGACCATCGCGATCTTGATCATCGTCGCCATGCTGGTGCTGTGACGCGCCTGGACGCCGCGTCGTTCGTCACTTGTATCTCGCATGGGGCGGGAATCCGCCGTAGTGATGGACGAATCGCACGGCGGCACGCCTGGCAACGCTGTTGAACGAGGTCGGTAGACGTGCTCAAAGTCCCTCTCCGCGATGTTGTGATGTGTGGCAAAAGGCTATTACTGACTTGCCCCGCTCAGGCGCCGCGGGAGAATAATATGCACAACGTGGATATCGCGGGCAACTTTGCGGACTGCACCTTTGAGAAACGATCGCAACGAGCGACGCTGACCTCGGACAACGGAGGGTCTTCATCCACTTCAATCGGTCATACTAATCTCCTCATAATTATCTTGACATTGGCAGGGGGGCGTGCACTACGGTCTGCATGAAAGACACAGATGCTCGACGACTGACTCACGACCAACTGACGGATCTTCGACGGACATCCGACCCACAAGGCGGTGAAAGTGCGTCGCTTCTTGGAGCCGGCGGGCGAGGGTGCGGTGTTCTGTGGTATGCTCTCTCAGTGTGCGGGATTGTAGCCTTGGCGCATGAATTCGAGGTCGTCGGTCCCGTCGGTGACGGGCCAGCGGATGCAATCGGGATAGGCGACATCCGTCATTTCCAGGGTGCTCTTTTGCTTCCACTGATGCTTGATGGCGTGGCCGTCGGAGAAGGCCAGCACGCTGAGTTTGCCATGGCGCACGACAATTGGGTCCCACCAGCGGTCCCCTTGCTTCTCCAGGTTCCAGGACCCCCAGTTGTAGCCGCCCACGTCCGTCTTCTCTTCGAGGAAGACGTACTTGATGCCCGGACTTTTGATCTGCGTGAGCTTCTTGTAGGAGGGGTATCCCCAGTTCTGCATCAGCCAACTGCCGGCGCCGGTGCCGACGTCGCCGTTCATGCCGCCGGGGATGCCGTAGCTGCGGTGCGTCATCTCGGTGCGGTGCCTGCGGTCGCCCGGGCAGTGATAGAGATCGACCTCTTTCACGTAGGGGAACAGGGCGCCGGCCTCGCAGCCGCGTTTCTCATCTTCCAGCGTGGCCCCGGGCCTCGCGACCACAACGCCGGCCGCGGTCCGCGGTAGTTGGACCCAGTCGTACTTGATGCTGGGTGACGCGGAATATCCGTCGTGGCCGCCGATGAGCTTGTCGTCGTTGTCCTGGGCGTACATGATCCAGGCCAGCACGAGCTGGTGCTGATTCGACTGGCACGCGCTGCCCGCTGCCTGCCTCTTGACCCTCGACAAGGTGGGAATCATGATCGCCATCAAGATGGCGATGATCGCGATGACTACCAGCAGTTCGATGAGTGTGAAACCGCATTGTCTCTTCATGGCGGCGTCTCTCAGAGTAACGTCCTAACCGCTCTCGGCCATATCGACGGGCTTATCCTTCTATGCGGATAGTATAGCAAAGGCACAGGAATAGTCAATATGCAAGACGGACCCTCCGTTGCCTGGCCACCTGGTGAGTGGCCCGTCGCGGGTGGACCATGGAGACAAATCAAGGAGCAAAGATCAAACACCCAAAACAGCCGAATCCCGGCAAGCCGGGATGACCTCGGCCAATTTGACCTTTGCACGCTGACTTTTGATCTACGGCGAGTCCTCGTCGCCCAGTTCCCACCACAGCCGCGGATAGTCCTGGCCTTCGCGAATCCACCAGATGTCGTCGATCCCGTTGGCCGTCTCGCCCACGAAGTCCCAGCCGACCTCAAGGAATGTGCTCCTCGTCTGCATCTCGGCCGTGGTCTTGCCTGTGCCGCCGGCACTTGTGCCTTGGCCTGAGGTCTGAATGTCCCAGAAACAGTTGCTCACAATACCATCCACCCACACCCACGTAGGTGCATACCTACGTTCGTTGTTGCTTCCCACCAGCCCGCCGACACGGTCGTTGGCGCCGACCGCACCGTTGCTGTAGCACTGGGTCACAATGCCGTCATTCCACCCTACCAGCCCGCCGACATCTTGCCTGCCGCTGATAAGCATATAGGGTTC
>DCUI01000204.1 GCA_002327785.1 Phycisphaerales bacterium UBA2218
ACGGCCTGACGGAGGAGGAGATCCGTATAATACTCCCGGTTTTTTGGACCGGTAGCTAAGTAGTGTGGCTGTGGTATGGTGGCCCGTCTGCTTTGCCATACTTTGCCACTTTCGATGCACATTGCGTGCGTTGATCTGCACAACGAATCCGCACTAACGCCTTCAAAAAGCGCGTTTTTGCCCCGCACGGGGCAAGTTGGGGGAATGCGGATGATAGGAATCGAACCTACACGGGCGTAAGCCCACAGGCACCTGAAGCCTGCGCGTCTGCCAGTTCCGCCACATCCGCAGGAACAAAAATTCATTATGGATGAGATGCCGCAGACCGTCAAGCTCTTTTTTCTCGCAGGAGTCCTGCAAATTGTCCAAAGTGTTTTGCCGGCCATAGGTCCGAGCCGGATGATGAACTGGCGGACTGGGGAGTGCGTACCACCCTACAGGCTGTACGGCAGGCTCAGAGGCGTGCCGTCGGCACATTGCAGTTGACCCGGAGGCGTCAACCGGGTATGCTATATACTGGTAGACTAAAGGGATACAGGCCGGATTCCCTCCTCATCGGCGGTCCAGGTTTCCCACGCCGCGGCCGGAACGGGGAGCGCATCGGAGAAGGACGCCTCGCATGCAGCCGGCAAAAGATTCACACTGTTCTTATCGATTCTCGACCTGTGTGGGCGACATGGGAATATGGCGCCGACGATGACGACGAGGGGCTTTTTGAAAGGAAGGGAAAATGAACGCGAGAAAGGTACTTTTCAGTGCATTGCTGCCGGCGCTGCTGTGGCACTCTGCACAGGCGGAGAGTATTTCGTGGACGAAGGGCACGACACCCGCTGCACAGTGGACCATTAGCCCGGCAACCCCGGGGCCATCGGATGTCATCACCTTTTCGGGGCCGACGAAGGTTTACTCGAACTCCTGTGTTGCTGAGAACGCCTTGGGTGGCCAGCCGGGGCTGTCGATCGACCCCGTGTCGAAGACGATTTTGCTGTGGTTTCAGGGCCCGACGACAGGGATATGCCCCCTGATCTACATGCCGGTGTGTGGCGTGGAAGGCGAATTCGGGCCCTTGAGTCCGGGGGAGTGGACGTTCGTCAGTGCTTACGAGGACCTGGGTTTGAACATCACGTTCACCGTGGCGGGCGGAGCGGCTTTATACCGGGTGGATCGCGATGCTCCAGGATTGATACACGACGGCACGAGCTGGAACAGGGCGTTCCTGACTCTCCAGGATGCCCTGGCGGTCGCCGGAAGCGGCGATGAAATCTGGGTGGCCGAGGGGAATTACAAGCCCGACGAGGGCGTGGGCGCCCCGTTGGGCCGTTCAGCCAGCTTCACGCTCACGGAAGGTCTGACGATCCGCGGCGGCTTCGCCGGCTATGGGCATGTGAACCCGGACGCCAGAGATTTTTCGCTCCATGAGACGGTTCTGGACGGTGACCTCAACGACAATGACCTATGGGGTATTCTGAACGTCAGCGACAACAGCTACCACGTAATCACCGGCCCGGCGGGCGAGCCGGCAGCCATGCTGGACGGATTGACCGTGACGGCGGGCCGGGCCGACGGCGATTACCCCAATCACTCCGGCGGTGGCCTCTACAACCCGGGCGGCCGTCTGGATATCGTGAATTGTCTCTTCCGCGGCAATACCGGCGTCTGGGGCGGCGGCATCATGAATCTCGGGGGCGTCATCCGCATGGTGAACGCCCAGTTGATCGGGAACCGGGCCTTGATGCTCGGCGGTGGTCTCAATAACTACGCAGGCAACGTGACGCTGCACAACTGCCGGATCGTGGGCAACAGCGCCGATTATGCTGATACGGTCGGCGGGTCCGCCATCTACAATCTCGATGGAGTCCTTACGATCCTGAATTCCACGGTCGCCGACAACTATTCGCCGATCGGCCAGGCGATCTCGAGCTTCAGTTGGAGCTCGTTCTCCGGCACTCAAATCCGGGTCGCCAACAGCATCCTGTACAATGGCGGTAACGAGATCTGGAGCAACAATCTGTCGGCCGTGCAGGTCACCTACAGCGACGTGCAGGGTGGACCGACCGGAACCGGCAACATCAACGCGAACCCACAGTTCGTCTCGCCCGGCGTCCGCAGCATCGAGGGCGAATGGATCGACGGTGACTACCGGCTGAAAGCGGTCTCGCTGGCCATCAACGCCGGCAACAACGCCGCACTCCCTGCGGATATTTTCGACCTGGACGCGGACGGCAACACCGCCGAGTTGCTTCCGGTCGATCTGGATGGCGAGGCCCGCATTGTGGACACCCGCGTCGATATGGGCGCCTACGAGCAGACCGGCTCGACCGGGCCTGGGCCCGGCGCCGGTTTGACGGTGTGCATTGGCGGCAGTTGTATCCATTTGCTGCCCGATCCAAGTGCGCCTGCTTCTTCCTATACGTACATTGGCTCCACGAGCTTGACTATCGAGCTCAACTTCAAGGGCAGGTTGACCGCCACGGTTGTGGCGACATCGGCTGCAGGCGGGACATGGACCGCGTGGCTTGTGCCGGACATTGTGGGTCCGGGTGAGGTCACGACCGAGCTCTGGGTCAAGGGCGAGAACCTGAACCTCGCGGCACTGCCTGCCGGCTCAACGGATGTACAGGTGGCTGTGGTGACGCTGTCCGTTGTGCCTGCTCCGTAGAGAGGTCTGTGCCGTCGAAGAGGCTGACAAAGGGTCCGGCGGCGGGTTCCAAGCCCGTGAGCCGGGCCCTTTTGCTTGGAATGCGGCGTGAGACCGTTGTGTTATCTGCGCCACTCGGGTTTGCGGACCATGAGGGGAGGCATCAGTTGCGGCGGGCGGCGACGGCTGCCGCTGGCGAGGCAGGAGCGATTGCTCGGATACCATCGAATGATGAAGAGCTTGGCCTTCAGGAGAAGACCGTCTTTTTTGAGTCTGCCGAACATACGCCTGTTAATGCATTTCCTATAAGGACTTACGAACCATCACCCTCCTCCCTATCGGCCGAACCCGGGGGGGACTTTCGCAGAAATGTGTAAGAGCGGCCTTTTTGAGGCCGTTCCCGGCGATTGCCAAGACCAAGGCCCAATAAGGTTGGCTCGGCTACAGATTTACGGGCACGCCGCGGCCGGCCAGGTACTCCTTCATCTGCCGAATACTGAATTTGCCGAAGTGTGCGATGGACGCCACGAGCACGGCGTCGGCATGGCCTTGGTCGATAGCTTCATACAGGTGTTCGAGCGTGCCGGCGCCGCCTGAGGCGATCACGGGCAGGAAAACCGCGTCGGCGATGGCCCGCGTCATCGCGAGGTCATAACCCGTCTGCATCCCATCCGTGTCCATGCTCGTCGGAAGGATTGCCCCGGCACCGAGGTCCTGGACCTTCCGGGCCCACTGCACCGCGTCGATGCCCGTGCCGGCGGTTCCCCCTCTGACCATGACCTCAAAGCCCGAAGGCAGCGTGGGATTCTTGGCCGTATCAATGGCGACCGTGATCTTGTCGCCGCCGAACTGGGCCACCGCCTCTCGGACCAGGTCCGGATTCCGCACGGCGGCGGTGTTCATCGAGACCTTCGATACGCCAAGGCTCAGCAGTTCCTCGATCGCACCGCAACTGTTGATGCCCCCGCCGACGGTCAGCGGCACGGCGATCCGATCCACTGTCCGCTTGACGGCGTCGAGCAGCGTCTTGCGGGCCTCCAAGGTGGCCGTGATATCGAGGAAAACCAGCTCGTCTGCTCCTGCTTCGCTGTAGGCGGCCGCATTTTCGGCCGGGTCGCCCATGTCCTTGAGATCCACGAAATTGATGCCCTTCACAAGTCGGCCGTGCTTGACGTCCAGACAGGGGATGATTCTACGATAATCCATTGTTTTGACTCCACGTACTGCCATGAACTTGCCGGGTTTGATGGCCCACGGACGGGCCAGTATAGGCTGCTTGCAGAACCGCGTCGAGCGAATCCCTGCGAATGTCTTGCCGATCCGGCCTGCAAAGGCATACTTTTTCCTGGATTATCGTAGGAATTGAACCGCAAGGGCATTACGTATGTACAGGAAGAACCGAGCGGAATCGGCTTCGGGTTGACAATCCGTAGAGTCAATCGCCGCACGAGCTTGGAAACGACGATTGGAAAGGGGAATCGACATGGCGAAAGTGGAAATGCCGCATCTGGGGCACGATAGGCACCTCTGTTACCTTAACAACCTGGGCTTTCAGATCAGCAACCCCGAGGAGTACAAGGAACTTGTGCGGGACGGCAGATTCGTATGCAAGGTCTGCGGGCGGGTCGCCGCCAGCGAGAAGAACCTGTGCAAGCCGGTTGAATTGTAGGCTTGTTTGAGACCGGTGCTGCCGGTGGGATAATCGTCCGGAGGCCGCTGGGGGAGAGCGTCGGCGGCCTCGCTCGCATCGAGGCTGGGCGTACAGGAGAGATGGGGGCCTGAGCCATGGTCAAACTGGTGTTGCTCAGACACGGGCAGAGCACGTGGAATTTGGAGAACCGATTCACCGGCTGGACCGACGTCGATTTGACCGCGCGCGGGGTCCAGGAGGCGCATGAAGCCGCCGCAGCCCTTAAGGAGGGGGACTACACGTTCGATCTGGCCTTTACGTCCGTCCTGAAGCGGGCGATCCGGACCCTGTGGATCGTCCTCGACGACATGGACCTGATGTGGATCCCCGTCCACCGGTCCTGGGAACTCAACGAACGGCACTACGGTGCCTTGCAGGGCCTGAACAAGAAGGACACCGCCGAGAAATACGGGATCGAACAGGTCCAGATCTGGCGCCGCAGCTACGACATCCCGCCCGATCCGTTGCCCGAGAGCGACCCCCGGCACCCCTGGCATGACCCTCGCTACGCGGATGTCCCCAAGAACCAGCTCCCGGCCACCGAGTCGCTCAAGACCACGCTCGACAGGGTCCTGCCGTACTGGCACGAGACGATCGTGCCCGCGTTGCACGAGGGCCGGAGAATCCTGATCGCCGCCCACGGAAACAGCATTCGAGCATTAGTCAAGTACCTCGACCACGTCAGCGATGGCCAGATCACCGAGCTGAACATCCCCACCGGCATCCCGCTCGTATACGAACTGGACGAGAACCTCAACGCCCGTGGACACTACTACCTCGCCGACGAGGAGAAAGTGAAAGCGGCCACGGCATCCGTGGCTTCGCAGTTGACCACCGGCCGAAGCGGCCACTGAGCGTGTGAGGACAGGAGAGGGTCTTTGCGAGACTCGATTCTGCCATCCTGAGCCGCAGGCGAAGGATCTGGCCTGCGTATGAAAAGCAACCCAATCCGTTGCCCAGATTCCTTCGAGGACTCAGGACAGGCTCTTCACTCCGTTACGCTGTGTTCAGAGCCTGTCCTGAGCAGAGCGAAGGGGTGACGCGCCGCGTGAGAATCGATCGGAATACGTGTGCGAACCTCTTCGCTGTTGGTCCGGCGGCGGGCTGGTTTCATGCGTCCCAGTTGAGTTTCTCTTCATTCTTCCAACAGAAGCGGCCTACAAGGTGCGCCATGACCAACAGCACGTAGAAGGCCAGGAACAAATACAGGTAGCCGTAAATGTACAAGTCGCCGACCAGGTTGCGCAGCGCCCGGGGAACCAGCAGACACAGCACGTAGCAGACAGCCACCAGGACACAGTAGGACAGGAACGTGCTGAGGATCGAGCCCAGCAGCAGGATTGGGTTCAATGCGCGAAGCGACTCGAATATGGTCACGGCCAGCAGGGCCATCGGAAAGAGGAATCCGCCCAGCCCGTACAGAACCCAGAAGAGCGGGCCCTCGCTCCGGCCGTAGGCTGCGTAGAGAATGGCCGGCGCCATGCAGGCGGCCCCGCAGGCAAGCAGGGTCAGCGATTGTCCGAGAAGTTCGGCAAAGCCCGGCGTCGCTCCGGTCGTATCCACGGCCCGTATGCCCCCGGCGGCGCTGTCGCGAATGCACTCGGCCACGTACCAGTTGACGTAGAACACGAACAGCAGCAGTGCCGCCCAGTGGATGATGATGAACAGAAGCCAGAGAATGAACGCCGGCGGAAACACGCCGGAGAGTCCCATCATGGTCCTGAGCAAGACCCGCAGAATCAGCGGGATGCCCGTGCTCAGCGTGAGGATCAGCAGCCCCGGCTTGTTCAAGGGGTACAGGAAGATGTCGACAAGCCAGGGCAGCGGCCTCTCGGGGGGCTCCTCCCTCGCCTTGAGCAGATAGCCGCCCTGCATGGTCCGCAGCCTCTCGTATGCTCCCTCGGCGGTTTGCGGCGCCGCGCCCGCGTCCGCCGGCGGTGCGTCAAACAGCAGCGAATCGCGGGGTGAGGGTTTCGCCACGGCGACCCTCTCGCCGGCAGCCGGAGCTGCCGGTTCGGCGACCTCCTCGGACATGGTCGCCGGGATGGTCACGGGCTTCTTGCACTGCGGGCATCGGCCTTTTCTCCCCGCCTGTTTGTCGGCCACGCTCAGCAGTCGCCCGCAATGCTCACACGAGAACTTCATGCTCCGCACACCTCGATCGATCCTGTCTGATCCCGAAACGATTGTCGCCTGCTCTCAGTATACTACGGCAAACGGGGCTCGGGGAGTAAATCCGTGGGGTGCAATGCCCCTTTCGCCCCCTGTCACCCTGAACGCAGCGAAGAGCCTGCCCCGAGTCCTCAAAGGAATCTGGGCATCGTATGAGACGTCTCATCCGCAGTCGAGAGCAACGCCCCATTCTTGGGCCAGATACTTCGCTTTGCTCAGCATGACAAACACGGGGTGCCATGCCGCGGGTGCGAATTCTGTCGGAAAAGTGCTTGCAAGCCCGTCGATCGCGGTGGTACAATACGGGAAATAAAAATCGAGAACCGAAGGCGGGCCAGAAGTCTTTCATACTCTTGGCCGTCATTATATTGTTATTCTCACAACACCTTTCATACCCGCCCACCTTCGCCGACACGCACGTGTCTCGTGCTATAGGTCCGCTGCATTCGCGGCGGGGAGCCTGTCGCATCCGGCTATTATCCATTCATCGAAGGGAGCGGAGTATGAAAGCGAAGGCGATCACACGCCTTTCCGCAGTGGTCTGGACACTTCTTTTGGTATCTTGCCCCGCTGGCGTCGCCAGGACGCTTCGCGTGGCCAACGATGGGTCGGAGGATTATACGACGACCCAGGCGGCCATCGATGCGAGCGTCGATGGCGACATAGTCCTCGTCGCCCCCGGCGCCTACACGGGCGATGGAAACCGCGACATCGATTTTGCAGGCAAGGCTATCACCGTCAAGAGCGAGACAGGCCCGGAATTCTGTGTCATCCAATGCGGCGGTCGGTATGCACAAGGTAACGGTACTCGCACAAGATCTGGTCCGATCCAGTTGATTGAGGCGGAATACCGCCGCGGGTTCCATTTCCACTCTGATGAGGATGCGAATTCCGTCGTCCAAGGATTCACTGTAACAGAAGGGTATCTGCGAACGGAAGATGGCGGTGCATTCTATTGCGCGGAGAGTAGTCCAACGATAAGGGACTGCATCATCACTGAGAATGTGGCGCGTTCTGGAGGGGGAATTGCCGCCTACCGATCCAACGCCCGAGTAGAGAACTGCATCATCAAGGAGAATATAGCAGCTTCCATGCCACTGGACTTGGATTCTTCCTCGTATAGGCAGTTCGGACGCTGCGGCGGGATAAGTATCGGCCGAGGAAATGTTCGTATTCTCAATTGTCTGATCGTAGGCAACTCGTCGAGCGATAGTGGCGGGGCCATATCCTGTTCGCAGGGAAGCCCGGAGGTCGTGAACTGCACCGTGACAGGCAATCGAGCGGGCTCCGCGGGAAGGGGCGGGGGCGCTTTTTGCGGATCTAATACTACAGCGCGACCTGTTCA
>DCUI01000281.1:0-11524 GCA_002327785.1 Phycisphaerales bacterium UBA2218
TCGTATCGACACCGAAGTTCCGGCGAGATAACTCCGTGAAATGCCGAATCACGTCGAGCTCGCTCAACTCCGGCATCGCCGCACCTCGCTCGCGGAGCAGGCTCTCTCGAATATGGATCGTTTCAGGCACATCGCTCGGCCCCGGCAGGACCCCGGTCCGGCCGGGAACGCTCTTCTCGAATACAAGCTTCATATCGCTCTCTCTATCGTAGCGTTACGTCTTTCATCGCGGCACACCACTGAAGACAAATCAAAAGGCAAAGAGCAAAAATCAAAATTGTGGAATCGCCTTGGGCGATGATTTCTTCAATTTTGGATTTTGCGTTGTCATTCTAATTTTTGCCTTTTGATTCTTGACATTACAGGACGCTTTCCAGTGCCTCGGCCAACATGCCGATTTCCTGCTTCGTCCGTTTTTCGGTGACGCAGATCAGCAATGAATTCTCCATTCCCTTGTAGTAGCGGCCCAGCGGGAAACCCGCGGCAAAGCCCCGCTCGATCAGGCGGGCGACCATGTCCGCCGCCTCGCACGGCAAGTCCAGCACGAACTCGTTGAAGAACCACTTCGCCCTGAAGTGTGGCATAACCCCGGGAATTGCGGTCAGTCGCTGATAGGCGTAGCTGGCCTTGTCCGCACACCGCTGGGCCGTTTCTTTCAGGCCCTGCCTGCCCAGCAGCGACAGGTACACCAGCGCCGTCAGGGCGCACAAAGCCTCATTGGAGCAGATATTCGACGTGGCCTTTTCCCGGCGGATGTGCTGCTCGCGGGCCTGCAAGGTCAGGACAAACGCCCGGCGGCCCTGCCGGTCCGCCGTCTCGCCGACAATCCGGCCCGGCATCTTCCGCACGTATTCTTTTCGCGACGACATGAAGCCCAGGTATGGCCCACCGAAGGACATCGGAATCCCCAGGCTCTGGCCCTCGCCCGTGACAATGTCCGCACCCATCGCGCCGGGTGTCTTCAAAATCCCCAGCGAGATGGGGTAGCAGGACACAATCAGCAGAGCCCCCTTCTCGTGCGCCGCTTGCGCGATGTCGGTGAAGTCGTCGATGCAGCCGAAGAAGTTCGGGTTCTGCACGATGACCGCGGCGGTTTTGTCGTCGAGCTTGCTGAGGATCTCGGACCGGTTCGCCAGCCCATCCTCGCAATGTGCTTCTTCGAGCTCGATCTGGAGGTTCCGCGTGTAGGAGTGCAGCATGACCCGGTAGATCGGGTTGACGCTGTCGTCCACGATGACCTTGTTGCGGTCCGTCGTGCGGAGGGCCATCATCATCGCCTCGTACAGGGCGGTCCCGCCGTCGTAGAGCGAGGCGTTCGAGACCTCCATATCCGTGAGTCGGCAAATCGCCGACTGGAACTCGTAGATCGCCTGGAGCGTCCCCTGCGAAATCTCCGGCTGGTACGGCGTATACGCCGTGTAAAACTCGCTTCGGGAGATGATCGAGTAGACCGCCGACGGGATGAAGTGATCGTAGAACCCGCCGCCCAGAAAGAGCGTCAGATCGATCGAGTTTTTGCCCGCCAGATCGGCCAGCCGATTGCGGACCTCCTGTTCGCTGAGCCCGTGCGGGAGATTGAACGACCCGGCCATCAGCTCCGGCGGGATATCGCCGAACAGATCGTCCATCGTCAGACCGATCGCGGCAAGCATCTCCTTGCGCTGCTCGGCCGTGTGGGGAATGAATTCCATACTTGTGTATTCCTCGGTTGAGGGCCTTCGTGAAACGTAAAGCGTGAAGCGAGGTGCCCCAGCTTCGCTTCACAGTGTCTTCAGGTATTCTTCATACTTCTTCGCGTCCCAAAGGCTCTCCAACGACTTCTTGTCGCTGATCTTGAGCTTGCAGAGCCAACCGGCGTTGTAGCAGTCCTTGTTGATCAACTCCGGCCGCGTTTCCAGCTCGGTGTTGACCTCGGCCACTTTGCCCGCCACAGGACAATACACATCGCTGGCGGCCTTCGAGCTTTCCACCACCGCCAGCTCCTTGTGCACGCCGAAATCCTTGCCCACCTTGGGCAACTCGACGAATACGACCTCGCCCAACTGCTCCTGGGCGTAGTCCGTAATCCCCACGGTGGCTGTATCGCCATCGAGTTTCGCCCACTCATGGTCCTTCGTGTAGTACAAACCTTGTGCAACCGCCATAGTTATCTCCTCAATAGCACGGGCATCTTGCCCGTGGTCCGGAAAGCATGGGCAGGATGCCCTTGCTACTTAGAACTTCGCGAACCGGCTCACCACCGTCCCGGCGAGGTCCGCGTCCAGCTTCTGTCCCTTTTCCGCCGCCTGCTTGCGGCCCTGCTCAGCCTGGCTGGCACTGCGGGCCAGGTAGTAGACGCCCAGCTTCGTTCCCTCTCGGACGGCTGTGCGGTCGATGCAGGCCAGCGCATATTGCTTCTCATCGACCTTCGCGGCGCTGAGCACCCAGCCGGTGCATTCGCTGCGCTCGTTGAGCAGTGGATCGTCCTGCCGGATCGGGCGAACGCCCCGCGTGCCCGGTAGCTCGATCCTCGCAACCTCCATGTCATACGTCTCGGCCACCCGCTGCATTGCGGCCTGGCCGATGAAAAATTCTTTGTCCAGCTTGACCGCCCAGCCGTAACCGGCCTCGAACGGCGACAGGTTGAACTTGCCGGCCAACTCGTGCCCATAGAGCGGCAGGCCCGCCTCAATCCGCAGGCTGTCGCGGGACCCCAGGCCACAAGGCAAAACGCCCAGCGGCTTGCCGGCTTCGAGGATCAGGTTCCACAGGCGAGCCGCCTGCGAGGGATCGACGAGCAGTTCGACGCCCACGTTCGATCCCGTGTATCCTGTCCGGCAAATCAGGCAGTCGATCCCGCCCACGTGTTCCTCGGTTAGCCCGAAGCTCTTGAGCTCCGAGATTCGCTTGGCAGCCGAGGTGTCGGTAAGCTTGGCCAAGGTGTCGAAGGACGCCGGCCCCTGCAAGGCGAGGTCCACCCGCCGGTCCTGGGGCCGGTTCGGGTCGCGCATGTCCCGGATTGATGCCTTCAAGCCGGGCAGCTTGGCCGCCCAGGGAGACTTCGCAATATCGACAACAGCCCGGCCTGCCTGCAACTCGCTCAGGTAGCACTTGATCTTGGGCTCGTTGGCCGCGTTGACCACGACCATGAAGTTGTCCTCGCCCCGGCGGTAGATGATAATGTCGTCCAGCACGTTGCCGGCGGCGTCGAGGATGTAGCCGTACTTGGCCCGGCCGACCTTCAGGTCCTGGACCTTGTTCGTGCTAACGACCTCCAGGAAACTTCCGGCGTCGGCCCCCGAGACTTCCAAAACACCCATGTGCGTACAATCGAACAGCCCCGCCCGCTCGCGCACCGCCCGGTGCTCCCCGGCAATCGAAGAATACCACAACGGCATCAGATAGCCCGCAAAGGCAGCGATGTGGGACTTGCCCGTCAGCTTCACGTGCTCGTCATAGAGGACACTCGGCACAGCCTCGGCGACTCCTTGCCCGAAAACGAATTGTCCGGCAGCCATACTCCCCTGCACGATCAATACTCCTTCAGTTCCAGGTGTGAAATGCATAAGCATAGACAGAATCCCCCCGTCGTCAAGCCCCCTGCCGGCGAATTTCCCTCGCCCAGGGGGTCTTCATATAGGTACAATGGCGTAGGTGGCAAGAATCGACGCAGAATGGAGAAAGACATGCATCCAGAGCACCTGAACCGCCGGGGTTTCCTCAAGACGTGTGCATTCACCACGGGCGTCCTGGGGCTGAGTCTGGAGGAGAAGGCTTTGTTGGCCCGCGAGAAGGCCAAGGAGTCCCCCCAGCCGGCCGGCTCGATGGCCTTGCCCATGGGCCGGATCGGCAAGCTCCAGATCAGCCGGCTCATCTGCGGCGGCAACCTCATCAATGGCTACGCCCACGCCCGCGACATGATCTACGTTTCCTCGCTCTTGAAGCACTACTTCACGGACGAGAAGATCATGGAGACCTGGGAACTCTGCGAGGAGTGCGGCATCAACACGATGATCTCCACCATCGACGACCCCTACGCAGGCGGCAACGACCCCACCGGCCGGACGATCAAACGGTACTGGGATGAACGAGGCGGGCAGATTCAGTGGCTCGCCCAGTACTTTCCCCATCCCGACGACCCGTTCACCAAGCTCCAGATGGCCATCGACGCCGGCGCCCACGGGGCCTTCATCCAAGGCGAGATGGGTGACCGCCTGACCCGGCAGAAACGGCTGGACCTCATCGCAAAGGTGGTCGAGCACACAAAGAAGAATGGTCTGGTCGCCGGTGTCGCCTGCCATTCCGTCGAAGTGCCCATCGCCTGCGAGAAGGCGGGGATTGACGTCGATTTCTACATGAAGACCCTGCACAGCGCCAATTACTGGTCCGCGACACCCCAGGAGAAGGACGGCCCGTTCGACCTGCCCGAGCACGACAATATGTGGTGCATGGACCCCGAACGGACCATCGAATTCATGCGGACCTGCACGAAGCCGTGGATTGCCTACAAGGTTCTGGCAGCCGGCGCGATCCACCCCCGCGAGGGCTTCAAGTACGCCTTCGAGGGCGGCGCCGACTTCGCCTGTGCCGGCATGCTCGACTTCCAGGTCCGCGAAAACGCCGTCATCGCCAATACCCTCCTGAAGGACCTCAAACGCCCTCGGCTATGGAGGGGATAGGGCAACAGCACGGCATGGCAGACAGCAACAATGGTACACGCCTACTTCTTCGGGTAGAAGACTCCGAGTACCAAGAATTGGTCGCGAAACCGCTGCATGTTACCCACGTAGAAGTAAGTATCGTTCTGATCAGAGCAGATCTCGGTCAGCCATTTCTGCCTTATCTTATCGAGTCAGTCCTCTTCAGAAGAAGACTCATGTCTCCACTTTCTATATGCCTCGCCCATCTCCCAATCTACTATCTTCAGTTTATGGCCAAGGCAATCTTGCCTGCCAGCACAACGGAACTGATAATAGAAATCGAAAGGGACTCTCTCAATCGCCTTCTTCTGCCGATCAAAGAATGAGAGTTGAGCGTAACATGCTTCCCTCTTGGCCTGGTCTTCTGTTGTCGCTCTTTGCCAGGAGAACTTAACGCCGCAGGGCTTGAACATTCCGAGAGACGCATCTTGTTCGACCATCGCTATGATTTCACAAAAAGATGCGGATGTGGTTGGAAGAACAATGTCTTTTCTCGCTTGCCAGTTGCGTTTGGTATCCAGATGTCGCACGATCGTGATACTATCCTGATCCACGTGATAGCTCTCGACTCGGTGGTCGTGGGTTGACTTCCTGCACTTGACTGCGATGACATCGTACTTCGTGAACCTTTTGGAGAACTCAAGGTCCCTGTATTGGATGGGGTATAACCGTATTCATGAGGCGGTCTCTATGTCGATGCCTGCGCAGCAGACAGTCTCACCGTATTTCACGCTCGGATTTGGATATGCCTTGACGGTAATTAGAACCTGCTTCGTCTCGAGTGGCATCCTCTCCCTCTTTCAATCAACTTTCAGGTGTTCCACCTCCAGCCCATTTCCGTCGCGTTCCTTGATCCTGCTGGCGACGATCTTCCTGTGGCACACGTCAGCCAACTTCTCGTAACACATCAAGCAACATGTCATTCGGCCGATGTAGCTGTAAGCCTGTTCGATCCCGTCTATTTGGGCCGCCAGGTATTCCTCCATTTCACGGAAGAACTTCCCATAGTCACGGCCCGCTTTGAGTTCCTCCCGGATAGCCCCTGGACTTCCAAGCTCTTTGAAATGAACATAGCGAATGCCCCTTTCTTCGAGCGCTCTCGCAAGCGGGGTCTTCGAGAATCCCCTCTTACGGGAAAACGGTATCTCTCTGACGTCGAGAAGGCATTCAACTGCATTCCTCTCCAGGCAATCAAGGAACTCACGGAGGTCCGCACCCTCGTAGCCGATTGTGAAGAGTCTTGTGCTCATGGACAGGTCAATCAGATAACAATTCGATAAGTCATCTCTGTTTCTTCGACAAGTCCGTCCCACATCTACACTTTTTATGGCGTCACTGCATACCGGGGCAAGACTCCTATTCCACGCAGACCTGCCACCACAGTTCTCCCCATACTCCCTGTCACCCCTTCCAGGACAAATCATATCGGACTGACCTATAGGATATCCAGAGAATTCCTCCCAAGGAACTCACTCACAGGGATCAGACGCGGAAATGCTCGATCGAGCCAAGAATTGCCGGATATCAGTCGGCCACATAGATCCTGCCTTGGCGCGGCCAGGAGACGACGCCGTGGGCCGTGGTGAACCTGATTGGGTGGGATCGCATGCGCTCGGCGCCGGCGGCGGAGTAGACGCCGAAGTGCAGGTGCGGCAAGGCGGAGTAACCGGTATTGCCCGAGAGGGCAATGGATTGGCCGACGGTCACTTTGTCGCCGATCTCGACGAGCACGCCGTCGGCTTTGAGGTGGTGGTACTCCCCGATCGTGCCATCCGCGTGGGCGATGGAGACGTAGTTGGATTCGCTTGCATGCTTCTTCTCGTTTCCACCGGCGTTCGAGGATTCCTTGAGGTCCACCACGACGCCCTCGCGGGCCGCACAGACCGTCGTGCCCTCCGGCATGGCGAAGTCCACGGCGTACTGGTCCTGGCCACGATGAGAAAACCGGCCATTGTAGCCCTGGCAGACCCGATGGGCATGACCGCTCTCGAAGGGAAGACGGTAGAGTGTCCCGCTATCGTGTCGGGCGTCCACGCTGCCCTTGGTCCAGCGAAACCGATATCGCCACCTCCACGGCTGGGCGGAATCGGCGACGGATATCTTCACGGCCTCCGTCCGCGAATGGCCGGCGTAGACAGCGGTCTCGGGAACGATTCGCACGACTGTCGCGTTGTGGGCGTTTATCGTCAGGGACACCGTTACATCGTAGGCCCGACGGTTCTCCACGACGAGACTGGCGTAGCCCGGCCCCGCCACCCGCTCGACGGCCACGGCGTTCTGGCCCTTCGACGGCTGGCCGCCGGGTGATGAGGACAACAGGGCTACCATTGAGACAACGACCGCCCCAGGCACAACTCGTGCCGAGACACAGAGGCCGCTCATTCTCGCCCGTTGACTCATCGTCGCCACCCGGACCCCATGGATACTCCTCGTGTTCATACGCCGTTTCAGCAACGACGTCCCCCTGTATCAACGTTTTAGATTGTACCAAAAAAGCGGCCGACATGCAACGCTTCCTCTGCGGCGTCACCGATGACAGCGAGAGATTGCCGTCCCGGGAGGAATTCGATATAGTGACTTTACCGGCCGGCCAGGCCGAGAAGGGTGGGTGCGACCACAGGTTGGCGCCAGCCTTGAGCCGGATGGAGTATTATTGGAAAGGAGCTGCTATGGATCGCCGTGTCGCTGTCGTTGTGAGTGTTGTCATTGTGTTGGGCCTGTTGTTCGCTTGCACGGCCACAGTGCTGGCCGCGGAACGGGTCAAGGCCAAGGATGGCTCGGGGATCGTAGGATATAAGGATACGCCGATGCTTCCCTGGTGCGGCTACCACGTGCACGACCCGGACCGCCCCGCCCCACCGAAGGTCACCCCGCGATCGCGGGGCCGCGCACCCTCGGACGCCGTGGTCCTGTTCGACGGGACGAGCCTGTCGAGCTGGCAGCCGTCCGACTGGAAAGTCGAAGACGGCGAGATCATCGCCGTCACCGGCAGCCTGACGACCAAAGAATCGTTCGGCGACTGCCAACTCCACCTGGAGTGGCAGGCCCCAAATCCGCCGGTGGGCGACGACTGGGACCACGGCAATAACGGCGTGCTCCTGATGGGCCTGTTCGAGATTCAGGTCTTCGACACGTACACGACGCCGCTCTACCCGGACGGTCAGGCAGCCTCGGTGTACGGCCAGACGCCGCCGAGGGTCAACGCCTGCCGCCCGCCCGGCCAGTGGCAGACCTACGACATCATCTTCTTCGCCCCAGTCTTCAAGGACGGCAAGCTGGAACGCCCCGCCCGCGTCACGATGCTGCACAATGGGGTCCTCGTCCACCACAACCAGGAGATCTACGGTCCGACCGGCCATCGCATCCTGGCGAACTATGACAAGCCCATCGAGCCAAAGCGTCCGCTGAGCCTCTCCGGCCACAACAACCCGGTCCGCTTCCGAAACATCTGGATTCGCCCACTGTAGGGGCACTTGACCGCCATCGTTCGCCTCGGTAATGTGACGCGTGCGTGCGAGAGAAACGTCAGAGGCAATCAGGAACAGGAGGTACGGCGGAAATGCGGAGATGCGCTTCCTTTGCGGCGGCGTTCGTTCTATCGTTGGCTGGGTGCTCTGGTCTTTCATGCTGCGGCTCGAAAGTGCGGCCGGAGCCGGTGAGCTTCAACCATCCTGATGAGGTCATCCGCGGCGAAGGCTTCATGGCCCTGGCGGATCGACGGGAATTCGCCGTCATGGCGTTCCTCAACGCGACGGGCTTCAACGAAGAGGCTCAGGGCGAGCAGATGCACCCCGTCCGTCTGAAGGTGCGTCAGATGGTCGTGGCCAATCTGGCGGAGCATCCGAAGAAGGTCAAAGCCTGGCGGAGGTACCGCAACGGACTTGTGCGAAAGCACCTGGGGACGTACAATTACCAGGATTACGTGCTCAGCCTCAGCACGGATTACCCGTTCCGGAGGATTCGCCCGAATGACGAGTTGGGCTACTGGTACACGGCTTGGCTCCTCGGGGACCTGCCGAAGGTCCTGAATCACTTCTGGAGGACCGCGAAGCTCGACAAAGTCTGGGACGCGGTCAAGGATGACTACATTGCCGAGATCAAACGATACGACTTCGAGAAAAAGCAGCGGGAGATGGCCTTTCTCTGGAAGTACCTGGGCATGGAGCGGCAAGATACCCTCACGCTCGTGAACGTGCCAAACCCTCTGGATCGTCATTTCAGCGCGATCGGAGCGGGATACGACGGCTACCACTATTCGGTGGAGAGTCCCGGCGCCATAGCGCATAGTCTCAACATCCATGAATACCTGCATTCCATCGTGAATGCCCTGGTGAGCAAGAACTACGCCGGGCACAAGTCCAAGCTCCTGAAGTACTACAAGGCGGGCAAGAACGCGCCGGGCGCAGCAAGCTACCGCGAGCCGACGATATTTGTCTCTGAGTGCATGGTTCGTGCCCTGGACCGGCGAATCCGGGGGCGATTCGAGAACACGCCCCGATGGACGAAGCTGACGAAGGACCAGGTCGCCAGCAATACGCAAGAAGGCCTCAACCTCACCCAACCCTTCTACGACCTGTTGGATGGATTCGAGCGGAGCGGCCAGCCGTTCGATCAATATCTGCCAACGTTGCTGGAGCATCTGCCCAATATCTCTGACTCAGTGGCCGCAGGTCAAGCGACGGAGACCAGCTCATGAATAATGTGACATCTCTGTTAATCGTCTCTGCCTTCCTGGCCCTAACCGGCGACGGCGTGCCTCAAGCCGTCACAGTCCAGGAATGGGATTTCGACACCGAGCAAGTTTTGACCGTCTGGCGGCCTAACGCGGACTTGCGCGGCGTGAACATAACAAACGGAGTCGTTTCCGTGCGGACGGTCGGCTCGGATCCATTCTTCCAGTGCCGAGACATGGCGGTGGAGGCCAGGCCGGGCCAGTATGTGGTCGTCCGGCTGCGAGCGGACCAGGCGGGAATCGGCGAGTTGTTCTGGTCCGGGTCGCTGGAAGGCAAGTACGGCGGCCTGACGGAGGCCAAGAAGCTGCGATTCTCGGTCGCCGGCGGCAATCAGTGGCACGAGATCGTGCTCTTCCCCTTCTGGCACACGGAACAAGTGATTCGCCAGCTTCGCCTGGATCTCTATGACGGTGCACGGTTCGAGATCGACTGGATTCGCATCCAGGAGCGGCAGTCGAGCGGCTCCCCGAGCAGCGACTGCATTTGGGGCCTGGGGGGGGACGTGAGCGGCTGGCAGGTGCATCCGACTGCCTCGGAACTCTTCGCGCCAGCCGTCGAGATCGACGTGAGCGACAAGCCTTGGGTCACTGCGAAACTCACTTCAGACAAGGAGGCGGTAGCCGGCATCCTGTGGGCGCGGCAGGATGCAGCCGGTCTGCAAAGCGAGGAATTCCCCCTGCGAGGCGACGGTAAGCCGCACTCCTATTGCATCCGCGTGGCCGACAATCCTGCCTGGCGGGGCCAGATCGTGGCCTTCGGCATTCGGCTGCCTCCCCAGGCACATGCTCGCCTCCATCGGATCGAGATCGGTGAGACGCCCGCCGGACCGGGAGAACTTGACGTCACGTACTTCGGTTTCGAGAACGGGGTCAACCGCGCGGGCCGGCCGTGCAACGTGCTCGCTCAGGTGGTCAATGTCGGCGGCTCCGTGCAGGGGATCCGCCAAGTCCATCTGAGTGCTTCCGATGGCGTGCGTATCGTCTCGGAGCCCCGGAGATCGAGCCATCCGGGCATCGCACATGGGGACGTCGCCCGTTTCCTCTGGGAGGTCGTCGCGGACAAGCCCGGCCGCCACCCGGTTCACCTGAGCTTCAGCGGAAAGGGGCTGCTCCCGCCCGACCAGACAACGACACTCGAATTCGCGCAGGCCCTTTCCATGCCTCCGGCGGAGTATATCCCCGCGCCCCGACCGGTGCAGACGGACATAGACGTGTGCGCGTTCTACTTCCCCGGCTGGGAATCCGATGCCAAATGGGACTGCATCCGCCAGGTCGCCCCCATCC
The DNA here is from genome assembly GCA_002327785.1 of Phycisphaerales bacterium UBA2218. GTDB lineage: Bacteria > Planctomycetota > Phycisphaerae > Sedimentisphaerales > Anaerobacaceae > PLanc-01. The sequence goes on from DCUI01000281.1 coordinate 10,696, forward strand.
GCAAGCCCCTGCTTGGCTACTACGACGAGTCCGATCCCGAGTGCGTGGACTGGCAAATCAAGTGGGCCGTGGAGAACGGCATCTCGTGCTTCCTCGTCGATTGGTACTGGGTCCAGGGCCGCCAGCAACTGACGCACTGGTTCGATGCATACCGCCGGGCAAAGTATCGGGACTCGCTCAAGGTCGCCATCATGTGGGCCAACCACAATCCGCCGGGGACGCACTCGTCCGAGGACTGGCTCAAGGTGGCAGGCCATTGGATCGAGCGATACTTCCCCCTCGATGGCTATTATCACATCGACGGCAAGCCCGCCGTCTTCATCTGGGACCCCCACGGCATTCGCAACGATCTGGGCGGCTTACAAGCTGTGCGAGAAGCGTTCGACAAATCGAAGGCGATGGCCCGCGACGCGGGGTTCGGCGGGATTACCTTGATCGCCCTCGGGTACGACTTCTCCGAGGGCCACATCCAAGCCTTGAAGGACGAGGGCTATTTCGGCGTGACCACCTACCACGAGTGGGGATCGGGAATCGACGGACAGGTGACCGAGAAGCTCTTTCGCTATGAGGATGTGGTACAGCAGAGCCCTGCGGCCTGGAAGCGCAGGAACGAGCTGGCCAACGGTCTAGCTTACTATCCTCTCGTCGATACCGGCTGGGACAGCCGGCCGTGGCACGGACACAAAGCGATGGTCATTCAAGGCCGGACGCCGCCATTGTTCGAGGATCTCCTCCAACGAGCCAAGGCATTCTGCAGAGACAACGGCAAAGACATGGTGATCCTCGGCCCGGTCAACGAGTGGGGAGAAGGCAGCTACATCGAGCCGTG
>DCUI01000281.1:11529-40638 GCA_002327785.1 Phycisphaerales bacterium UBA2218
GCCGACTGGCCGGTCAACGTCGCTCCGTCGGATGTCGGTCTCGGCCCCTACGACTTCGACGTTCCGCCCAGAGCCCGGCCGATCCCATCGCCAGATCTCCGCTGACTGCCGCCTCAGAGTGGATCGCCGTGCGAGATGACGGTGACTTTGACCCTTGGAGCGGGACCGGCCGCGGAATCGCATGAGAACTCGAGCCGGTTCTCGCCGCTCAACAGCAGAGGCGCTTCGCCGCCGGGGCGCACCTGGGCAAGCGTATCTCCCTTCGGGCCGTAGAGCGTGCAGACACCGCCTCCGTCGAATTCGATACGGTTGCCTGACTGGATCTCGACCGGGAACGATATGGCTTTCCCATTCACTGTCAGCACCGGGTTCTTCACTGTGCAGGGGACCATCGAGAGGGCCTTGACCGGCCCGATGACGCACTTGGCCTCCCGTCCCTTCGGCAAATGGTTGTACCACAGGCTGATCGATTCGACCGTGCTGAAATCGATCGTCTCGCGGTAAACGTTATAGAGCCATTTGCCGTCGTTCCAGACGTAGTCGCTCCAGCGTGTCGATTCGGTCTCGACCAGCGTCAGGAGTCGCCTTCCCGTGAAGTCGATAGGGACATAGCGATCCGCGACGGCGCCGAAGGAGATGTGCCGAGGGCTTTCAAGCCGGATCGCAATGATCTCCCCAAGGCCGTCGCCCTCCACCCATATGCCCAAGGCTTGATGGTCCTTCAAGTTCAATGGAGGGTCGTACTTCCGGTCGAGCCGCACCCACGCTGCGTTGCGGGGGACTCTGCCTGAATTCGTCGCGACGAGCGCGCCGGGTGTGCTGGCTACAGAAACTGTCGCAGTCACCTCGTCAGCGGAGACCGGGGCCGGCGCGTTTGGCTCCGAGAGGTCGAGCAGAACAACGTTGCCTGGATCGTCGTACGATGCCGCGGACATCACCGCCTCGATGCGGAGCTTCAGCGGCTGATCGCGGAAGGGATTCGTCGCACTCCAGGAGAGACTCCAAGGCTCCAAGACACAGGCAGTATGTGCATCATAGTTGGCCGGTCGGAACCGCCACGCCCCGGAGGCATCACGAAAGAGCGAGAACTCTTTTCCCGGTTCGCGCAGTCTCGCCTTTGTCGTCTCGTCGAACGAGCCGGCGCTGCGCATCTCCTCGCAAGTGCGCAGAATGTCCACCGCCTGACGGAACAGGGGCACGGCCTTGAGGCTGGCCTGGTCCACGGCCCCTGTGAGGGAAATCCCGGCATCCCATCCGATGAGTTTTGCACCCAGGTATTCAGCCACGTCGGGATACGTCGGTTCCACCTGCGGCGGCGTGAATCGCTGAAAATTCCACCATCCGAGATGGAGAGGCAGCAGGAGTCCGCCATTTACGGAGGCCGCGTGAATGTCAATGAATCGCTTGTGCCCCCGCTGAGGGTAGTCCCATGCCTGCCAGCGCGTGCGGAACTGCCAGAAGTGGTGCCACATGGCGCTCATCTCCATCCCCACGGGCCTTTTCAGCCGCTTCTGAATCTCGAAGACGAACTTGTCCCCCCAGTACCAGCATTCGTCCGGGCCGCGAAGGATGGAACTGCCGTCGATCGCATCGAGGTAGATGCCGTCGAAGTCGCACGCATTGACGATCTCGGCGTGGTTGGCCGCGATCTCCTCGAAGAGCGAGGATTCCACGTCCGGCACGAACAGGCCGAAGCATTCCTTGAGGTGACGAACCTTCGCCCCCTCCCCGTGCGAGGCCGGCTTCGTGCCGAACGCGCCCCGCTTCAACCCGCCGAAACGCCACGGCGGCTCCTGCGAAACCCGACTGAAGGTCACGAGTTCATCGTCGATATGGAGCACGACGCTGTTGTGCTCGAAAAACCCGGTGACCGTGTTCATCCCCTTCGTGGACTCCTTTACCTCGATTTCCGCAGTATCGGGGGCAACCGGCCCGGCCAGGGTGAACGTCCGGAACGCGTCGAGCCGCCCGTCCGGCACGGGCGTCACATACTTCGACTGCTTGTCGATGAAGAACGCATACGTATGGAAGATCGACCCAATCCCCACTTTGTGGAGACGCTCGACGATCCGGCGGTAGGTCTCCCACCCCTCGGGCCATTTCTCGCGGTTCAGGGTGAAATCGCCGAAACGAAAGAACGCAGAGCTGCCGCCGTGATTGTCGATCTGAGTGACCCCGAGGTTCTTCGCCGACGTGATCCAGTCATCCACGGTCGATTCGGTGAGCGTGCCGAAGTTGAAGAGATACGAGCCATGGTTGAAAGGGATCTCGCGAGCCCAGGGGCCGGCGACAGTGCAATGCGGCATCTCGTCCGCGTCGGCGAGCACTTCTTTGAGGGCACCAAGCATCTGGTCCGTCGGCACTGCAACAATGGCAGCCTTGGCCCCCAAGAGGCCGAATTTCCGGTAGCACGCCGCTCGCAGTTCCGTCTGGAGCGCGGGGAGTCGATCCACACGAGTGATCAGGTTCAGAGAAAAGCCGCACGCTCCAAACGGCTCGTCGGGCCGGCCTTTCAGAGTAAGGGGAACGTTCAGAAACACGAGCGACTCGATCTCGCCCCCGGTTACCGACTCCACGGCCAGGCGGATATACGAATCGCAAGACTTCACACCGAGGACGGCCTCGACTCCTGCCTCCCCGAACCGGATGGCAAGACGTCGATGGGCCAATGAGGCGGAAGTCGCACGACACATCTTGCCGTCCTGCCTCACATGGGCACAGAAGGAAACCGCATCGCGTTTGAGGTAGTCGATTCCGGTCGTGCGGGCCACAAAGCCAAGATTTCTTCCGTCCGATGATATGGTGTAGCGCAGGTGTGCATTCTCGAGTACAACCACATCCTGCTGTGCCCCGGCCCCGGCCGCACAGGTAAGGACGACGCCCCAAACGATTCCCGCTATCTTCATGATAGACCTCCAAAACGGGATCATTATAGCCGACAGAAGCGAGAAACCCGCAAGAGAAAGATGGCAGCACCGAGAATCGAGAATCCACGACCTGTCCTGGGCACCTACCCCCGCGACGCCGGGGAACAAGGGGCGGGCTTGGTGCGGTGCCCTGCCTCCTTCGCCTTCTCTCTGCCTCTGCATCCCCGTTCGACTACGCTCAGGGCAGGCTCTGCGTCTCCGCGCGAGACACAATCGGCCCCTTTCTCTGTTCTCCGCTCTGTGCCCCTCCGTGACCTCTGTGGTTCAATTCTCTGGTTTCGCCCGACAATTGTCAAGAGAAAGTAACCGATTCGCAAGGAGGTCTGTCATGGACAAGTATACCCAAGGACGGCTGGGCAGCCAAGTCCGGCGAATTCGCCAATGTCGACGGCACGTGGTGGAGGATCAAGATTTGTGTTTTCGACGACTGCTGCCCAAGGAACAGGTGGAAACGGCTCTGGAACGACATCCAGTTCGCTATCGCGAACGCCTCTACACGCCGCTCTTGACGATCTGGACGTTCCTGTATCAAGTGCTTGCGTCCGACCAGTCCTGCCGGGCGGCGGTGGCGCGTCTCTTGGCCTTTCTACGCGTCGGGGGAGACGGCTCGGGCAGTGCCAAGACCGACCCATACTGCAAGGCACGCCAGCGTCTATGGAACGAGAAGAGAGTGCCACCTTGGCAGGAGACGATTTCTTCGGCCGCATGAATAATCCTTCGGCGGGGGCATGGGTGATGGGCCCGTGCGGGGACACCATGGAGCTCTACCCGGTCATTGAGGATGATATCATCCGCCAGGTCAAGTACCATACGGACGGCTGCCGATTCACGCGGCTGTGCAGCCGGACCGTCGCGGCGCATATCCAGGGCAAATCCATCGTCGATGCCTTGTCCGTCACTGGAAATCCATGCGACCACCAACACCGGTCATACGATCCATTTCCCTCGGATGCTTCGCGGGCATACGGGCAGCATACCATCGCCATCCGCCGGAAGCAATGCACGGGAATACACGCTTGCCGCGGCGATTCAATCAGGCAATCAGCTTCCCACAAGCTGCTTGGGACGGCTGAAGATCACGTACAGACAGGGCATCATGAACAGGGCCACGAGAATCTCCATTCCCAGACCGCCGATCGCGCCGGCTGCCATCGGCTGGAGCATGTCGCCGCCTTCTTCGAGGGCCAATGCCAGCGGGACGAAGCCTACAAGCGTGGTGACCGTGGTCATCACACGCGGCCGCAGACGGATCTTTGCGGCTTTCAACACGGCATCAAATGGCGAGAGGCCCTCGTTCATCTGAAGCTCCCCAGCGAAGGTCAGCAGCAGAACCCCATCGTTGACCGTGGCCGCCACGACGACCAGGACCCCGATGATAACGGTCGCTCCCAGTGGCAAACCCGAGGCGAACATGATGAACACCAGGCCCGTCAGGCAGACGGGCACGCTGCCCAGGATCAGGGCCGGCAGCTTGAGACTGTTGAACTGAACCGCCAGCACGATGAAGGAAAAGAACACCGCGAAGGCGAGGATGCCCACGATGGTCTGCTTCATATCCGCCATCGCCTGGACCTGCCCGCCGTAGGCCAGCTCATAGCCCACCGGCCGATCCTTGCGGGCCAACGCCTCCTGGAGTTCCGCCAAAGCCGTACCGACGCTGACCCCGGCGGCATCGCCGCGCACGATGACCTGCTTGATCTGGTCCTCGCGAACGATCTCCACGGGGCCGACGGCCGATGTCACCTCGGCCACGTCCCGGATACGCAGGTATCCACCCTGGCCGCAGTTCAGCGACAGGTTCTCCACGTCCTGGCGGCACGTGATCTTGCTCTCCGGGATCATCACGCGAATGTTGTAGTACTCATCGCCCTCGCGGTAGCGCGTGGCCACCGTGCCGGTGATCAGCGACCGCATCGTCTCGGCAATATCGCTGATGGATACGCCCAGTTCCGCCGCCCGCGCCCGGTCGATCCGCACCTGGTATTCCGGCTTGGTCATGTCCATCGAGACGTAGACATTGATGAAATGAGTCAATTCGTTCATCGCCGCGGCGGTCTGGCGGGCCTGCTCGTACAGGGTCTCGATGTCGGGTCCCTTGATCTTGACCTCGATGTCGGCCTCGCCCAGACTGCGGATGCCCTTGACCTTCATCTGCATTACCATCGCATTGCCGCCGGGCACAGGGACTCTGGCGACGATGGGCCGCAGGTGCTCGATGTACTGCTTGGTCGTGAGTTCTCGTCGGCTGCGGGGGACGAGTTGGATATCGATCTGACCCTCGTTGGCGATTTCATAGGTGTACAGACCCATCACCTTGCCGCCTGCGAGCGTGAAGGCGCTGACGATCCGCTCATCGTCGGCGATCTGCTGCTCGATCTGACGCAGGATACGGTCGGTCTCGGCCAGCGCGGCGCCGGTGGGGAGCTTGACCTTGACCATGACCCGGCCATCGTCCATCTGCGGGAGAAATTCGCCGCCCAGCCTTCCCATCAGGAGTCCGCCGGCCACGACAATGGCGGCGAAAACCAAGACCACGATCCAGCGGCCCCGAAGGGACCACTTCAGCGCCCAGCCATAGCCGTCCGTGACACGATCGAAGATACGCTCAAATCGAGTCTGCTTGCGTTGCCCGAAGGGACGCGGACCCAGGATCGTCGCGGCGACCATGGGCGTGACGGAGACGGCCACGGCCAGGCTGATGATGACGATCCCCGCAATGACCAGGATCAACTCGCGAAAGAGCAAGCTGGTCAGACCCGGCACCAGCAGGAACGGCACGAACAGCGCCAGGAAGGACAGCGTTCCGGCCACGAGGGCCGGCCCGATCTCGGACGTGGCAGCCACGGCCACCGTATCCGTTGGCTCCTCCGGCCGCTCGTGGCGCCGCCGGGTGATGCCTTCAATGACGACGATGGAGTTGTCTAATAACACGCCGATTGCTATGACCAGCCCGCCCAGGGAAAAGATGTTGAGCGAAAAACCCGCCATCTTCATCAGCCCGAAGTTTAGGATCAGCGTGATGGGCAAGGCCAGCACCATCACCAGGACCTGCTTCCAGGAGCCGAGGAACAGGTAGATGATCAAGATCAGCAGTATGGCCGCCTCGACAGCAGCCTTCTGTACCCCATTCAGGGCCGCGTTGACGTAATCGGCCTGGTTCTCCACCATACCCAGCCGAATGCCCTGCGGCAGGGCCGGCTCAAGCTCCTGGATTCGTCGACTGACCGCCTCGGCGACCGCCACCGTGTTGGCATTGGCCTGCTTGAGCACGCTGAGTTTGACACAGGCATTGCCGTCCAATCGCGTGATGACGCGGGCTTCCTCGCTGGCGTCCTGGACCTGGGCCACATCACGCAGATACAACTTGGCTTGGTCACTGCGAGCCAGAACAACGTCGCGGATTTCATCGAGGCTGCGATACTCGCCCATCGTGCGAGCGATGATCTCTCTCGGACCGGTCGTTACCCGCCCGCCAAACTGTTCGATGTTCTCCTCGCGCAACCGGTTCAGAACGGCCGGCAACGTCAGGCCGTACTTCTCCAAGGCCATTGGGTCCAGATGGACGCGGATTTCCCGCTTGAGCCCGCCCACGATCTCGGTCCCCGCCACGCCCGGCACGGCCAGGAGTTGATCCTGGAGCCATTCATCCACCCACATCCGCAGCTTGACCAAATCCCACTGATCGCTCCGGACGGTCATCTGCACCACGGGGAGCTGGGACGGATCGGCCTTGAAGACGACCGGCGCATCGATGTCCTTGGGCAGTTCCCGCGCGGCACGGGCCATGGCCGCCAAGGCATCCTGATAGGCCACATCCACATTCACGCCGTACTTGAAATTGGCATGGAGGGTGTACATACCCTCGATGGATGAGGATTCGAGGTAGTCCAGATCGTCCACCATGGCCATCTGTCGTTCGATGGGGTCGGCGATGCTTTTGTCGATCTCCTCCGGCGTCGCCCCGCGCCACCAGATNNTAGTCCAGGTTGTCCACCGTGGCCAATTGCCGTTCGACCGGGTCGGCGATGCTCCTGTCAATTTCTTCCGGCGTGGCCCCGCTCCACCAGATGTGGACTTTGATCAGCGGGTAAGTGATTTCCGGCAGGAAGTCCACCGGCAGCCGCCACAGGCCATAGAGCCCCAGCACCGCCAAGGCGACAACAATCGCGCTGGTGGCCAGCCGGCGATGAACGGCGTAGTGCGTCAGCTTCATCGATTGCCGCCTTTCTTACCGGCCGGGCCGCTCGCCGGCGGTCCTGATTTGCCAGGCATCTTTCCTGGCTCGGCCACGCGGACTTCCATGCTGTCTTTCAGCTTTTCCTGTCCCGTGACCACGGCCTTCTCCCCCGGCTCCAGCCCGGCGAGCACCTGCACCCGGCCGGCCTGCTCGATGCCCACTTTCACCTTTCGCTGCACGGCCTTTCCATCGGCAACCACATAGGCTATCTGTCCGCCTGCCGGCGTTACGATGACGGCCTGTTGCGGGATGGTGAGCGCATCGGCGACCGACTCCAGAATCAATCGTACCCTCGCGAACATACCGGGCATCAACTTGGCTGGCTCGTCCAGCACAAGCTCAACGGTCCGCGTGCGCATCCTGCGGTCCAGTTCAGGATAGGCGCGCACCACCCGGGCGGCAAATGTCCGTCCCGAAAAGGAGTCCAACGTCACCTGGGCTGCCATGTCCTCACGCATCGCCGAGGCGTGGGCCTCGGGGACCGCGATGCGAATGACCAGCGAAGACAGGTCCGCCATCTCCAGCAGCGGAGCCTTGACGGCCGCCATGTCCCCGGTGCGGACGTGGACGCGGGTGATCGTCCCGGAAAACGGCGCCGCAATGACGCATTCACTCAATCGGGCCTTGGCCAGATCCAGTTTCGCAACGGCCTCTTTGACCGTGGCCTCCTGTACGGCGATGGCCGTTTTGGTGTAACCGGCCTCCAGCATCTCCAGGTGACGCCTGGCAGCGGCGAGCCGGGCCTGTTCGCCCGTGTGCTCCACGCGGGACTTCTCCATCGCCTCGCCCGGCAGCGAGCCACTTTCCACGAGCTTGGCCGTCCGGTCATAGTCGGCCTTGGCAAAGGCAGCCGCTTCTTCCAGTTGTCGCACGGTCTCCCGAGCCTTTGCGATCTCCTCCGGCCGTGTCCCGGCCTGGAGGTCCTCCAGCTTCGCCCGGGCCACCTCCACGGCCGCCTCGGCGGCACTCACCTCGGCGCGGTACAGGTCGCGACTGATCTCAATGAGCTTCTGGCCCGCCTGCTCGATCCGGTCACCCTCGCGCCAGGGACAGTAGCTGATTGGGCCTTCCACAGTGGCCCAGATCACCACGGACTCCACGGCTACCGTCTCGCCTGTCAAATCCAGCATGCGAGCGATAGGCTCCCTGCGGACGGCCTCGACAGCCACCGTGGGAACCTTCTTGGGAACCCCGGCCTCTTTCCCATCCGTTTTGCCCTCGCAACCTGTAAGGCTCAGACTGCCCGACAGCAGAGCCAGTGTTGTCGCCGCAAGGAGGAAACGATTCAGTCTATTCGTGTGGTTCATTGTTCACCCATCGCCAGTTTCATCTGGGCCATCGCAACGTGATAGTCCGCCAGGGCCCGGTAGTAATTCGTCTGTGAGTCCAGCAGAGCAGACTGCGCATCCAGGACATCGATAATTGCACCTCTGCCAAGATCGTATTTCTCTCGCTCGATTCGAAGACTCTCCTGGGCTTGTTCCACGGATGTCCGAATCGCCACGATACGTTCTTGGGACGACCGCACGTTGAGCAACGCGGTCTCGAGGTCCAAACGGATCTGGAGTTCGAGCTTGCGGAGACGTTCTCTCGCGGCCGCGAGGTTTGCCCGCTGTTCCTGGACCTGGGCATTGACCTGCCCGCCTTCATAGAGCGGTATCTCGGCCCCGAGCCCAATTCGACCGATGTCATCCAGTTCATCCCCTGTGCCCGTTGGCGATCCGGCGGCCCATCGTCCGCCATAGGAGCCCTGAACAAAAACAATCGGCAAATGCCCAGACCTGGCCACCTCCACATTGCGGGCCTGCGCCTCCAGGGCCGATCTGGCGGCCAGGTAGTCGTCACGACCCGACCAGGCCGTTGTCAGGGCCGTTTCAAGCTCCGGGACCGACGCTCCCTCGTTCAACTCCAAGTCTCCCTGAATCGACAGAGCTTCACCCTGACTCTCTGAACCGAGCAGAGAGGCCAGAGCACGGTGCTGGATGGCCATAACGTTCCTCTCCCGCACGAGCCGCTGTTGGACATCCGCCAGGCGGACCTCGGTGCGCAGGCGATCCACCTTGGCGGCTTTCTGGGCGGCAACCAGCGCATCCACGCGATCGAGGTGTTGTTTTAGGGTCCGGCCGGAGAATTCGAGCGACTCGATCACCTGCCGCTGGGCGAGAATGCTGAAAAAGACGCTGGAGACGTTGAAGACCAGTTCCTCCCGGTTGCGAGCCAGACGATGGCCGGCCGCCTGTTGAAGAAGCTCGGCCACCTCGATCTGGTTGACCAGCCGTCCCCCGGTATAGATCGGCATCGTCAGCACCAGATCGCCGGAAACGATGTCCCGGCTCAAGATCGCAGGATCGCCCGGCTGACGCACGGGAAGCAGCCTTTGCTCATCAAGGTGGTGCGCATAGCTGCCGACTGCACTGAGCCGGGGCAGTCGTGCCCCGGATGCATAGTCATGCCGGGCTTGTGCTGCGCGGTAGTCCCAGTCGGCCGCGGCAACATCCGGGTTATTGGCCAGCGCCACGGCAATCGCGTCGATCAGTGTCAATGGCCCTTGCGGCGGCGGCCCAAGAAGCGAGTCCACACGTGGGGCCGCAGCCTCTGACCTTGCAGTAGCCACGGCCGGACCGGGGTCGGTGGGAGGCGATACGGTACAGCCACCCAACATTAGCACGGCGAAAAGGATATGTATCTTCCTCACAATTCTCCTACGGCATCATGGGCGTCTGGCTTGATTCTCGGAGATCGCCGCGCATCCGGGCAGGTCCCATGCACCCGCTGTGCCGGCGAATCATGTCAAATAGCTTCTCCTGCTGCTCAACCGTCAGAACTCCCTTCTCGGCCAACAGTTGGTCGACGACGAGTTCCTGCATTCGGCGCTGGCCGGCGCGGATTTCCTCCTGCTTGGCGGCGATGGCCTCTCGGTCCGTCTGGGCCGCGGCAACCAGATCGATGAACTCCGCCCGCCTTCGCTGAATCTCCTCGTAGAGGCTCTGAGACGCCTGCTGGAACCGGGTCAGACGCGGCTCCAACTGCCGCCACTGCTCCTCTGTCACATTGAGCCGGCGGTACAGCGGGCACCAGATCGCTCCTTCGTCGCTCTTCTGACGCCGCCCCTCCCAGACAGCCCAATGTCCCGCCACTGTCTGTGCCGCCCAAACGCCCGCGAACCCGATATTCAACGCCACAGACAGCACAATCAGCAGAAATACGTATTTCCTGGCCATGATCAGTATCCTTCAGGATTGGATGCCAGAGCCAGATAGCTGCGCGCCAACGATCCATCCGGTGCGTCGCCCAGGTAATCCAGGTTGTACGCATTCAGCGGATCGACGTGCGCGGCCGGCGCCATGGAACGCCCCGCCGACCAGCCCATGTACGAACCGACGGTCAGACCGAAGGCCAGCACGGCGGCAGCGGCGATCCTGAACGTCCAAATCCGGGACATGGACCCCAGCCCATGGTGAAGACAGATCACGCTTGGCTCTGTCGAGATGTTTTGGCGTTTTCGTGCCTTGGCCATGATCCGCGAAGTCAAGTCCGACCCGGCAAATGGAACTTCCACAGCCTGTAGGGCTCGCTCGAGCCGACGAAGACTCTCCAAGGCGGCCCGGCAGGACCTGCACGTCGCCAAATGACGCTCCATAGCCGTCTGTCTGTTCTGGGACAGTCCCCCATCAAGGTAGGCGCCCAATTGTCTTCGAACTCTCACACACGAGAACATATGAACACCCTTTCTGTTACCTTAAACGACTGGGAAGCCCCAAACCCCCGCATGTGATCAAGGATCTTTCCAAGTTTTCAGAATCGCCTGGAGGCGGTCCCGGCCGCGGGCCAATAACCGTTCCACGGCCTTGGGAGTCGTCTCAAGGGCCAGGGCGATATCCTGATAACTCAAGCCCTCGTAGTACCGCAGCACGACAGCCATGCGTTGCTGGGGCGCCAGGGCATCCAGAGCGGCACGCACCGCATCCGCCTCCTGAGTTTTCTCCATCTCGCCGGGGGCGTCCAGCGTGGAAGCAGGCACATCCGGCACCACGTCCAGATAGCGAGGCTGTTTCTTTTTCGCCCGGTCCAGGCACAGGCGGGCAATGATTTGGTAGAAATAAGTCTTGAGTGAACTGGTCGGCCGATAGCGGCCGGAGGCTTCCCGGAGTCTCAGAAAAGCATCCTGCACCACGTCTTCGGACTCTTGCCTGTGCCCCAGGACGCGGTACGCAATACCCCACGCCCACGCCTGATGTCGCCGGACAAGTTCCTCGAAGGCTTCAAGGTCGCCCTCTCCCACCGCCAGCATGAGGTCTTCATCACTTTGCACAGATCACTTAATCCATTTCCGAAGGATATTTCGCAGGCTCCCGGCCCGCCGCGACTCCCGGAGAGTCCGGAGCACTCGAAGATTTGACCAGAACCCCAATGGGACGGGTCCGAGTGTTCGTGCAGCATATCGCCCGCGTCAGGCACAAGCAACGCAGAATGGGCCTACTCACCTGTCATTGCTTCGCATACGGCAGGCTCCGTTCCCCTATTCTTCTTACTCCCTCCGCAACTGCCCGAAGATTCTCTCCTGGAAAATACCTCCCTATGGGTGTAACCTGAAGACGTGCCCGTTGCACTCCCTTTCAAGAGAACCGGATGTTCCTGGCAACACGAAAAGGTGGATTTCAATTGAAAGGAACGACGATGACAGCGGAATATCAGACAAGACACATCTCGGCGTGGCCAAAACTCCTGTTTGCCGTGGTCTGCATCTCGTCATGGGCCTGCTCAGCGACCTTTGCGCAGAAGGGAATGGGTGATCAGATCGGCGTGGTCCGGCAGGGACTGAAACCTCCCATGACACAACTCTCGGGAAAGATCGTATCGATCGAGACGCATCCCTGCGAGAAGACAACCGGCCCCGCTCTCGCAGGCACACATCTGATTATGGGAGGAACTGATGACAAGCAGTACAACCTGCACCTGGGGCCGGCCAGTGCCGTGGCTCCCATCATAGAGCCACTCCAGCCGGGCAAACAGATTGAAGTCGTCGCATTTCGCACGTCCCAGATGCCCGAGAATCAGTACGTGGCGACCACCCTGCGGCTGGAAGACGGCAAGGTGCTCGCATTCCGCGATTCTGATCTCCGCCCGTTCTGGTCGAGACGGGGCGGCTATGGAAGAGGCAGCAATCAAGGATTCGCAGGACGCGGCCAAGAGCGAGGTTTCGGCCGACAGTCTCGATGGCAATCGACACCGAATCGCGGTGCCTGGCGCGGCTCACGCCGCGCTTTGGGCCGATGCATTTTCTAAGGGCGTGGCCTTTCAAGCCGGGTACGCTGCGATAGCAGGGAACAAATCGTTTGAAGGGGGCTGGACATGTGTATTTCCAGGCGTGGTTTCTTCGGTAGGAGTCTGAAGGCGGGCGGTTGTGGCGTTCTCTGTTCCCTGCTTGACAGACTTTCCAGAGCAAACGCCGGGCAAACCCAAAATGAAAGACCGTCTTACCACATGAATCCGGTGGGCCGGGTCGAGAGAAAAGGGGAGTCCTCGCACCTGCGAATCTTCGACCCATACCACGATGCCCTCTTGGGGTTGGACGGCTACTCACATATCTTCGTGCTGTACTGGTTCGACCGGAACGACACGCCGCAGAAACGCCGCACGCTTCGAGTCCATCCCAGGGGCAATCCGAACAATCCCCTGACAGGTGTCTTTGCCTGCCGTGCTCCAGCCCGCCCGAATTTGATTGGCCTGACGTTGTGCAGAGTTCTTTCCGTGGCAGATGGGACAATCCAGGTTGACAAAATTGATGCGCTGGACGACACTCCAATCGTCGACATCAAGCCGTACATTCCTTCGATTGATGACGCCACGAAAGACATCCGCCTGCCCGACTGGCTTAAGCGGTAGACCACCAGGCAAGAGCACCTTCGGCTCAACAAAAGGGAGTGGATCATGGAGGTTTTGACACGAAGAAAAGCAATGGTGCTTCTCGGAGCATCCGTCCTTGGCTGCAAGTCGCTGCCTGTGTGCACCTCACGAAACGGCCGGCTGGACAACGTCGGAGTAGTAGGGCTTGGCACGATGGGAGGCGAGATCGCGGCCTACTTAGCCCAAAGAGGAAGCTGCGTGTATGGTGTCGATATCGCTTCAGAAGCAAGGCTACGGGCCGCAAAGCAGGGTCTCACTGGCGTCTACATCGGTATCGATGACCTTCCAAGAGATCTCGATACTGTCATCGAGGCCGTCCCCGAGGACCCCTCACTCAAAGGCTCGATTCTCGAGCAACTGAGCAGTCATGTCAGCGAAAGCACCTATCTTGGGACGCTCTCCTCCACAATCCCTTGCAGTAGTTATGCCGACAGGGTCGCCAATCCGGAACGGCTTATGAACACCCATATCCTCCCGGATCTCCGGACAAGGAGGTTTGTCGAACTGCAGGGTCCCGGCAAATACACAGAGAGAGCGCACCTGGAAGCCATGGCGCATGCTTTCCAACAGAAAGGCTTCGCTGTAGCGATCGTCAACGACGAAAGTCCAGGCTATATCTTCAACCAGATATGGCACAACGTAATGTTCACTATGTTTGATCTCATGAGAGAACACTCTCCTGTAACCATCGAGTATTCATGCCGGGATTACTTCGGCATGCCCTATGGCGGCATCATGGCCATGGACCTGATCGGCTATGACACCCTCTACAGGATCTTCGGGCAGGTAGAGGCAACCCTCGGCATACCTGTGCCCGAAGTGGTAGTCATGATGAACAAGAAGAAGACCTATGGCCTCGAATCAGGCAGAGGATTCTTCGAGTATGACAGCCCTGATCTTGAAGGGTTCCATAAGACCGCGAGGGAGTTCCGAAAATTCTATCCAGGATCAGCCAATCAACGCGTAGGAGAACGTATCTGGAGTGAGATCAGGGAGGGAGCAAGAAGGCTGGTGGCGAATGGGCAGGACCAAGACGATGTCTTCACCGCGGTCCGGCACGGTTTCCCGATAGAGAAACACGGTATTCTGGAAGAGTGGAACATCGGGTAGAGCCTGCCCGTCAGCTCGGCGCGCTCCCGTGGGTTCTCGGGAGCATCCGCCATCGATCGGGGTATCCCCTCCGGTCCGGAATCACTCCCCGTACGCCACCTCTCGGCTCGGGGATGTCCCCGTCGCGCCGGGGAATGAGGTGAATGTGGGCATGCAGGATCGTCTGGCCCGCACTCTCTCCACAGTTGACGCCCACGTTGAAGCCGGTGACCGTCGGGTCGGATTCCTCGATCCTGGCACGAAGTCGCTGAATGAGCCGGTCGGCATCCTTCTTCTCCTCGCACGTCATGGAGAAAAAGTCCCGGACATGGCGAACAGGAAGGACAAGCACATGGCCTTCGGTGACGGGGTTCTTGTCCGCAATCGCCAGGACCGTTCCCCATCTCTCCAGCACTTTCGCTGTGACATTCGGCGGGCAGAAAGGGCATGGGACTTTGCACGCTGAGGTCATCTGTGATCCTCCACCAGAGGTGAAGATTCGGCCGCTCTCCGGTGTTCACTTATCCTACTCCCGGATCGATTCGTCAATCTTCCCATCGGGCAGCAGATTGTCCGGGTGCGGGATGCCTTTCTCCTCCAGTTGGTATCTTTGACAATTACGCCAGTTGTCCATCGTCCTGCAATAACCCCGTTTCCACGAACGGTCGATCCGTCCCTCCCGCTCGAATCGTCTCGAAGGGCATATGGAATACCATGGACACGACATGCGAGTCACCACCTGCGTCGAGCTCGAATCAACGATCTCCCGAACAGCTTCTGATCATCCCGTCCATCTTGCCAGCCAGCCAACCGACCTTCACGCTCCCGCTGGGGTTCAGCTCGGGGATATACGGCTTGATATCCAGCACCGGCGAGCCGTCAATCATGTCGACGCCTGATATCTGCAACACGCTGCCATCCACGCCGTCGAGGCGAACGATCGATACGCCGGTCGGATTGGGCCTGTAAGGGCTCCGCGTGGCAAACACACCGTGGTCTCCTTTATCCCAGGGTGGATGTGCCGTGAGACTCGAGCGCGTGACCATATGGAAATGAAAGACAACGACGATGTGGCTGAAGCCGTCCAGATCCCTCAATCCCGCCGTGAACTCTTCGAAGACCTCGATCTTCGCTCCTACGTCCCGAGCTCCGGCCGCCTGCCGAGGTACGCCAACAGTGTCCTTGAAGGGAGACACAATCCGGCCAACTGGATAATATTGAATCGTCTGCACTTGCTGCCTGTCTCCTGCTTGCTGTCGCTATTGCAACGCTGTCGCGAATTCAAGCAGCAGGAGAATCTCTTTCCCCGGCGCTGTCAACAGGGAATCGCCGTCGATTTCCCTGCCATTGACGCGGAGGAGCCGTACGGGACGATCGAAATGCTCCAAATGCACAACCAGCCTCTCTATCCAATCCCGCCCCGGGGGATCGATCCGAATCCATCCGCTCTTCCCGTCTTCGGCGACATGCACCGACAGACTCACCGATCCGAAGCTCGTCGGGATGTCCGCCAGGCGTATCGTGGCACCCGGACGAGACCACACGTGCGGCAGGCCTTCCAGCAGATGGAGTTCCTGCCCGCGCTCGAGAATCATCAGGTGTCGTATCAGCCTGATGAATTCGGCACTCGCCCAGTTGTGGGGCATGTCGCCCACATATCTCTCGGGCGTCCCACGGAGACTCTGCTCCTCGCGCCAGCACAGCAGTGGAGAGGCATGATTCGCGAAGGCATAGAGAGTGGCGGCCGCCTTGCTTCCATGCCCCAGCCACAGGTGGGCATGCGCGTAGAAGGAGCCCGCGTATGTCCATATGCCCGCCGGATCCCAGCCTGTCCCGTGGATCAAGCCCTCCTGCACATTGGCGTCCAGCATGGCCAGCGTGCCGCGCATCAGTTCATCATCGGGCAAGAAGATACGCCCCGGATAAATCGATTGCAGAAATGCCCATGCCCCGCGCTGCGGCAATTGCTGTTGCTCCCCCTTCATCGTTACGGGAACGTACTCATTGCCGTGGTCATCCTGCACCTTGTCGCGATGACGAGCCCTCTCGAAATGCGCCCAGTAGTCCGCGAACTGGGTCTTCCACTCGGACGCCACGGGTTGCTCCAAGTGCTCCGCCATGGCGATCGCCGCCTTCAGGCCGGCCAGGGTCCAGTAGACATTCGTATATTCGCGATGCTCTCCTCCCAGTCCGCCATCGCCGAATCCGATCGGCATCAGGCCGTAGTTGGCCTGGGACGGGTCCTGCATCGTCATCCGCCGGTACTCGATGATCTTCTCGACGTTGGATTGCACTTGGGGCCACATCGCTTGCAGCCAGGCATCTTCGCCTGTCAGTTGCCAGTGCCGCAGAATCATCCACAATCGTAAGCCGTGCTTCTTGGAAAACGCGACGCCGCCAGGCCCTTCATCCTTCTCCAACTGCAGCTCCAAACCGGCACGCGCCTCTCGGGCACGTCCAAGGTACGTGACCGCCTCCAGAATGAAGGGGCCGTCGGCCGCCCAGGTTCCCCTGTAACACGTCGGGCCTACCTGGAAGGCGGGTACACCGTTGCGCAGTTCACGCGCCTGGTAGATATTCCGAATGCAGGAATCCAGCAGGCCCTGAACCGCGGAATCCGGTATCCGGATACGATCGAAAGGCAGATTCAGATCCTGTCGCCAGTATCGGATCGCTCTTTCCAACTCACGCGGGGCGGCGTCAGCGGATACAGACAGGTCGGCCTCTTCGCCCCGACCAATCGCAACCAACACCTGGTCCTTCTGCCCAGGCTCAAGGTCCACCTTGCCGAAGAACAGTCGCAGGGGATTCTGAATCCGCGAGTTCGCGTCATAGATCGCCAACGCGTGGCTATCGGCCTGTCCCTGGAGGATCTGTTCTTCCGAGGGCATGGCCTGTGCCCCAAATACCCACAGGGCCGTCAGAATGGTGTTGTCGTCTTCCGCCGCGACGGGATGGACTCCCATTTCCAGCAGGCCGTCACCGTCCTCGTCCCTGGCCTTGAACCCGAGGACCACGGGCCGATGCCGTCCGTATTCGGAAACGAGGTCCACACGACGCACGATCCTCCCTTCGATGCGAAGTTCCAGAGGGCGTTTGCCCGCCGCCTCGTGCCAGCTCTCGATCAGGCCGAACGCCACGCCGTATTCCTTGCCCGATTCGGCCGGGAAAGTGAATTTCAGCGGCCGACCATAGCCGACCAGAACATGGTGAAACCGCTCATCACACGGACGGTTCGGCCGCCCCCAGTTGAGGCTCACGGAAGGGCGGGGCTGGGCGAGTATCTGCTCCGTGCGCTCGTTTTCTTCGGCCGGACGCGGCAGATAGAATGTGCATCTCGGCCAGACCCTGCAGAAAGCCTGTTGTTCCTTCGCGTAGTGCACCTGCTGCATGTCCTCATCCACCTGCAGTGGCCTGTCGGAGTCGATTTCGAGGACAATCCGTCCCGACTGACGAGGGTGGCCGCAGTTCTCCAACTCCAGCCAGAGATAATCCACTCGTTTGCGGTTCCACCCATCGACGTCCTGGCCATCGGGCACTCCGGCCCAGGCTCGTCGGCGCAGCCGAAGGCCACCGCGCTGCGCGTTCGTAACCACAACGGGTACTCTCGGGTCGATCAGTTCCTGCCGGACGGGCCTCTCCTGTCCTTCGGTCTCCAGGTCGCCCTTGACTCTGACGCGGAAGTCGTGGAATCGGCCACCTCCATAGTCGTAATACATCCCACCGTCCGAACCGACGATGCTCTTGTGGGGATCATCAGGCAAGCCAATGCACGCCTGCCATCGTTCGGGGGCATACCGGAAATCCACTTGCAGTTCCGGCTGATCTTCAGCGCGTGATTGTCGCTCGAAACCTGTTACCTGAAGCTTGATTTCCGTGTCGGCGGCTGCCGGAGGCTGCAGCGGGTATGAGCCCACCCTGATTGAGAGCAGGCCAAGAATGATGGGCAACCATTTCACAGGCATAGCGACGGCCTCGGACCATGAAAAGACAACATTCGGCGAAAGCGTACTTGACCTCGAGTCCTTATGATAGAGCCTTTGTAGCCCATGTACAACCGGGCAACCTGATATCGGCCAGGAAGTGGAGTATTCCCCAAGATCCATTTGCCCCTGTGGCTGAGGGCCATTTCCATCCCAGAGGAATCGTCATCGTCCATGGAAGGGCTGTGCAGGAATCATGCCCCCTCACGATTCTCATCGGTACGACAGAGCCCGGCATCAACTGATGCGTCTCAAACCCATTCGGCAACCGGCAGTTGCTCAACCGCCTGGCGCAGCACCGGATCGACATTGGTGTATACATCGTTGGTGAGCTGAGGACTCGAGTGCTCCAGCAGCCGCTGGGTCACGGCGGTTGACACCCCCCTTTGGGCCAGTAGCGAGGCAAACGTCTTTCGCAGAACCTGGAATATCAGGCCCGGGAATTTCATCTTCGCACGCACCCGGTCCCACTTCTTCGGGCTGAATCGGTCAGGGAACA
This sequence comes from Phycisphaerales bacterium UBA2218, assembly GCA_002327785.1. Classification (GTDB taxonomy): domain Bacteria; phylum Planctomycetota; class Phycisphaerae; order Sedimentisphaerales; family Anaerobacaceae; genus PLanc-01. Next base: position 30,172 of record DCUI01000281.1, read on the forward strand.
GTCGCTCTTGTCCGTCAGCAAGTCCGGCAACATGGTTGGCCAGCTCCGTCATGATCGCCTCGGGAACCGGGCGTTCCGGCATTGCTTTCCCAGCCTTCTGATTGCGTGTGGCAATCGTGTTTCGGTCAAAATGAATATTACCAATACGAATGGTTTCGATGTCGTCTCGCCGCAGGCCCGTCGTCACGGCCAGCAGGACTCGCAATCGCAGGGTCGGATACTTGGAGGCGGCCGTGAGCAGATCCCGCACCTGGGGCACGGACAAGGCAGCGACCGGCTTCTGCGGCACCTTGACCTTCCGGATCTCCAGGCCGGCAGCAACAAAGCGATTCCTCGCGGCCCATTTGAGGAATGCCCGCAGGTTGGTGATGTCCTTGTTCAGCGTGCTCTTGCCCGCCTCTTCACTGCGTTTCAGGACGAACGCATCCAGATTTGGCTGTGTGATTTCCCTTGAGGAACTGCAGCCAACCAGTCGTTCAAAATGGCGCATCCAGTACCATCGATATCGCGACCCGGCCGTGGTTGCCTCGCAGGCAAGTGACAGTCTCCTCTTCAGTTCCTCAATTACTTGGGACGACTGCGGAAACGCCTTAGCCTCTGCTGGAGAACATCATCAATCTTCCGGATGATGGCGGCAGACCCCTGCTTTTTCAGCGTGTCTTCGTTCAGGAACACGCCCTCTATGCCACTGGTTCTGTAGACTTTCATCTTGTGTTCTGTACGCCTGTCGTACCGGTCTCTGGTACAAAGCGGGCGCTGGCGTCGTGCCGATTCGATGGGTCTTCGTGCGCGACGTCCAGGGCACCCATCGCGACGAGTACTTCTACACGACGGACCCCAGCCGCCTGATCCAGAGGAGCGTACCGGTCTTACAGTATGGGCGCGATTGAGCTTGCGGTGGCGACGACACCTCCACGGCCGGATCGAGCCCGGAGGGCCTCTGTGCGTCGGCGGATGGCTTAGCCAATCGGTCTTGCCATGTGTTTCGTGGGCGTCGAGAGCCATGGTCTTGGTTTCGGCCGTGCGGGAATCTCTGTATCGAAAGGTCACTTTGCCGTCTTCGATCCAGAGAATGCGGTTGTTGGTGAGGGCGACACGATGGATGTAGCGGCCGAGATACTCCAGGATTTTCTGAGTGCCCCGGACGGCCGGTTTACAGTGAACCACCCAGTGCTTCTGCCACAGGGACGACGGCAGCTCGATCTCGGGGACCCGCCGTCAGAACCAGCAGGAGCACAAATCGCTGAATCCGGGACGTGGCGGTTGCCGGAAACTGATTGCACGGGCTATAGGGGGTGCTATAATTGTCGCACTGAGGTAAATGCCGACAGAGGCATGGTTTCCATGCACGTGTTCTTGAAAGGAGGACCGCAGAATGTCGCAATCGCGCAAGCCCGCCGAAGCAACCGCCCATCGCAAGTCCCTCAGCCGCCGGCACTTCATGGCAGGGGCCGGGGCCGCCGTCGCGTCGTTCGCCGTAGTCAAGCCGGGACTCGTTCACGGCACCGCCGCCAACTCCCAGGTTCGTCTCGGCCTGATCGGCTGCGGCGGACGCGGAACGTGGATCGCCAAGCTCTTCAAGGCACACGGCGGATACAACGTCGTTGCCGCTTCCGACTATTTCCAGGACCGGGCCGACAATGCCGGCAACGAGTTAGGGGTTCCCCAGGCCAATCGCTTCCCGGGCCTCAAGGGCTACCTGAAGCTGCTGGAGAAGGTGGACGCGGTGGCGATCGAGAGCCCGCCTTACTTCCATCCGGAGCAGGCGGCCGCGGCGGTCGATGCCGGCAAACACACGTATGTCGCCAAGCCCATCGCCGTCGATGTTCCGGGCTGTTTGAGCATCGGCGACAGCGGGGCCAAGGCCACAGCCAAGAGGCTGGTGTTTCTGATCGACTTCCAGACGCGGGCCGATCCCTTCTATATGGAGGCCCTGCGCCGGCTGCACGAGGAGAAGGCCCTCGGCGAGATCGGGTTCGGCGAGGCAATCTATCACGCGACCTGCCCGTTCGGCCGGATGTACGATACATGGCGCAGCGGGCCCGAGAACCCGGAGAATCGCCTCCGCGCCTGGGGGCTCGACAAGGTCCTCTCGGGCGACATCATCACCGAGCAGAACATCCACACGCTGGACGTGATGAACTGGATCATGGGCGTGCCGCCGGTGTGGGCGGTGGGCACGGGCGGCCGCAAGTTCCGGCCCGTTGGCACCTGCTACGACACGTTCAGCGTTCTGTTCCAGTATCCAAACAACGTCGGCATCACCTTCAGCTCGCGCCAGTGCGAGGGCCACGGGACCCAGCCGGAAGGCATCCGCAATCGCATGTTCGGTACCGAAGGCATTCTGGAGACCGAGTACGGCGGGCAGGTTATCATTCGCGGCAAGAACTTCTATCGCGGCGGTAAGTCGCCCGGCATCTATCAAGAAGGCGCGGTCGCCAACATCAAGACCTTCTACGACAGCATCGCCGCAGGCAAGGTGAACAATCCGACCGTCGAGACGAGCGTCCGCAGCAACCTGATCACCGTTCTCGGCCGGACCGCGGCCTATGAGAATCGGATGGTCACCTGGGACGAACTGCTCAAGAGCAAAGAGAAACTAGATGCCAACCTGAAAGGCATGAAAGCATGACCAACAAAACAATCAGCCGTCGGCGGATGCTCGCAACCACGGCGTGCGCGTTCACGGGCCTGACGTTCCTGCCGGACCGCACCCTGCTGGGGCAAGAGGAGAACCGCCAGAGAGGACAACGCAGACCCCGAGGCTTCCGGCTGGGCGTGTGCGACTGGACAATCGGTAAACGATGTGACCCAGCGGCCTTCGCCATCGCGAAGAAGATCGGCCTCGACGGCGTCCAAGTAGACTTTGGGGGCGGTTCCGACAAAGATCCCCCGCTGTTCGATCCGGAATTGTGGAAACGCTATGCCGAGGAAGGCCGGAGCCAGGAGATGCGGATTGCCTCACTGGCGATGGGCGTGCTCAACGAAGTGCCCTACAAGAGCGACTCGCGAGCCGAGCAGTGGGTGGACAAGGCCATCGACGTTGCCGAGTCCATGGACATGAGACAGAGAATCATCCTCCTGGCCTTCTTCGGCAAGGGAGATTTGAAGAACGACGCCTCAGGCACCGACGCCGCAGTGAGCCGGCTCAAGAACATCGCGCCCAAGGCCGAGAAGGCCCGCGTGACGCTCGCCGTCGAGTCCTGGCTCAGCGCCGAGGAGCACATCGCCATCCTCGACCGCGTTGGGTCGCCCGCCGTCCAGGTGTACTACGACGTCGCCAACTCCCACAAGATGGGCTACGACATCTACAAGGAGATTCGCACGCTGGGCAAGCGGATCTGCCAGTTCCACGCGAAGGATTACGACGACCTCTACGGCAAGGGCTCGATCGATTTCGCCCGCGTTCGGGAGGCCATGGACGAGATCGGCTATCGCGGCTGGCTGGTCATGGAAGGCACGAAGATGCCGCTCGGCGTCGAGGAAAGCTGCCGGTACGATGCGGAGTACCTCAGGACCGTTTTCCCACGAAGGGTCGGGTAGACACCAGGATTGGCGGTATCGCCGGAGACAGAGACCCAAAGCACGAATATCGAGTTTTCTTCGTGAAAGGCAGGTGTGACGATGAGAGTGCAAAAGCTGCTTGCGGTGCTCGTGGCCCTTCTGATGACGGTCGCCGCCGCGGCGACGCCGCTCGACGATTACGTCGCCAGGCCCGACGCCAGTTATACCTACAGCCTGGTCAAGACCATCGACCATCCGCTGGGCAAGATCCACATCCTCGACATGAAATCGCAGACCTGGCGCACGGAGAAAGAAGTCGACCGGCCGCTCTGGCAGCACTGGGTGACGATCATCGTGCCGAATGGGGTCACCTCCGACACCGCCCTGCTCTGGATCAATGGGGGCAGCAACCGGGCCACGCCGCCCTCGGGCCCGGACGGGATGCTCACCCAGATCGCCCTGCAGAGCAGGACCGTCGTGGTCGATCTCAAGACGGTCCCGAATGAGCCGCTGGTCTTCAGCGACGACCCGGGCAACCAGCGATCCGAGGACGCGATCATCGCCTACACCTTCGACAAATACGTCAAGACGGGCGATGGGACATGGCCGCTGCTGCTGCCGATGGTCAAGAGCGCCGTGCGAGCGATGGACACCGTCCAGGACTACGTTCCGAAGGCCACCGACGGCAAGCTCAAGATCAGTCGGTTCGTCGTCTCCGGCGGCTCGAAACGAGGCTGGACCACCTGGCTAACGGCGGCCGTTGATAAACGCGTTCGGGCCATCGCTCCGGCCGTGATCGACGTGCTGAACATGGACGAGCAGATGCGGCATCACTTCGCCGCCTACGGGTTCTATTCGACCGCCATCCAGGATTACCAGGATTTCAACGTATTCAGCCAGCTCGACACACCCGAAGGACAGAGGCTCATCCGCATCGTGGACCCCTACGAGTACCGAGACCGCTACACGATGCCCAAGTTTCTGCTGAATTCGTCCGGCGATCAATTCTTCCTGCCCGACTCGGCCCAGTTTTACTTCCAGGACCTGCCCGGCTCGAAATATCTGTTGTACAGCGCGAATACCGACCACGGGCTTGACGGCTCGCAGGCCGACAAAGCTCTTCTTGCATGGTATACCTCGCTCCTCGCCGGTCGGGACCTGCCGCAGTTCTCCTGGCAGGTAGCCGACCAGGGCCATATCGTGGTCACCGCGAAGACCCGACCCACGCAGGTGAACCTGTGGACTGCGACGAACCCGAACGCCAGGGATCTTCGCCTGCAAACCATTGGCAAGGCATGGACAAGCTCGCCGCTGACGGGCACAGACAATGGGATCTACGACGCACAGGTAAAGACCCCGGAAAAGGGTTGGACTGCATACTTCGTCGAGCTGACCTTCGATTCCGGCACACCACTTCCCTTTCGCTTCAGCACGGAGGTCCGCGTCGTCCCCGACACGCTCCCGCACGCGGATAAGCTGAAGGCCGCGGCAAAATAGGCGACCGTCGAGCATGACAGACGAATAGCGACACCAAGACAAGGAACGGAGATTTGATGGGAATGGACTCTCTGGTCTTGCTCGCGGCAGGGACGCCGGGACAAACTCACCCGGCGATTCCTCTGATGATCCTGGTCGTCGGGATCGCCATCGTGCTCGGCATGATCGTCATGCTTCGGGTCAACGCGTTTCTTGCGCTGATCACGGCGGCCGTGGTCGTCAGCCTGCTTTCGCCGGGACCGTTCGCCGACAGAGTTGGACGGGTCGCCGAAGCGTTCGGCACGACGGCGGGCAAGATCGGCGTCGTCATCGCTCTGGCGGCAATCATTGGGGACTGCCTGATCGCCTCGGGTGCGGCGGACCGTGTCGTGCGGATGTTCGTCCGACTGCTGGGCGAAAAGCGATGCGAAGTGTCGCTGATGGCCAGCGGCTTCGTCCTGTCGATTCCCGTCTTCTTCGATACCGTGTTTTACCTGCTGTTGCCGTTGGCTCGCTCGATGCACCGCCGGACGAAACGAAGCTACCTGCTGCTGATTCTGGCGATGGGCGCCGGCGCGTCGATCACGCATTCCATGGTCCCGCCCACGCCCGGCCCGCTGCTCATTGCACAAGCGCTGCACATCGACCTGGGCATGATGATTCTTGTGGGCCTGATGTGTGCTGTCCCGACAGCCGTCGGGGTATACCTCCTGGTCGGTTGGCTCTCCAAGCGGATCGATATCCCGATGCGACCGCTCGATGGCGGGCGGGCCGAGCCCGATCCATTGCCGGATGACAGGCTTCCCGGTCTGCTCATGTCCATCCTGCCCATTATTCTGCCGGTCGCGCTGATCACGACGCACACGGTGGTTTCCTCGCTGGCTCGGGGGGCTGCCGCGGATTCGCTCCTCGAGCAGGTGGAAAGCTACACTTCCGTGCTTGGGAATGCGAACCTGGCGATGATGCTCTCAGCAACCATCGCTCTGCATGTCGTGTGGCGGCAGCGTAGACCCGGCCGCGAGGGACTCGCCAAGATGATCGAAACGTCGCTGATGAGCGCCGGCGTCATCATTCTGATCACGTCCGCCGGCGGCGCGTTCGGCGCCATGCTCAAAGAGGCGCAAATCGGCCCGGCCATCGAGAACCTGTCTCTGGGCGGCAGCACACAGCTTGGCGGGCTCAAGCTGCTGTTCATGGGCTTTCTCGTCGCGTTCCTCATCAAGTTCGCCCAGGGAAGCAGCACCGTCTCGATGATTACGACCTCGGCAATGATGGCCACGCTTATTCCATCGACCGAGGTGCTGGGCTATCACCCCGTGTACATCGCCTGCGCCATCGGGTTCGGTGCACAGTGCGGCAACTGGATGAACGATTCGGGTTTTTGGGTCTTCGCCAAGATGGGCGGCTTGACAGAAGTCGAGACCCTCAAGACCTGGACCGTCACTGTGAGCAGCACGGCCGTCATCGGTCTGTTCTTTGTAGCCCTGTTCGCAATGCTCCTGCCGTTGATATGAGGTGCCGAATTGAAGGCGTTGCTCTATACCGGACCTTATACATTCAGCTACGCGGACGTCCCGGACCCGGTGGTCGATGATGAGGATGTTCTGGTTCGGGTCAAGGCCTGCGGTATCTGCGGGTCCGACGTGGCGGGTCACACAGGCAAAACCGGCCGGCGACTGCCTCCGCTCGTCATGGGGCACGAGGCAGCGGGCATTGTCGAGCGAGTGGGCCGCAACGTCGTCGGCTTCACGCGGGGCGACCGCATCTGCTTCGATTCCACAGTCTACTGCAACCAATGCCCCGCCTGCCGAGAGGAACGGTTCAACCGCTGTGTGAGGCGGCAGGTGCTCGGCGTCTCGGTCCCCGAATTCAAGCGGAACGGGGCCTTTTCCGAATTCCTGGCCGTGCCGCACTGGATTTGCGCCAAGCTCCCGGACAACGTGTCGTTCGTCCAGGCATCGCTACTGGAGCCCGCCTCCATCGGCATGCACGCCGCGAACCGCGCGCCCATCTCAAAGGGCAACACGGTTGTGGTCGTCGGCGCCGGCGCCATCGGCCTGTTCATCCTGCAGGCCGCCAGGCTCCGCGGGGCAAACACAATCGTCGCTTCGGATCTCAACGAATTCCGGCTCGGTCTGGCCATGCGGGTCGGCGCCGACGTCTGCATCAACCCGGCCAGGGCCGACCTGAGGCAGGAGGTCCTCCGGCAAACCGATGGTCGCGGGGCCGATGTCGCGTTCGAGGCAGTTGGTTTCGGCGAGACGTTTCGCCTGGCCATGTCGATCACAAGGACCGGTGGGCGCGTCGTCGCCGTCGGCAACCTCCAGAAGGAGATCGAGTTCAACCTGCAGGAACTGGTCACGCGAGAACTGGCGTTCCTGGGCTCGTATGCCAGCTCCGGCGAGTTCCGGACCTGCATCGACCTGATCGCCACGGGCCGGATCAACGTCGAGCCGCTCATCAGCGAGGTGCTGCCGCTTCGTGAAGGCCCGGCGGCGTTCAGGCGATTGCTGGAGGCCAAGGAAAACCTGCTCAAAATCGTCTTGGAACCGTAGCACGGGCATCCTGTCCTCGTTCATGGGCGGGACGCCCATGCTACTTGAAATCACGGAGAGCGAAGGATGGAGAACCTTTTCGACCTGTCGGGCAAAATCGCCATCGTCACGGGAACGAGCCGGGGGCTGGGCCAGTACTTCGGCCGGGCATTGGCCAAAGCCGGCGCGGACTTGGTCATCACCAGCCGCGATCCCGCCCGCCTGACGGAATTCAAGGAGGAAATCGAGGGCCTCGGCCGCAGGGCTCTGCCCGTCAAGCTTGACGTGCTGAATGAGAGTGACATCGAGGGTATGGTCCGCGCCGCGATCCGCGAGTACGGCCAGATCGATATCCTCGTCAACAATGCCGGCCTGAACATCCGCCATCCCGCCATCGAGTTCACGTGGAAAGAGTGGGACACCGTCCTGAACACGAACCTCAAAGGCGCGTTCTTCGTCGCCCAGGCGGTCGGCAAGGAGATGATCCGGCGCCGGTACGGCCGGATCATCAACATCGGCTCATGCACGTGTGTCTTCGGGATGGAGGGCATCGGTCCCTATTGCGCCAGTCGCGGCGGCGTTCTGCAAATGAGCCGCAGCCTCGCCGCCGAATGGGGCCGATACGGCGTCACGGTCAACGTCCTGGCCCCGGGCTGGTTCAAGACCGCCCAGAACAAACTGCTCTACCAGAACGAGAGATGGGTCCAGTACATCACAGACCGCATCCCGCTCGGTCGCCCCGGCCAGCCCAATGACCTCGACGGCGCCGCAATCTTCTTAGCCTCCGACGCCTCCGCCTACATCACAGGCCAGATTCTGCTCGCGGACGGCGGCTTCACCACCGGCGCCACCAAAGCCATCCCGTGACGACGGTCATCAGAAGACCCCACGGCGCCGGCATCAGCCTCTTCGCAGGTCGACCGTCTCCGCTCGACATTCTCAGGCGAGCCAGGATACCTGTCGGCGTTCACTATGGTCCGGGCGACCTGAAACACTGGCATATTCGCCCATCTGCGGATACAATCGTCCACGTGCGGTTTGAACCGAACAGATTCTTTGATTGGGAGGCCCGAGTATGCTGGCGTGGTCGTGGACATCGAATCGGATGATCGCCCTGTATATCGCCATCGGCGTGGTCCTCGTGGGCGTCGGAGCGTGGCTGATCCTGCGAAAGACCCTCCGCACGCGACTGGGCATGGAGCGGCAGTTGCGCCAGGACCCGGACATCAACGACTGGCTCGTGATCTTCGGCTGGACGACCAAAGTCCTTTACGTCCCCACGATCGTGGTGGCCGTGCTGGCCTCGATCCTGATGTTCATGCAGGAGTCCGGCGGGAGGATCTTCGCCGGCATCAACCCCAAGACGGTCGGCGGCGTCTGGTTCGCCGTCTTCTTCGTCAACTTCCTGATCGAAGAGTATCACATCAGCATCAAGGTAATCCTTATTGCGCTCGTCGGCACGGGCTTCCTGCTCCTGTGGCTGCACCTGCTCGGCTGGGTGACCGGGTTTTTGGGACTCTTCAGGAGCCTGGCATTCTCCATCAGCGGGACGGGCTACCTGCTCATCGCGATCTTCGGCCTGCTCACGATCCTCATCTCCTGGCTGCGGGGTTTGTTCTTCTACGTTGCGATCACGCCTAACTTCCTGAACCTCCAGGAAGGCCCCACCGAGGCCGGCGAGCAGATCGGACGCGAGGACTACAACAGCAAGATTGACACCGGCGACTTCCTCGAACGGCTGCTCGGATTCGGACGGATCAGCATCACGTTCAAGGAGAAATCTCGACTCCCTCTGACGCTGCTGGTCTGGCGGGTGGAGAAGAAGGCCGAGATGCTGGAGAAGGTCCGGGCCAAATTCGCCATCGACTATCCCCAGCAGCGAGTCACAACGCCGGAAGTCAGGCTGCCTCCGCCGCCGATCCAGGAACCCCCGGAACCCGCCGAACCCGAGCAGGCTCCGCCCGAACCGACACAGGAGTAGGACCATGGAACGCCGCAAGTTTCTCCAGCTCCTCGGCGGCGCCGGTGCTTCGACGCTGGCGGCAACAAACTCTTGGCTTGGCGCCCGTCGTGCCTCCGGCGAGTCGGCGACCCTGCCGATGGATCGCGGTCTCCTGACCCACAGGAACCAGAACCGCTCGATGGTCGTCTCACGTCACGGCATGGTGTGCACCGCGGTGCCGTCGGCGAGCGTGGCAGGCATCGACGTGCTTAAGGCCGGCGGCAACGCCATCGATGCCGCGATTGCCGCCAACGCCATGCTGAGCCTCGTCGAGCCGATGAGCTGCGGGCTTGGCGGTGACCTCTTCGCCATCCTTTGGAGCGAGAAGGATCAGAAACTGTTCGGCCTCAATGCCAGTGGCCGCTCGCCTTACGACTGGACCTTGCAGCAGACGCTCGACCTGGGCCTCAAGGAAATCCCGGTCTACAGCCCCCTGTCGTGGAGCGTTCCGGGCTGCGTCAGCGGTTGGGCCGCGCTCCACGAGCGATTCGGCAGGCTCGCCTTCTCGCGGCTCCTTGAGCCCGTCATCAACCAGAGTCGGGCGGGTTTTCCCGTCTCGCCGATTGTCGCACAGTCGTGGCTTTCCGGCATCGACGACAGGCCGGGCCTGTACAGCACCTATCTGCCCGATGGCAAGCCCATGTCCTGTGGGAAGGTCTTCAAGAATCCCGACCTCGCGTCGGTCTTCGAGAGCCTCTCGCGGGAGGGTCCCCAGGCCTTCTATCAAGGCGACATCGCCGAGCGGATCGTCAAGTTCTCACAGGCCCACGGCGGCCGGTTCTCCCTGCGGGACTTCCGCGACCACAAGGCCGACTGGGTCGAGCCGGTACGCACAAGCTATAGAGGCTACGACGTGTGGGAGATCCCACCCAATGGCCAGGGCATCGCCACGCTGCAGATTCTCAATTTGCTCGAACATTTCGACATCGGCTCACTGTCGCCAAACTCCGC